>NZ_VCKZ01000002.1 GCF_005889745.1 Actinomadura geliboluensis
GAGGGCGCATGACCGGCGTCGTGAAGACCGTCGTGCCGGACCTCGCCGGGACGGGCGTCCGCTACGCCCCCGCCGTCGCCGCAGGGCGGTGGGTGTTCGTCACGGGACTAGAGGCCGTCGACCCGTCCACCGGTGCGATGGACGGGAGCACGCCCGGGCTCGGGGAGTCGCGGCTCCGGCGGGAGGGCGAGTTCGTCCTCGCGGAGATGCGGCGGCTGCTCGGCGACCTCGGCACCGACTGGTCGCGGGGCGTGCGCGTCGACCAGTTCTATGCGAGCCCGGAAGCGGTCAACCCCTACCACCGGGCCCGGCGGCACGTCTGCGGCGACCACATCCCGGCCAGTACGTCGGTCATCGTGGACCGCTGCTTCGCCGCGACGAGTTCGGTGTCCGCGGGGCTGATCGCCGTCCGCCCCGACGCCGGGCACGATGCCGAGGCCGTCCGCCCGCCCGGGTCCGAGGCCGGCGGCTGGCAGGGCGTCGCCCCGGCGGTGGCGTGCGGGGACTTCGTCTTCGTGTCCGGCCAGATGGCGAGCGCTGGCGGTGAGTCGCTCGACCCGCGCGCCGCGGTCCCCGCGGGGATGCGCTGGGGCGCGAGCCCGATCCGGCGGCAGACGGAGCACCTCATCGTCCACAAGCTCACCCCGGTCCTCGACGCGGCCGGGTCGTCGTGGGACGCGGCCGTCAAGGCGCAGGTCTACCTCGGCGACGCCGATGATCTGCCGGAGTTCCTGGAGGTGTGGTCCGAGCACCTCGGTGGCGTCCCGTGCGCCCTCACCGTCGTCCCGGCCGCCGGGTTCCGGATCGCCGGAGGGCGCGTCGAGATCAACCTCGTCGCGCTGCGGGACGGGACGGCGCGGCGCAAGGCGGTCGTCGACGCCGGGCTGCCGCGCGGCGCCGCCTTCGGCCCGTGCGTGCGGGCGGGCGACTTCCTCTTCCCCTCGGGGCTGCTCGGGGTGGCGGCGGATGGTGCCGTCGCCGGCGCGGGAACGTCGCAGGCCCTGGACGGCCTCGCGCACGCGGGTCACGTCCAGGCCGCCGCGATCTACGACCATGCCGACGCGCTGTGCGCGGCGGCGGGCACGTCCATGGCGAACGCCGTCCGCGCTCAGTACTTCGTGACCGACGTGCGCGACTTCCCCGGAGTCACCGCCGCCTGGGCCGCGCGGTACGGGGACGAGCCGCACCCGTTCTGGTGCCTCCAGGTCCCCGGACCGCTCCCGGCGCCCGGCGCCGCCCTGATCGGCGACTTCTGGATCTACGCGCCCTGAGAGCCGGCGCTCGCGGCCCACGGGGCCGGCCGCGAGCGCCGGCGGCTTATCGCCGTCAGGCGGTCGGTGCCTCGACGGGCGCGGGGGTAAGCCAGGGGGCGAGAAGGCCGTCCAGGTCGTCCGGGGCGTTGGTGCGGAAGGCGAGGTAGCCGTCGGGCCGGATCAGGAAGAGGTCGCCCGGCCTCGCGCCGAGTTTGTGGAGCAGCTCGCGCCTCGCGTCCAGGAGCGTCGGGACGTCGCCCGTTTCCGGCAGCCCCTCGCCGAGAACCATCAGGCACCGCAGCACTCCGGCGTAGCGGTGCTTCAGCGCGGTCAGCTCGGCGACCATCGCGACCCTCTTCGCCTTGGCGGTGTAGGACGACGCGTAGCCGACCAGCGTGTAGCCGGGTGCGCGCATGAGGTTGTAGAGGCGGACGCCGGGCCCGCCCGCGTCGGCGAGGTCGAGGTCGGGGACCCGGTCCCCGGCGTTGAGGGCCGCCTTGCGCACGCCGCCGAAGCGCTGCGTCTTCGACAGTGCCGCGTGCCGGTAGTTCACCCCGGTCTGGGTGACGCGGCCGCTCATCCGGTTCTGCACGTGCCTCCTGGAGAAGATCGTGGACAGTACTCGGCTGCTGACCTTCCGGTACGCCGCCGACCGCGCCTGGCTGATGAAGATCCGGAAGAGCCTGTCCGAGATCCTGCGGGTCTGCGCGCCGACGGGGTGGCGCTCGTCGTGGTAGCTGTCGAGAAGCGACTCCGGCGCCCGGCCCTGGCACACGTACGCCAGCTTCCAGGCGATGTTGAAGGCGTCCTGGATGCCGGTGTTCATGCCCTGGGCGGCCACCGGGATGAAGATGTGCGCCGCGTCGCCGGCGAAGAAGATCCGCTGCGCGCGGTACGTCTCCAGCAGCCGGTGCTGCGAGTGGAACCTGGTGATCCACTGCGGGTCGCTGAGTCGGAGCGGGTAGGGGACGATCGCGTCCACCGTCTCCTGGACGTCCGCCAGGTCGAGGGGCGTCGTGTGGGGGACGTCCATCTTGCCCATGTCGAAGGCGATGACCCGGACGTACTCGTTTTGGAACGGCAGCAGCGCCAGGCCGCCGCGCTTGTTGGTGTGCAGGCTGACGAACCCGCGCGGCAGGTCGCCCTCGACCAGTACGTCCGCGATGAGCGCGGATCCGCCGAACAGCTTGCTCCGCTCGGTCGTCCCGTACTCGCCGCTGAGGACGCTGTGCGTCCCGCTGCAGTCGATCAGATACCGGGCGCTCAGCGTACTGTGCGCGCCGAAGGCGTCGGTCACCTCGGCGATCACCGCGTCGGGCCGCTGCTCGGCGCGCACGAGCTTGAGCCCGCGGCGGATTCCGCCGCCCGTCCGTTCGAGGTGCGCGGTGAGGACTCGCTCCATCTCCTCCTGCGACAGGGTCAGCATGAATGGGAAGCCGCTGCCGGTGTGGTACATCTCCACGATGATCGGTGTGCGGTCGTCCGCGCCGAAGTTGAACCCCGGGGCCAGGTACCCGTCGCGTACCATCCCTTCGGTGAGCCCATGCATGTCGAGCAGCTCCATGGACCGCGCCTGCAGGACGAGAGCCCGCGAGTACCGCGCCGGCTCGGTCCGCTGGTCGATCAGGATGCAGTCGACGCCCTGCCGGCGCAGTTCGAGCGCGGCGGTCAATCCGGTGGGCCCTGCCCCCACCACCAGTACCTGAGTGTCGTGAACGGTCACGGGCGCTCCTCCTTGATGGTGGTACAGGCGAGGAAGTAGTCCAGGTGTGCCTCGACCTGGCGTTCGGCGGCCGCGAGTTCTTCGTCGGACGCGTCGGGACGCAGGCGTAGGAACCAGATGACGTCGAGGGGGGCCATGAGCTCCCACACCAGTTGCCCGGCGGGCTGGTCGGCGCGCATCAGGCCGGCGGCCTGCCACGCCTTGAACGGGCCGGCCAGCCGGTGCCGCGCCGCCTCGATGGCCTCGGCCAGCCCGCGGGCGCCCTGCCGGCCGGCGCCGTCCCGGAGGATGACGCCGGCGTAGCGCCGTCCGCGTGGGCTGAGCCACACCCGCAGGAGCCGCTCGACCAGCGCGCGGATGGCCTCGTCGGGGGGCGTGGCCGCGATCGCGTCCAGGTCCGGGCAGAGCGCCTCGAGGGAGGGCGGGCCCATCTCGTCGAACAAGGCCGCGTACATGGCGTCCTTGTTCTCGAAATGGAAGTAGATCGCGCTGTCGTGGACCCCGGCGAGGTTGGCGATCTGCCGCACGGTCGTGGTCGCGTACCCCTGCCGGGCGAACAGGTCCAGCGCCGCGTCGAGCAGCAGCCGCCGCGTGTCCTGCTCCTCGCCCTTGCGCGGCCGCCCCCGCCGCCGCCTGCCCTCCGCGCTCATGCGGTTCATAAAATAAGCGGCTGCTGAATTTGTCAATGCCCGGTGTGCCGCCGCGGCTCCGAACGGTGATCAAAGTCTGGCGTTCGGGGAAGGTCGAGCGCAGCGCCGCACGCGCCGTCGAACTCTGTTCGAGGCGTCAGTCAGGCGGTGTCGGTTGAGGCGGTGCCGGGTCAGGAGTCGTCGCGGGGCCCGGTGCCGGCGGCCTCGGTGCGGTCGAGGTCGTCGATCAACTGGAGGCCGCGGCGGGCCCACGCGATCTCGGCGTCGGCGTGGGCGACCTGGCCTTCGAGCGCGAGCGCCTTGAACGCGATGATGCGGCGGCGCAGTTCGGGACGGCTCTTGTCGAGCCGTGCGCGCATCAGCGGGAACTGCTCCGACCGGATGGTCTCCAGCAGCTTCACCCACTGGTTCCGCCGCCAGGTGTAGTGGTCGAGGTGCTCGTTCAGGTGCTTGCGGACGTTCTCGAGGCTGGTGAACTCGCCGTAGGTGATCTGGAGCCGGTGAACGTCGCGCTCCGGCGGGTAGGGCAGCGATTCCCCGGTCCAGGCGCGCAGCCGTGCCCGGCCGCGCGGGGTGATCTTGTAGAGGCGCTTCTCGGCCCGCTCGCCGCGCGGGATCGTCTCCGCGCGGATCAGCCCGTCGGCCTCCATCCGCCGCAGTTCAGGGTAGATCTGGCTGTCCGACGCGGCCCACATCAGGCCGACCGTGTCGTCGAAGTACCGGACGAGTTCGTAGCCGGTCATCGGCTGAGCGGCCAGGAGGGCGAGAGCAGCGTGGCGTAGTGACACCGATCCCCTTGCGTGGTCACCGCGTGTTTACCGGGCGAGCATACCTCGCCGGCGTCCCATCCCCGGCCCGGCCGCGACCCGTCCCGTCCGCTCGTCCCGCGGTCTTGACAGGCGGGGGACCCGCGTGGCCTTATTTAGCTAAGCACTTACCTAAGCAGTGAGTGAATCAGGTCGATCTACGAGGTGAGACGATGGCCGCACAGGGCAATGGCGCGGACGAGAAGTCCGGCCGGGCGATCAGCATCGAGGAGTACCGCGAGCTTCTGCCGAAGATGCGCTCGGTCCGGGAGAGCAACGAGACGGCGAAGGTGCTGGACGCCGACGACTACTTCAAGGTCGTCCGCAAGCAGGACACCCGGCCCGCGTTCTGGAAGTTCTCCGACGTGAAGGCGACGCTCGACCGGCTTGCCGAGGAGCCGCTGCGGGAGGCGGAGCGGCGCTTCTGCACGACGGTCAACGGCGACACCGGCGAGCTCGTCGGCGCGTCCCCGTTCATCTTCATCGGCTGGCAGCTCGTCCACCCGGGTGAGGAGGTGCCCCCGCACCGGCACAACTCCGTCGCGATCTACCACATCCTGCAGGGCAGCGGATACACCGCAGTCCAGGAGGCCGGGTCCACATGGACGAAGTTCCACTGGGAGAAGGGCGACACCCTCGCCTGCCCGTCGTGGGCGTACCACGCGCACTACGCCGAGGGGGACGAGGACACGCTGATGTACGTCGTCCAGGACATGCCCATGATGGCCGTGAGCCGGACTCTCTTCTGGGAGGAACCGCTCGGCCAGGAGAACATCCGGCACATGGTGACGGGCACCAGCCCGTCCTGGAGCGTCACCCGCGACATGGGCGGCGAGGGCTGACCCGATGCGGCACGAGCGGTTCACCGAGGTCCGGTTCAACGCCGACGGAGCAGGCGGAGTCGTGGTCGGCGCAGACGGCGGGGAGCGGCCCGCGGTCCTGCTGACCACGGCCATCGCCGGCGTGAACGATTACGTCCTGCGTCAGGCCGGCCGGCTGGCCGACGCGGGGTACGCCGTCGCGGTGCTCGACTACTACGCCCGCGAAGGCGGCCAGGCCCCGGACTTGAGCAGCCCCGAGAAGATCATGACGGCGGTCGGCGCGCTGGCCGACGAGACCGTGATGGGCGACATGGCGGATGCCGTGGCGTGGCTGAAGGAGCAGCCCGGCGTCACACGCGTCGGCGCGCTCGGATTCTGCATCGGCGGCACGTACGCGTTGCTCGCCGCGTCCCGCGTCCCCGGCCTGAGCTGCGCCGTGACGTTCTACGGCATGCTCAGGTACGGCAAGCTCAGCGACAACAAGCCGGTGTCCCCGATCGACGCCGCCGAGAAGGTCGGCTGCCCGTTCCTCGGCCACTTCGGCGAGACCGACCACCTCGTGCCAGTCGCCGACGCCCGCGAACTCGCCGACCGGCTGCGCGGCAGGCCGGCCGAGATCTACACCTACCCGGGCGCCGGGCACGCCTTCCATGAGGACTTCCGGCCGGAGGTCTACCGTCCCGTCGCGGCGACCGCGGCGTGGGCTCGCACGCACGAGTACCTCAGGTACTACCTGGGAGAAGGCGCGTGACCGCGACCGACAGGGCGCGGGCCGCGGAGTGGGTGCGGCTCGCTCCCGCCGACGCGTTGCCCCGCGGCGAGGCGGTCGCCGTCGACATCGGTGGCGAGCGGATAGCCGTCTTCCACACCGAGGACGGCTATCACGCCCTCGCCGGTCACTGCCTGCACATGGCCGGCGAGCTCAACGAGGGAGAGGTCGACGGCGGCGAGGTCGTCTGCCCGCTGCACGCCTGGCGGTACGACCTCGCGACCGGGGCCCGGACGGACCGCCGGGGCCAGTCGGTGGCGGTGTACCCCACCGACGTCAGGGATGGCTGGCTGTACCTCGCCCTGCCCGCATCGGAACAGGGCCAATGAAGATAGACAACGTTGCCACCAGGCTGGTCATCGTCCCCCTCGGCGCGGCGCGGGGCGGGTCGGGGGCCACCAGCCTGCAGGTGCTCCACGTGACCGTCCGCGACGTCGACGGCCGGACGGGCACCGGTTTCACCTACGCGCTGACCGGAGGGGCGGAGGGGGCCCGGGCGATCGTCGACACGACGTTCGGCCCGCGCCTCACCGGCCTCGACCCGCTGGACTGGGACCGCGTCTGGCACGAGCTGTGGGCGGCCACCCACCGGGTCGGGCGCGGTGTCGCGCTGCCCGCGCTGTCCGCCTTGGACATCGCCGTCTGGGACCTGCGCGCCCAAGCGGCCGGGCTGCCCCTCTTCCGGCTGCTCGGCGCGCAGCGCGACAGCGTCCCGGTGTACGGGAGCGGCCGCGCCACCCACCAGATGAGCGACGACGAACTCGTCGCGGGCGCGCTCGCTTACGTCGAGGAGGGGTACCGCGCGGTCAAGCTGCGGGCCGGCGCCCTCGGCATCGAGCGGGACGTGCGGCGCGTCGCGGCGGTGCGGGACGCGGTCGGCCCGGACGTCCGGCTCATGGTCGACTGCAACGAGCGTCTCGACCTCGCCGACGCGCAGCGGCTCGCCCACCGGCTGGACGAGCTCGACGTGGCCTGGCTGGAGGAGCCGCTGCCGTCCGACGACGTCGACGGCCACGCGCTGCTCGCCGCACGGTCCCCGGTGCCGATCGCCGTGGGAGAGCACCTGCAGGGGCGGTTCGAGTTCAAGCGGTACCTCGACCGGGGAGCCGCCGCGATCCTCATGCCGGACGCGCCGCTCACCGGCGGGGTGAGCGAGTGGCTGCGGATCGCGACCCTCGCCGAGGCGGCGAGCGTCCCGGTCACGCCGCACTTCCTGCCGGAGCTTCACATCCAGCTGGCGGCGGTGGCCAAGTCGGCGACGTACATCGAGCACTTCCCGCTGCTGGACGACCTGCTGGCCGAGACTCTCACCGTGTCCGGCGGCGTCGCCGTCCCGCCGGACCGGCCGGGGCACGGCCTGGTCTGGGACCAGGACGCCCTCGACCGGTACACGTCCGCCTGACCCGCCGGCCGGTGCCCGGATGGCCCGGCCCGCCTGAACGGAGCGAGACCATGCGGCTTGCGATCTTCGACGACTGGCGGCTCGGCGCCGTCGGCACCGACCACGCCTCGATCACCGACGTCACGGACGCGCTCCCGGAGCCCCATTCCGGTGAGCCGTTCGGGGCGGGCTGGTGGGTCCGGCTGTGCCGCGACTTCGCGCAGATCGGGCCGCGCCTGGCCGCCGCGGCGCGCGGCGGAACGGCGCGGCCGCTCCACGAGGTGCGGCTCCGCGCCCCGGTTCTCAACCCCGGCAAGATCGTCGCGTGCGCGTCCAACTACACCGCGCACATCGCCGAGATGCGCGAGTCCGTCATGCCGCGCGAGACCAGCGGGACGGGCGCGTGGCTGCTCGACTTCGACGTCTTCCTCAAGGCGCCGAGCTCGATCAGCGGCCCGGACGACCCGGTGCTGCTGCCCGAGGCGCCGCTGGCCGCCGGCCGCGAGATCCACCACGAGAGCGAGCTGTCCCTCGTGATCGGCCCAGGCGGCAAGGACATCCCGGAGGAGACGGCGCTGTCCCACGTGCTCGGCTACCTCATCGGCCTCGACTTGACCGAGCGCGGCACCGGCGACCGGTCCCGCCGCAAGAGTTACGAGACGTTCACCCCGCTCGGGCCGTGGCTGACGACGGCGGAGGAGGCCGGCGCTCCGGACGCGTTCGACATCGAACTGCGCATCGGCACGGTGGTGCGGCAGAAGGTCAGCACCGCCGACATGATCACGCCGGTGGCGCGCATCATCGCGCACGCGTCCCGGCTGATGCGGCTGGAGCCGGGCGACGTGATCATGACGGGCGCGCCGCCCGGGGTGGGGCCGATCGCGGCGGGCGACGTCATCGACGTCGCGATCAGCGGCCTCGGGGCCATGAGCCTGCCCGTCCGCAAGACCGGATCCTCCGGCTCCTGATCGCGTTTCACGGCGGGCGGGGCCGGACCGAACCGGGCCCCGCCCGCCGCTGTCATGCCGTGGAGGCGATGGCTTCCCCGGGCGCGGGCGCCTCCGGGTCCCCTTCGATCTCCGCCTCGATCCGGGCGCACGCCTGCCGCATGTACCGGACGGTCCGGTCGAGTCCCGGCCCCACCAGGCTCGAGGGGCCATGCGTGGTGATGGTCATCGCGCCGAGCGGCGCGCCCGACCGGCTCCGGATCGGGATGCCGATCGCGGTGATGGTCCGCTCGCACTCGCCCTTGGAGATCGACCAGCCGGTGCGCCTGACCCAGCCGATCCCGTCCATGAGCCGGTCGAACTCCGCGACCGAGACCGCGGTGTTCACGCCCTCGGCGAGGTACATCCTCTCCAGGTCGGGGTCAGCCAGCAGCGACAGCATCGCCTTGCCGCTGGCGGTCCGGTGGGCGGGCAGGACCGACCCGCGCCAGTCGTAGGTGCTGCCGGGCACGGTGGCGCTTGCCAGCACGCGGACCTCGCTCCTGACCCGGATCGCGAGGTTCGTCGAGTTCCCCACCAACTCGCCGAGGCGGCTCATGTGGGGCGCCGCGGTCCGGCGGAGGCCGCGGCTCCACGCGATGCCCGCCGCCCCGGCCGACATGGCCGGCCCGGGGACGTAGGCATGGGTCTCGTCCTGGACGAGGTAGTCGCGGTACACCAGGGTCTGGAGCAGCCGGTGCGCGCTGGACGCCGCCACGCCCAGCTCCTCCGCGGCGTCCGTCACCCGGATGCGGCCCTCGTCGCGGACGAGCTGGATGAGCCGGAGGCCGCGGTCGAGTGCGTTCGTGGGGTATGCCGGAGGCATTCTCTCCGAAGAGGACATCCCGATCCTCCTACGAGCGGCCGGCCCCTCGACCGAATCTGTCACGAGATAAGTACCTGGAAACTACCGCGCCACCGGCGACACGGTCAACGTCGTCGCTGGTCACGAGCACGGTCGCGGCTGGCGCCGCGCACCGGCCAGGCGCCGCGAAAAGAGCCGGCCCATGACAAAAGTAGGTGCCCAATGCGGGCGGCGGGCGGTGATTCTGCGATACCGAATCTCGCGCTCGGGGAAACCGTGCCGTCCTAACGTCGAGCCGAGCCGCTTTCAGGAGGTTGTGGACGGTGGAGCTCGACAGCATCGAACCCGAGAGAAGCGGACGCCGGACGGCTTTGGCGGACGGCTTCTCGCTGGAAATGACGGGCAAGGACGCCGGGGCATTGGTGGACGCGGCCGGGCTCATTCCGCCGGGGACACGGGTCAACGTGACATTCCTCGCCGGTGAGGACCTCGCGACGCGGGTGTCGGCGGCGCGGGCCGTGCGTGAGCGCGGACTGCGTCCCGTTCCGCACATCTCGGCCCGGCGCCTGCGCTCGGAGTCGGAGCTGGCGGAGTACCTCTCCGCGCTCGCCGAAGTGGGGGCGGCCGAGGAGATCTGTGTCGTCGGCGGTGACCCCGCCCGGCCCGCGGGTCCGTACGCGGACGCGCTGGCGGTCATCAGGTCGGGCGCGCTGGCGCGGTCCGGTGTCCGGCACGTCAGCGTCGCCGGCTACCCGGAGGGGCACCCGCACATCGACACGCCCACCCTATGGTGCGCGCTGGAGGAGAAGCACGCCGCCCTTTACCGGCAGTCGCTCGGCGCGACCGTGATCACGCAGTTCGGGTTCGACCCGGCGCCCGTCGTGGCCTGGCTGGACGAACTCCGGTACCGCGGCGTCGACGCGCCCGTCCGAATCGGCGTGCCGGGACCCGCCGGCGTGAAGCGACTCCTGCGGTACGCGCGCCGGTTCGGCGTGCAGTCGTCGGCGGGGATCGTCCAGAAATACGGGTTCTCGTTGACGAACCTGCTGGGCACCGCTGGGCCCGGCCGCTTCATCAAAAGGCTACAAGAACAGATCGACCCCGTCCGGCACGGAGATGTCTCACTGCATTTCTACACCTTCGGCGGCATCCGCGTGACGGCCGAATGGGTGCGGGACGACGAATCGATGGTGACGCAATGAGCCCTGTTCAGAGAATGGACACCGACCCGAACCTGCTTGCGCGGGACCGCGCGAGCCTCATGGTGTACGGCGACGACAAACCCGGAATCGTCGCCGCCCTGGCCGGAGTGCTCGCCCGCCACGGCGCGAACATCGTCGCGCTGGACCAGCACAGCGACAACCCGGAGGGCGGCGCGTTCTTCCAGCGGACCGTCGTACATGTCGCGGACCTCGCCGCGACCATTCCGGCGCTGGAGAAGGACCTCGCCGCCATTGTCGGCGAGGAGCTCGGGCTCCACTGGCGGCTTCGAGACCTCTCCGTCCCGCCGCGGGTCGCCGTCCTCGCCTCGAAATCGGACCACTGCCTGCTCGACCTGCTGTGGCGGCAGCGGCGCGGCGAACTGCCGATGACCGTCCCGATGGTGATCTCCAACCATTCCGACGTCGCCGACGACGTGCGCTTCTTCGGCATCCCGTTCTTCCACGTGCCGGCCCGAGGGCGGGACAAGTCGGCCGCCGAGATGGAGATCGTCAAGCTGGTCGCCGGCAATGTCGACCTGATCGTCCTCGCCCGGTACATGCAGATCCTGACCGGGTCGTTCATCAACGAGGTCGGGGTGCCGATCATCAATATCCACCATTCCTTCCTCCCGGCGTTCATCGGCGCCGGCCCTTACCAGAAGGCCAAGGAGCGCGGCGTCAAGCTCGTCGGCGCGACCGCGCACTACGTCACCGAGGACCTCGACGAGGGCCCGATCATCGAGCAGGACGTGATCCGCGTCTCGCACGCCGACACGGTCGCCGAACTGACCAGGCGCGGCGCGGACATCGAGCGCCAGGTGCTGGCCCGGGCCGTGCTGTGGCATCTCCAGGACCGCGTGATCCGGCACGGGAACCGGACGATCGTCTTCTGACCGGCCGCCGCCGGCGGCGATATCGAGAACAGGAGCTCGAATGGAAACGGGAAACGGAAAGTCTCTCCAGGACCTGGTCGACGAGACCCCCGATCTGGTCGACTACTTCTACAACGAGACCATCGCCCCGCATTTCCGCGCGCGGACCAGCCTGACCGCCGCGTTCATCCCTCCGGACTTCACCAACTGGCGGGACGAGCAGCGGGCCTGGCGGGAGACCGCGATCCTGTTCGATCAGTCGCACCACATGCCCGAACTTTTCCTCAAAGGCCCCGACGCGCTGCGCCTCCTGACACGCGTCGGCATCAACAGCTTCGCGGACTTCACCCCCGACCGGGCCAAGCAGCTCGTCGTGTGCACGCCCCGCGGGCACATCATCGGGGACTGCATCGTCTACTGCCTCGGCGAGAACGACTTCGAGCTCGTCAGCGGAATGAGCGTGCTGAACTGGGTCGAATACCAGGCGGTTACGGGAGGATTCGACGTCTCCATCGAGCGCGACGCGCCGACCCCTTACAACCCGAAGGGACGGCGGGTCCGCTACCGCTTCCAGCTGGACGGTCCGAACGCGGGGAAGATCTTCGACGAGGTCACGGAGGGGACGACGCCGGAGATCCCGTTCTTCCGGACCGCGCGGGTGACGATCTCCGGCAGCCAGGTCCTGGTGTTGCGGCACGGCATGGCCGGCCATCAGGGCGTGGAACTGTCGGGCCCCTATGACGAGCTCGGCACCGTCCGATCAGCCATCCTCGCCGCGGGGGAGAAACACGGGATGGTCCAGGGCGGCACCCGCTCGTACTTCAGCACGATCTTCGAGAGCGGATGGATCGCCTACCCGCTCCCCGGCATTTTCACGGGCGAGGAGCTGCGCGGATTCAGGGAATGGCTCCCCGCGGAGAGCTGGGAGGGGAACACGCAGCTCGGCGGCAGCTTCTGCTCGTCCGATATCGAGGACTACTACGTCACGCCCTGGAACCTGGGATACGACCGCTTCCTGAAGTTCGACCACGACTTCATCGGCCGTCCGGCGCTGGAGAGCATGGCCGGCGGACCGCACCGCAGGAGGGTGACCCTCGCCTGGAACAAGGAGGACGTCCTTCGCGTGATGGGCTCCCAGTTCGGGTCGGGCCCCAGGTACAAGTCGATCGAGTTCCCGACCGCGTTCTACGGGTTCCCGCATTTCGACGAGGTCCGCGGAAAGGACGGCCGCATGGCGGGCCTTTCCTGCCACTGCGGATACAACGGCAACGAGGGTGTGGCCCTTTCCCTGGCCATGCTGGACGAGGAGCACGCCGTTCCCGGTACCGAGGTCGTCCTCACCTGGGGCGAACCGAACGGCGGCTCCCGGAAGCCGCACGTCGAACGGCACGAGCAGGTGCAGATCCGCGCGACCGTCGGGCCGGTGCCGTACTCGAAGCACGTTCGCGAAGTGCAGCGCGCCGCAGTGGGCGGCCTTCGGAGGCCGTAGCGTTCGCGGAAGTAGCCGCAGGCGCCATCCCCGGTCCGAGTTCGTGGCGTCGAGATGATGGATCTCGGGGTACGAGTTGGGCTCCGCCCAGGCCGGGGCTAATGCTGCTGGCAGACGGCCCGATGAGCTCACCTCACGCGATGTCCTCCACGACGAGCCGGTCGTCAGGCACGTTGTGGGCGTCCATGGCCTGGAAGAGTTCGTGCTGGGCGGCGGTAGCGGCCCTTCAAGGTGAGCGATGTCGGCGGGGGAGAACTCGCGGTGGGTCGCGGCCACCCGTTCGACGCGTCCGTCCGGCAGGAGCAGGGCGACCGCCGCCCAGTCACCGAGCGTGGGCACCGCCGGCCGGACCAGCAGCCGCAGCACCTCGTTCGCGTCCCGGGTGGACGACAGCACGGTGGTGATCTCGGCGACCAGAGCCAGCCGGGAGTTGGCCCGCCGCGCCTGCTTCGTCCGGTCGTGCCGCCCCCGCTCGATCCGGAGTCGCCCGGTCGCGTCCTGCAGCACGGTGACCGCTCCGGTCACCGCACCGGCTCCGCAGCCCTCGGTTCCCGGCTCGTCGGCGTAGATCGGAGCGGATGCCCAGGTCCGCGCCGACCCGGTCGTGCGGCTGCCCGCTCATCTGTTCCTCCTGGTCGGACGTCACGATCACTGCCCCTCGCGGCCGCCGGAACACCTCGGTCCCGTAGATGCGCGGGCCGATCTGCCGCCGGTCCGCTCCCCGAAGGCGTCCCCGGTACCGGTGCACTGCGCGGTCGCGTCCGCTCGGCCGGTTCAGGAGACGATCAGAGAGACGACGGCGCTGACCGCGCAGACGCGGTCGGCGCGCGGGGCCGGCTCGCACTGTGGGCGCTGCCCATGGAGCCGAGTGGCGTGGCAATCGTAGGTGGGACCGTGGCCGAGGCTGAGGCTGCCTTCACGCCGTCGGCTCGCCGTTACGCCAGGGCAGCGGGATCCGCGCCCACGTCAGATGAAAGGGGATCTCGAAATGTCGTCCGGCGGCCGACGGCCGAGCCGATGAGTAACTTGATACCGTTATGGATAACTGTCCATTTCACTAACGGGGACGTCGATGTCGCTGCGCCACGCCCTTCTCGCCACGCTGACCGCCCAGCCCATGACCGGGTACGAGCTGGTCAAGTACTTCGACGGGAGCGTTGCGTACGTGTGGAGCGCGCCGCACAGCCAGATCTATCCGGAGTTGCGCCGGATGGAGCGCGACGGGCTCGTCACGGTCGAGGTCGTGCCGCGCGGCGAGCGGGCGGAGAAGCGGGTCTACTCGATCAATGAGGCGGGCCTGGCCGAGCTTCAGCGGTGGGAGCAGGCGCCGATCCCTTACCAGTCCGATCGGGACCCCTACCGCTTGAAGGTCGCGCATTTCGAGCAGTCGACGTACGAGGCGGCGCGCAGCCAGCTCGAGGCGCACCTGCACCACTTCACCCGGGCGCTGCGGGAGTGGGAGCAGATACTGGCCGACATCGACGCCCGCCGTGTGTCGCTGTTGCGCCGGCGGTTGGGGCAGCGTCCGGAGGAGGAGCACGAGGCGATCATCGCCTTCCGCAAGCTCGCCTTTCGGGGCGAGGTCCTCAAGGCCCGGGCCGAAATCGCTTGGGCGGAGGAGGGACTGGCCGTGCTGGACGAGCTGCAGGCCAAGGGCGTTCCGCTGCGCGGGGAGGAGTTCGCCAAGCCGGCCGGGCACTGAACCACGGCGCGCGGCCC
Source organism: Actinomadura geliboluensis (assembly GCF_005889745.1). Taxonomy (GTDB): domain Bacteria; phylum Actinomycetota; class Actinomycetes; order Streptosporangiales; family Streptosporangiaceae; genus Spirillospora; species Spirillospora geliboluensis. Next base: position 14,477 of record NZ_VCKZ01000002.1, read on the forward strand.
GAGCGCCTCGTCGAGCTCCGGCCGCACGCCGCGGGTGACCGGCCGCGTCAGCGGAGCAACGCGCGGACCCGGCCGGGGGTGAGCGGCAGGCGGGTGACCGTCGCGTCCTCCCCGAGCGCGTCCGCCACCGCGTTGGCCACCGCCGCCGGGGTGGCGACCATCCCCGACTCGCCGACGCCTTTGGCGCCGAGCGGGTTGGACTGGGGCGGGCGGTGCTCGATCAAGATCGTCTCGATGTCCGGCAACTCGGACGCCGTGGGCATCCGGTAGTCGCCGAACGTCGTGGACAGCGGCTGCCCCTGCGAGTCATAGAGGAGTTCCTCCAGGAGCGTGCCGCCGATCCCTTGGGACGCGGCCCCGGCGAGCTGACCGCGTACCAGGGCCGGGTTGATGGCCCGTCCGACGTCGTGCATGACGATGTGGCGCAGCACCCGCACCCGCCCGGTGGGGCGGTCGACCGCGACGACGGAGAGCGCACCGCCGAAGGAGAACGTCGGGTGGGGCTTGTCGAAGCGGCCGCGTCCCTCGCCCACCTTCCCGACCGGAAGCGAGACTCCGGCGACGTGCACGGAGCCCTGCCCGAACTCGACGGCGTCCGCGTCGGCGCCCAGCGCCTCGGCGGCCCTGTTGCGCAGGTCGCGCGCGGCAAGCAGGGCGGCGTTCCCCGCGACCGGCGTCGATCGGCTCGCGAAGGCTCCGAAGCCCATGGGCACATCATCGGTGTCGGAAAAGGCGACCCGCACGTCTTCCACGGGGACGCGCAGGACATCCGCGACGATCTGTGCGAACACCGTCTCGATGCCCTGCCCGAGGGAGCCCGCCCCGATGTGGACGGTGAACCCCCCGGCGGGGCCCGGAACGACACGTGCCTCCTCGAACGGTCCGATCGCTCCGATCTCGATGTAGACGGCGAGGCCGAGGCCCACGCACTCCCCGGCGGCTCTGCGGGCGGTGACCTCGCGCCTGAGGCGGGCATAGTCGGCGGCGTCCAGCAGGGTGTCGAGCGCTGCCGGATAGTCTCCGCTCTCGTAGACGATGGCGGGGACGGCGGATCCTTCGCCCATGGCGAACGTGAAAGGCATCGCCGCGGCCGGGATCAGGTTACGCCGCCGCAGCTCGGCAGGGTCCAGCCCGACACGGCCGGCGAGCATGTCGAGCAACCGCTCCCGGGCGAACGTCACCTCGGTCATGCCAGGCCCCCGGTAGGTGCCGACCGGTGTGCGGTTGGTGATGACGCCGGTCGATTCGACGGAGAACGCCTCCCACCGGTAGGGGCCGGCGACCTGCTGTGCGGGCAGCAGTTCGGGCAGGATGCCCTGCGACCGGACGTAGCCGCCGTGGTCGGCCCAGGCCCGGTCGCGGAAGGCGAGGAGCCGGCCGTCCGACGTCGCGGCGATCTCGAGCTCGTGCTCCTGCTCGCGCGCGTGGTTGGTGGCGACGAAGTGCTCGGCGCGGTCCTCGACCCATTTCACCGGGCGGCGCAGGCGGAGCGCGAGATGGGCGACCAGGAAGTCCTCGGGGTAGGCCTCGCCCCGCACGCCGAAGCCGCCGCCGACGTTCACCTCCGCGACCCGGATCCGCTCGGCTTCGATGCCGAGCATCCGCGCCAGGGCCTGCCGGACCGAGTGCTTGACCTTGGCGCCGCCCCACAGCGTGAGGCGCCCGGTGACCTCGTCGACCTCCGCGAGAAGCCCCCGGGTCTCCATCGGCACCGCGGTGTGCCGGTGCATCCGGAACCGCTCCCGGACGACGATGTCGGCGGCGTCGAACGCGGCGTCGACGTCGCCGTGCCGGAGCGGCACGGTGTTGACTACGTTCGTCCCCGCTTCGGGGTGGATCGGCTCGGCCGTCAGCGCCTCCGTGAGGTCGGTGACGGGGTCCAGTTCGTCCAGGTCGACGTCGACCAGTTCGGCCGCGTCCTCGGCGATGTAGGGGTCGGTCGCGACGACCGCGGCGATCGGCTCGCCGACGTACCGGACGACCCCGCGCGCGAGTGGCGGCTGCAGGAAGCGGTTGGCTTCGGGGGTCTCGAACATCGGCAGCCGGATGGGGATCCGGACGTCCGGCAGGTCATCGGCGGTGAGCACGGTCACCACGCCCGGATGTCCGGCGGCCTCGGTCACGTCGATCCCGGTGATCCGCGCGTGCGCCACGGGGCTGCGCACGACACGGACGTGGACCTCGCCCTCGCGGTGAAGGTCGGCCACGTACTGCGCTGTGCCGGCGAGGAGCGCCGCGTTGGCCGTTCTCCGCACGTCGCTGCCGATGATGCCGGTCATGGCCTGCCTCCTTGGTCCATCAGCCGCGTGAGAGCCCGCACGACGACTGTCTCGACGAGCTCACGGCGAAATTCCGGTCCGGCGAACGCGTCTTCCCCCGGGTGGGTCTCCGCCGCGGCCACGCGGGCGGCCAGCTTGGCCGCCTCCGGGGTCAGTGCCACGCCGTCGAGGGAAGCCTCGGCATCGAGCGCTCTGAGCGGGAGCGGCCCGACCGAACCCAGCACGATGCGGACCTGTCGCACTATGCCGTCCTCCCCGGTCGCGATGGCGACCGCGGCTGAGGCGAGCGCGAAGTCGCCGGAGCGGGCCGTGAACTCCTCGAAGGCGCTGCGCAGTCCCAGCGGCGGGGTGGGGAAGTCGATGCTCACCAGCGCCTCGGCCGGTTCGATGACCGTCATGAACGGCCCGGTGAAGAATCCCGCCGCCGGGACGGTCCGGGTACCGGCGGCCGAGCGCAGCACGAACGCCGCGTCGAGCGCGGTGGCCACGACCGGCAGCTCGGCGGACGGATCGGCGTGCGCGATGCTGCCGCCGATCGTTCCGCGCTCCCTGATCGGAAGGTGGCCGATCTGCGCGGCCGCCTCGCGGATCGCCCGCCACGGCCCGGCCAGTTCGGCCGCGCCTTCCAGTTGGGCGTGGCGGACGAGCCCGCCGAGCGCGAGGCCGCCGCCTGTCCGGTCGATGCGGTCCAGGCCGGGGAGGCGGCCGATGTCCACCAGGTGGGTGGGCCGGGCGAGCCGGTAGGACAGCAGTGGCAGGAGGCTCTGCCCGCCGGCGAGGAACTTCGCCTCGTCGCCGCCCTCAATGATCATGTCGAGTGCCTCGTCCAGCGTCGCGGGACGCGCGTAGGCGAACGGTGGCGGCTTCACGACGCGCTTCCCGTGGACGGCCGGGCAGCCAGTTCCCGCTGGGCGGCGAGGACGGCGTTCACGATCGGCACACCGCCGGTGCAGCGGCACAGGTTGGAGCTGATCACCTCGCGCACCCGTTCGGGGGACGCGCCCGGCTCGTCGCGCAGCAGTCCCGCCGCCAGCATCAGGAAACCGGGAGTGCAGAAGCCGCACTGGAGCGCGCCGCCGGTGTCGAAGGCCTGGCGCAGCGCGCCGAGTTCCGGCGCGTCCCCCTCGATCGTCTCGATCCGCGAGCCTTCCGCCTGTACCGCCAGCGCCAGGCATGACCGGACGGGACGGCCGTCCATCAGCACCGTGCAGGCCCCGCAGACCCCGTGCTCGCAGCCGAGACGCGTTCCGGTGAGTCCGTGGTCGCGCAGGGCGTCGGCCAGAGTTCGCCGCGGCGGGACGCTGACCGTCTCCGCACGGCCGTTGACGTCGAGTGCGCACGTCACAGGATCGTCCTCAGCCATCCAGCGCTCCATCACTCACTTCTCCTCATAAGTATCTTCTTCTGTATCACGGTACATAAATGCCCAGGTCGGCGCAACGGTCAGCCCGAGAGTTGCTCGATCGCGTCGGCGATCCGCCCGGGGTCCCAGCCGGCCGAGAGGGCGAGCGAGAGCAGGACGCGCATCTTGTAGGGGTCGAGGGCGCCCCCACTGAGCAACCCCTTGGACAGCAGGTCGATCTCCGAGCCCGGGAAGTCGTAGGTACCGCGGAGCCCCTCTCCGGCTCCGGTCCGGGAGGTCAGGACGACCGGCATCGCGTCGGCGAGGCGGGCCGCGGCGTCGACCATCCGCTCCGGCAGGTGCCCCGCGCCGAACGCGGCCAGCACGACGCCCGCGTAGCCGAGGTCGACCAGTCGGTCGAGGACGCGGCCGTCGTCGCCGAGCGCGACGCTGACGAGCGCCACCGGCGGCGGCTGCGCACCGGGCAGTGGGACGACGCGCACGCGGTGCCCCACGCGCAGCGGAATGCGGACGCGTTCCTCGGCGATCCACCCGATCGGCCCGACTCCGGCACAACCGAACGCCGACGGCCGCGACGTGTGCCCCTTGCGCACGAAGCGCGCCGCGTGGATCTCATCGTTCATCGCCACCAGGGTGCCGAGACCGGACGCCGTCGAGCTCGCGGCGACCCGGACGGCGCCGAGCAGGTTCGCCGGGCCATCCGCGCCGGGCATCGTCGGGTTGCGCATGGCGCCCGTGACCACGATCGGGCGATCGGATCCGCACAGCAGGTCCAGGGCGAATGCGGTCTCCTCCAGCGTGTCGGTGCCCTGGACGACGACCACCCCGTTCACGCCGCCGTCCAGCAGGTCATCGATCCGCGCGGCGACCGCCTGCATGTCGCTGAGCCGCAGATGCGCGCCCGGCACCGGGCGGAAGGCGTCGAAGCCCACCTCGGCGACGGCGGAGATCTCGGGCGCGGAGGCCACCAGGGCACGTGCGTCGAGAGCAGGCCGTACGCCGTGCCCGTCGCCGGGCGAGGTCATCGCGATCGTTCCGCCGAGTGCGAGCACATGGACTCTGTTCCTCGTCGCAGTGGGGATCATGCGGGCCACCTCCTGTGGGCCGGGTCCTGGACCGGCCTTGACGGCCGCGACAGCACCAGGCTAGCGTTTACGTATATCGATACCTAAATAAGAACACACTTCCCGGCGTGCGGGAAGGTGCGTCCAGGAGAAAGGACAGCGAAGTGGTCTGCTGGCCGTTGCCCGTGATTCATGAGATGAGCGAACGACAGGAGGACTTCGTCCCCCCGAACCTCAGCCCGCGCGGGCTGAGGTTGCAGCCGACCGAACTCGCCGATGGCGTGTACGCGCTGATGGCCAACCAGATTCCCAAGGACAACAACGGGCTGATCGTCGGCGACCGCGCCGCGATGGTGATCGACTCAGGCATCACCCCGGGCGTCGGCCGCTACCTGCAAGAGGTCGTCGCCGATCTCACCGACAAACCCGTCCGGTACTTGGCCAACACCACCTTCCACGGAGACCACACGTTCGGGAACGCCGCGTTCGGCGACGACGTCGCGCTGGTCTCCTCCCGGCTGAACAAGGCGTCGATGGCGACGATCTCGCTGGAGCACGAGAAGGCTCTGCGGCTCAGCAGCATGTACGGCGACGAAGGCCTGGACGAGGTCGTCACCTGGCGGCAGCCCGACCTGGTCTTCGACCGCTTCTGCGAGATCGACCTCGGTGGGCGCGTTGTCCATCTGTGGCATTTCGGGCCCGGCAATGGATCAGGCGACACCGTCGTCCACGTCCCGGACGCCAAGGTGGCCTGGGTCGGCAACTTCCTCCGCCACCACGGCATCCCGCCGATGCTGCTGGCCGGCGATCCGGTCGGCTATGCGCGCTCCATCCAGGCGCTGAAGGCGACCATCCGGGTCGACACGCTCGTCCCCGGGCACGGGCCGCTCGCCGCCGCCGAGCCTGGTATCGCCTGGCACCTGCACTACCTGCACCAGGTCGCCGCATCGGTCTCCCGGCTGCGGGACGAGGGCGCGAGCGTCGAGAAGGCTCTCGACGAGGTCCTGCTGGACGACCCGCTGCCGCTGTCGGAGGTCGTCCCGGACGCCGCCGCCGAGGAGAACGACCGGTTCGCAGCGCTCGTGCGGTCGAACCACAGGCTGAACGTCCTGCTGACCTATCGCTGGCTGGCGGGTACCGCCGCTGCCGGTCACGGAGGCTGACATGCGGATTGAGAACACCTTCACAGTCCCGGTCGCGGTGGATGAGGCGTGGGCCGTCCTCCTCGACGTCGAGCGGGTCGCGCCCTGTATGCCGGGCGCGACGCTCGAATCGGTGGACGGCGACGTCTTCACCGGCCGGGTCAAGGCGAAGGTCGGGCCCGTGACCCTCACCTACAAGGGCCGGGCGGAGTTCACGTCCCGGGACGCCGCGACGCGCACGGCGACGCTCACGGCCAAGGGCAAGGACGCCCGCGGCGCCGGCACCGCCGCAGCGGCGGTCACCGTCCGGCTCGCCGGCGAGAACGGGATCACCCGGGTCCAGGTGCACACCGACCTGGACATCACCGGGAAACCCGCGCAGCTCGGACGCGGCGTCATCACCGATGTCGGCAACAAGATCATCGGCCAGTTCGCGGACGCGCTGGCCGAGCAGCTCACCGCCGAACGCCCGGTGGCGGACCCGAGGGCCGCTGCGGCGGCGCAGACGACGGCATCCCCGGCGGGCGCGGGCGGCGGGAGGCATGCCCGCCCGGTCGACGACTCGATCGACGTACTGGGGCTTGCCGGGCAGTCGCTGCTGAAGCGCCTGCTCGCAGCGCTCACGCGCCCCTTCCGGCGGCGCCGCCCAGCCCAGGAGAGGAGCACCTCATGACCCGCGGAACGACGGTCACCGAAGTCCGCACGGACTTCCTGTCCATCCCGCTCGACCGGCCGCTCGTCACCGCGGCGTTCCCCATCCCGGCGATCGACACGGCCCTGGTGCGGGTGCGGACGCGCGACGGCCACGAGGGCGTGGCCTGGAGCTTCGCCTTCGGCCGTGGCCGTGTCGCCTCCCTCGTCGCCTTCATCGAGGACCTCGCCAAGTCCCTCGTCGGCGAGGACGCCCTCGCCATGGAGTCCCACTGGCGGCGGATGTCGAACGCATCCGGGTTCATCGGCCGCAGGGGCGTCGCCGCCCTGGCGATGTCCACACTGGACACCGCCTGCTGGGACATCGCCGGACAGGTGGCAGGACTCCCCGTGCACAAGCTCCTCGGCGGGTCCCGTACACGCATCGAGGCTTACGCGAGCCAGGGCCTCTGGCTCGACCGGACAGTGGACGAGCTCGCCGCGGAGGCGCGGGACCTGGTCGACCAGGGCTTCACGGCCGTCAAGATGCGGGCCGGGCTGCCCGACCCGCGCGAGGACGTCCTGCGCGTCCGTTCGGTGCGCGAGGCCATCGGCCCGGACGTGAAACTCATGATCGACGCCAACCAGGCGTGGGACCTCAAGCAGACCCTCCGCATGGCCCGGCTGTTCGAGGAGCACGACGTCTTCTGGCTGGAGGAGCCCATTCCGCACGGCCAGGTCGAGGACTACGCGGTCGTCGCCGCGAAGATCCCGATGCCGCTGTGCACGGGCGAATCGAACTACTTCAAGGACGAGCTGCTGTCGCTCGCCCGCACCCGGGCCGCCGACTACGTGATGCCCGACCTGATGCGCATGGGCGGCGTCACCGAGTGGATGAAGGCCGCGCACGTCTGCGAGGCGTTCGGGCTGCCCGTCACCCCGCACCTGTTCATGGAGCACTCGGCGCATCTCGCCTGCGCCGTGCCGAACGCGGTGTGGCAGGAGTACCAGCCCTGGTGGCAGCCGATCATGGAGGAGCCGGTGCGGATGGTGGACGGCCACATCGAGCTGTCCGACACACCCGGCTTCGGGATTCGGCTGGATGCTTCCGCCGTCGACGAGTACCGGGTCTGAGGGCTTCCGTGACCTTTCTCGACCTTGTGATCGCCGGCGGCACCGTCGTCACCTCCGCGGGCCGCCGCCGCGCCGACGTCGCCGTGAGCGACGGCCGGATCGTCGGACTGAGCAACGGCGGACTGTCGGCGCAGCGGACGGTCGACGCCTCCGGGCTGCTCCTGCTTCCCGGAGGCGTCGACACCCACGTCCATCTCATGGACCCCGGCGCCACTGACCGGGAGGACTTCCCGCACGGTACCCGCGCCGCGGCGGCGGCCGGGACGACGACCGTCATCGAGCACGCGCACGGGAACCCCGTCCGGACATGCCGGGACCTCCGGGCGAAGATCGACCATCTTGGCGGGCGCTCCAACGTGGACTTCGCTCTCGCCGCGCACGCCTGGCCGGGCGCGGAGCAGGAGGTCGCGCCGCTGTGGGAGGCGGGCACGGCGTTCTTCAAGGTATTCACCTGCACCACCCACGGCGTGCCCGGTCATGACGCAGCCGCCCTGTGGCGGCATCTGCGCGCCAGCTCCGCCGCCGGCGCCGTGAGTCTGCTGCATTGCGAGGACGAGTCGCTGACCGAATCCGCCGGCGCCGTCCTGCGGGACGAAGGCCGCGGTGACGGCGGACTCATCCCGCAGTGGCGAAACCGCGAGGCCGAGGTCGTCGCCGCGATGGTCGCGGGAGTGCTCGTGCGGAAGGCCGGGGCGCGGGCGGCCGTCGCTCACGTGAGCCATCCCGAGGTCGCCGAGTACCTGCATCGGGAACGCGAGTGCGGCGCCCGCCTGTTCACCGAGACCTGTCCCCAGTACATGCTGCTCCGTGAGGACGAGGTCCTGGAGCACGGCCCGTTCCGCAAGTTCACGCCGCCGGCCCGTGCCCGGCACGACGCCGACGAGCGGGAGATGTGGCGGCTACTCCGTGACGGCCTGCTCACCCATGTCTCATCCGACCACGCTCCCTCGACACGGGAGCAGAAGACCTCCGGCGGCATCTGGGACGTCCACTTCGGGCTCCCGGGGCTGGACACCACGATGCCCGTGCTCCTCGACGCGGCCGCCCGGCAGATGATCGCTTACGAGGACGTCGCGCGACTGTACGCGGAGGTCCCGGCCCGGCTGTACGGGCTGTGGCCCCGGAAGGGCCGCATCGCACCGGGATTCGACGCCGACATAGCCCTGGTCGACCCGTCCCGTGAGTGGACCGTCCGCGACGCCGGCGTCCACTCCAAGGCCGGCTGGACGCCCTACGCCGGCCGGACGCTCACCGGCCGCGTCGTCCGCACCTACTTGCGCGGCGAGGTCGTCGCCGAGAACGGCGAACCCGCCGACGGGCGCACCGGCCGATTCCTCCCCGGCCCTGGCCTGCGGCCCGGCTGACTCCGGATCCCCGTCCCAACAGAGGAATGGACCATGAAGTTCGACGGCCGACCGCTCGCGTGTGGAGTGGACGTACGTCGAGCACAACGACTCGACATTCGAGGGCCGACACTACCGGTTCCAAGTTGCGGGATGGGCGTCGAGCCTTTCTGCGGCACGCTGTTCGTCGGCAACACGGTCGGAGAGATGGTCGACCAGAATCGACTTCCGCTCGGCACGTTCTCCCGGCCTTTCCGGCTTAGGCCAGTCCAGGGAGCCGGTCCTGTAGGGAGTGCGTCTGCGGGCCTTGGGGTTTGCCTCCCGGGTCGCCTGGCCCGGACGCCCGCGATCGTGCTCGCCGTCGCCGTGCTCATGCTGGTGACCCACCTGCCCGTCTTCGACCCAGGCGGGGTCGCCGCACTGAACCGGCACGGCGGGTACGTCAGCGCGGGTGCCGCGACGGGCGGGTACCGGCGCCTCTGGACGGATCCCGAGCCATGGGGCTCGCCCGGGGCGCGGCGGCGGTCCAGGCTCGTTCCATGACGAACTCCCGCGCATACGGGGAGTCCAGAGCGCCGATGCCGCCCGAAACGATCAGGATGCCGTGACCTGCGGAGGTGCCGCTTTTTCGGCGCTTGGGAAGGCGTCTACCGATACTCGATAAGGCGTCATGTCGATGCTCTTTCGTGGCACGATCGGTCCGTGCGCGAGTGAAGACTCCTTGACATCGCGCGACCGCCTGCTTGCATACTGAACCGTCTTGTACGCCCGCTTCGGGAGGTGGCATGCGCCGGTTTCAGGCCACGGCCGTAGTGCTCATAATCACGGCCATGATGATGCTGACGCCGCACTCTGTGTTCGCGTCCACAACGGCGAACTACAAGATATGGCACTGGAACATCGCCGGCCATGCCATTCACAAGGGCCTTACCAACACGGGCATCATCGAGGCCATGCGCGGATCCATCGGCGGTCGCAATCCAGACTTCGTGTCGGTCAACGAGATGTGCTACAGCCAGTACCGAGCGCTGATCGAGGAACTGCGCGGGATAGGGTGGCCGGAGGACCCCACTAACTTCGCCCGCTTCGAGACAATGCGGCCTAGTGGTCTCTGTGCCGGTACGGCGTACGGCATGGCGATCTTCAGTCGCCATGCGCTGGGTGTTTCGATGCGCTACACCCTGCCCTACGACGGGACGGACAAGGAACGCAAGTTGACGTGTGTACCCCCCAAATCTCAGCCGTCGGTGAAGTTCTGCACGACCCATCTCAGTATCGTGACGGAGTACAAGGGCCCGCAAGCTGATTACGTGCACAACGTCCTCGAGGGATTCCGCACCGACGGTGACACCGTCATCATCGCCGGAGACTTCAATCTCTTCCCGAATGCCTCCGTGTTGAACAAATGGTATTCTCCCGCCGTCGACACTCCCAGTAACCCTAACAACTACGGCTCCTATCACGAGTTGGACGACCAGGCCCAGGAGTGCCCCGGCTGGGGGGAGGCGACCACCGAGGAGGGAAGTATCTCGGACTACTCCTGCGGCCAGTACTGGAAACTCGACCTGACATTCGCCAACGCCGACCGGCTCATCTCCTACGACGCCGACGCGCATCCGATCGGCGACTTCTGCGGCGCATACCGTGACCGGCCCTGCTCCGACCACAGGATCCTGACCTCCAACGCGACGGTGACGATCGGGTAACCGACCGGACGCCGGCTCCTGGCCGCCTGCCGCACGCGGTGCCGTGCGACAGGCGGCCGGTCCGCTGCCGTGGGGAAGCGGGCCATGCCGCGCGGACGAACGAACGCCTGCCGGGTCATCGCGATGCTGTGCGTGGAATCCCCGCGGAAGACGTGAGTTCTTCACGGGTGCGGGCCATGGCCCTGTCCCAAAGGCGTCGGATACGTTTCCGGATGCCAGGCCCCGGTGGGGCCTGCGGCTGCTTCCCCTGGGAGAGGTCGATGCTGGACAGAATCGTCGGAGTTTCGCGGCGGGCACGACGGCTGCGCGGATTTTCCACACTTCTTTTCTTTGCGCTTTTGGTGGGTCTTATCGCTGGAGGGACGGCATCGGCCGACGACCTCTCGCTCCCGAAATTGCGCGACGAGAAGCCCGTGCGAGTCGAGAAGGTACGTCACAAACCGCTCCGGCGTGTCGATCAGGCGGCCGGGAACGCATGGGAGAGGCCGCGACCGGCGGCAATGCCCAAGCCCGGCACCGCGCAGGGAGCGCTTCCGGCCACCGCCGGGCAGGCGACCAGACTGGTCGCGGGCTCCCTCCCCGTGTGGATCGGGAAAGCAGCGGGAGGCCGAGGATCCGCCGCCCAAGCGGGGCCCGCCGGGGCGCAGGTGCAGGTGCTCGGCCAGGACGCCGCGCGCAAGGCCGGTGTCCAGGGGGTCCTGCTCGCGGTGCGCGGCGTGGGCGGCACCCCGGGAGGTGTCGGCCTGAAGCTCGACTACCGGGGCTTCCGGCACCTCTATGGGGGCGACTGGGCGTCGCGCTTGAACCTCCGCCAGCTGCCCGCCTGCGCTCTGACCACTCCCGGCACCAAGGGCTGCGGGACGGGCACCCTGATCCGGGCGGCCAATGATCCCAAGGCCGGCACCCTCTCGGCCGCCGTGCGACTCGCGAAAGTGGAGCCGAAACCGGCCAGGGGAGAGAGGGCCGCGGCGCCGGTGACCGGAACCCGCTCGGCGGTGACCGGGTTCGCGGCCGAGGAGGGCACGGTACTCCTCGCGGTCACGTCCGCGGCGTCCGGTGCGACCGGCGACTTCACGGCGACGACGCCGAGCGCCTCCGGAGGCTGGACCGCCGGTGGCTCCACGGGCGCGTTCACCTGGTCCTACGACCTGGCCTTCCCCGAAGTGCCCAGCGAGTTGGACCCGGAGTTGAACCTGTCGTACTCCTCGCAGTCGGTGGACGGCCGGACGGCGTCGACGAACAACCAGGCCAACTGGATCGGTGACGGCTGGTCCATGGAGGCCGGCTCGATCACCCGCCAGTACGTGGCCTGCGACGACGACAAGACCGACGGCAACAACTCGGCGCTCAAGGTCGGCGACCAGTGCTGGAAGACCGACAACGCCACGGTCACCTTGAACGGCTCGACCCAGGAACTGGTCAGGGACGACGCCACGAAGCAGTGGCGTCTCAAGGACGACGACGGCACCAAGGTCGAGAAGCTGGCCGACACGCAGCGGGGAAACGGGGACGACAATGGCGAGTACTGGCGGCTGACCACGCCGGACGGCACGCGCTTCTACTTCGGCTACAACCGGCTGCCCGGCTGGGCGAGCGGCAAGGAGGAGACCGGCTCCACCTGGACGGCCCCGGTCTTCGGCAACCAGTCGGGTGAGCCCTGCCATGCGGCCACCTTCGCGGCATCGTGGTGCCAGCAGGCATGGCGGTGGAACCTCGACTACGTCGAGGACCCGAGCGGCAACGCGATGGCCTACTTCTGGGAGAAGGAGACCAACCGCTACGGCTTGAACGTCAACGCGGACACCGGGAAGGGCACCGACACCACGTACGTGCGCGGCGGCTACCTCAAGCGGATCGATTACGGGCTGCGGTCCGACGCGGTGTACGCGGCGAACGGGGCGGCGGCGGTGGCCGAGTTCGGCGTCTCCGAGCGCTGCCTCACCGACTGCGGCACCTTCGACAAGGCCCACGCCGCGAACTGGCCGGACGTGCCGTTCGACCAGTACTGCACGACAGCCGCCGCGTGCACCAGCTACTCACCCTCCTTCTGGACGCGCAAACGGCTGACTTCGATCACGACCAAAGTGCTGGTCGGCTCCGCCTACGAGAAGGTCGACTCCTGGGCGCTGACCCACCAGTTCCCCTCGCCGGGGGACGGCACCGACCCCGCACTGTGGCTGGCGTCCATCACCCGCACCGGCCACGGCGCCGCCACCCCCGTCACGCTGCCGCCGGTGACTTTTCAGGGCCAGCAGTTGAAGAACCGCGTCGACGGTGCCGTCACCGACCCCGTACCGCCGCTGGTGCGCTACCGGGTGTACGGGATCGAGACCGAGACGGGCAGCACCGTCGGCGTCACCTATTCCGCCGAGGACTGTTCCGCCGCGGACCTGCCGTCGCCGTCGACCAACACCCGCCGCTGCTATCCGGTGGTGTGGTCACCGCCGGACGCCCCTGCCCCCGACTACAAGCCCTACCAGGACTGGTTCCACTCCTATGAGGTCAAGGAGGTGCTGGAGTCCGACAACGTGGGCGGCGCCCCGGTGAAGACCACGTCGTTCTCCTACCTCGACGGCTTGTCCTGGGGGAAGGACGACGACGAGCTCACGAAGAGCGAGGAGCGCACCTACAACAAGCGGCGCGGCTACGGCAGAGTCCAGGAGCGCGTGGGTGCGGGTTCCGACGCCAGGACTCTCACCGAGCACCGCTACTTCCGCGGGATTGATGGCGCCCAGGTCGCCGACGGGGAAGGCAACACGGCCGCCGACCACGAGGCGTTCGCGGGGATGACCCGCGAGGAGGCGACCTACGACAAGGACGGCGGCCGGATCGTCGACGCGGCCGCGTCCACACCCTGGCGTTCGGCCGCCACGGCGACCCATGCCCGCCCCGGGCTGCCGGACCAGGTCGCGTACAGGGTCGGCACCGCGAGCGAGACGACCAGGGAACTCAAGGCGGACGGCGGCTGGCGGCGTGCCAAGGTCACCAATACCTTCGACTCCATCGGCCAGGTCATCGCGGTCTCCGACAGCGGCGACCTCGCCGCGTCCGGCGACGAACGCTGCGTGACGACGTCCTATGCGCGGAACACGGCGGCGAACATGCTCGACTACGTGTCCGAGGTGCGGACGGTCGCCAAGGGGTGCGGTGACGACCCGGACCTGCCGCGGGATCTGATCTCCGTCGAACGCACCTACTACGACGGATCCGGCACGCTCGGCGCGGCCCCGACCAAGGGCGACGCCACCCGCAAGGACGAGCAGGACGGCGAAGGCACGGGCTACATCACCACCGAGACCAGCACATACGACCGGTACGGGCGGCCACTGACCTCCACCGACGCATCCGGGACCACGACGACCACGGCGTACACGCCCGCTACGGGAGCCGCTCCGACCCGCACGACGGTGACCAACGCGCTCGGCCACACGCACACCGTCCTGGAAGACCCCCGGCGCGGTGCCCCGGTGGCAGAGATCGATGCGAACGGAAGGCGTTCCGACGCCGAACTCGACGCGCTCGGCAGGGTCGTCCGCGTCTGGGAGCAGGGCTGGCCCAAGGCCGACCACGCCGACCAGCCGTCGGCGCAGTACACCTACACGGTGGCCAAGACATCGCCGACGGTGGTCGCGGCCAAGACGATCCAGCACGACGGGAGCTACCGGAGCGCCTACACCATCTATGACGGGCTGCTGCGCGAGCGGGAGTCGCAGGTGCCGGCGATCGGCGGCGGCAGGATCGTGAGCGAGACCCTCTACGACACACGGGGTTTCGCGTGGAAGACCTACAACGGCTACTACACCTCCGGGAACCCGTCCGGCACGCTTGTCAAGGCGTCGGACAACACGATCCCGAACATGACCGAGAACGTTCATGACGGCCTCGGCCAGGTGGTCGCGGCGATCAGCCGCAAGTACGGGGAGGAAACACGGCGCACGACGACCGCCTACAGCGCCGATCGCGTGACCGTGACTCCGCCCCGGGGCGGAATCAAGCAGACCACTGTCACCGACGCGCGGGACCGCGTCGTCGAACTGCTGCAGTACACCGACCCCGCCGCGGGCACGGCCCAGAAGACGACCTACGGCTATGAGAAGCACGACCAACTCGCCACGATGACCGACCCGGCGGGCAACACATGGACCAACACCTACGACGCCCGCGGCCGCAAGATTACCGCGAAGGATCCGGACAAGGGCACCGCCCGCTTCACCTACGACGACACCGATCAGCCGGTCACCGTCACCGATGCCCGAGGCGTGACGCTGACGACCAGCTACGACGACCTCGGACGTAAGACCGCCCTGAAACAGGGATCCATCGTGCGGGCCACCTGGACGTACGACACCCTCCTCAAGGGCGAACTGTCCTCGAGCGCCCGCATCGACCACGGTGAGACGTACACGACCACCATCGGCGGCTACAACGACCGTGACCAGCCCACGTCTCTCACCATGACGATCCCGGTCGGTGGCGGAACCGAGTCGTATGCCTACTCCTACGGCTACAACACCTACACCGGGCAGCGGGAATGGGTGCTGCGCCCGGCGGCCGGCGGGCTGCCCTCCGAGCGGGTGACCACCGTCTACGGCGAGGGCGGCCTGCCGAGCCGGACCACTGCCGGACAGACGATCGTCGTCGGCGGCACCGTGTACGACTCGTACGGCCGGATACAACGCACCGAGCACGGATCGTTGGGCTCCAAGGCGTACAGAACGCTGGACTATGACGAGCACACTGGGGACCTGGTCCAGCAGATCATCGACCGCGACACCGCCCCGCAGCGCGTCGACGACACGTCCTACCGCCGCGACCCCGCGGGGAACATCACCTCCATCGCGACCGTCTCCGGCTCGGGCGACGGCCAGGTCACCGACAGGCAGTGCTTCAAGATGGACGCGCTGCGGCGGCTCACAGAGGCATGGACGACCACGGCGGGAGCCTGCCAGGAGGAAGGGCCTTCGGCTTCCGTGGTGGGCGGCACAGAGGGCTACTGGCACTCCTACGAGTACGACGCGGTGAGCAACCGCAAGAAGGAGACCAGGCACGCGGTCCCCGGCACCGCCACGACCGAGGACACCGTCCGCACCTACACCCTTCCCGCGGGCGGGGCCGACCGCCCGCACGCCGTCACCGCCGTGGACAACCAGGGCGGTGCGGCCGACGGGACGCGGGACGCCTTCGGCTACGACGTGGCGGGCAACATGACGGACCGCAAGGCCGGGAACCGGGAGCAGAGCCTGACCTGGGACCCCGAAGGCCGGCTCGCGAGCGTCACCGAGGCGGGCAAGACCACCAGGTACGTCTACGACGAGAACGGCGAGCGGCTGCTCACCCTCGGCCCCGACGGAGCGAGGACCCTCTACCTTCCGGAGGGCGACGAGCTGACGACCGGTTCGAACGGTGCCGAGAGCCTCACCCGCTACTACTCCCACGGCGGCGGGACCGTCGCGGTCCGTACCGCCGCCGGCCTGTTCCACACCTTCTCCGACCATCAGGGCACGTCGCTGACCGCCGTCCGGGCCGGCGACGGCCAGGGCGTCATCCGCCGCAGGCAGCTGCCGTTCGGAGGGGACCGCACCGAGCGGCCCACCGGCTGGCCCGGCACCCGCGGCTTCGTGGGCGGCGTGGAGGAACCGACCGGCCTGACCCATCTGGGCGCCCGCGACTACGATCCGGCGCTGGGGTCGTTCCTCTCCGTCGACCCGCTGATCGACCCTCAGGATCCCGCCCAGACGAACGCCTACGCCTACGGTGCGGGCAGCCCGGTCACGTTCTCGGACCCCGACGGACTACGTCCGATCGGGCCGACCGACCGCGGCTACCTCAGCGGCGGCGACGCCGACTACGACCGAAAGCGCCGCCAGAAGTCCCGTTGGACGTACAGCCGCAAGAGGGGCTGGGGCTACGTCGTCACGAAACACCACAGCACTTACAGCTACGGAAGACCTTCAAATGGGCGGCGATATGTGTACAGGCGGTCCCTGTCGGTCACTTATTGGAGCAAGGGCGGCACAAGCGTCAGCTATAGCGGAAGCTGGGCAAGGCAAAAGGCGCAGCAGCGCGCCGCGGCCAAGAAGAGGCAGAAGAGCAACACAATCTGGGGAAAGATCAAGAGTGGCGCGGGCAAGGCCAAGAAGGTCGGCGCCAAGGCAAAGGACATAGGCGCCGACGCGGGTAAGGCAATAGGGCGCGGAGCTGAGAACGCCGGCAAATGGGTCTGGAAGAACAGGAGCACGATCGTCACCGTGGGGGCGACGGTTTCGTGCATAGCTCCCGGCGTCGGATGGGCGACCTGCGTCGCCGCTCAGAGCTTCGCGTACGGGGTTCGATCATCGGAGAGGATCTACGAGCAAGGATTCGACGCCTCGCTCGAGGATAACGCCGTTGACATGGTCTTCACGATCTCTTCGCTCAAGATCACGACCGCGATGGAGTACGCCAAGTTCGGACAGCTCAGCCGGTGGCGCAGGCCTCCTCACATTCAGAACCTCGCCCCTCCGATCTATAGACCTTCCGGCTGGCAGATGAGGGGGCCGAACGCCACGGGAGTCGGGGCCTGGCACGGTGTATACACCCTTACAAATGCGGTCCCTGCAGGACTCAATGCTTTTCGAAATTACGGCTGAAATATTCCAGAGGAACGTGTATGAGAAAAGTGCGAATCGCGACGGAAGGCGCTTCGCGACGTCGAAGGAACATCGCGGCAGCGCTCTCCCTTGGGATTGCCGCAGGACTTCTCCCGGCTCTGACCTCAGCGCTCGGCATGCCGCTGCGCGTGGACGCGGCCGCCGAGACCCTGTCGCCGTCCGGGACCGGCCGACAGGGAACGAACGCGGAAGAGTCGGCGGCACTGGCGAAGGCCAGGCAGAGCGGTGCGCGGGTCGAGGTGATGGGGAAGCGGACCGAGACCTCACAGGTGTTCGCCAATCCGAACGGCACGTTCACCCAGGACAGCTACGTGGTGCCGCAGTGGGTGCGGCAGGGCGGCAAGCTGGTGCGGATCGACACCACCCTGCATAAGAACAGCGACGGCTCACTATCGCCCAAGGCCGCACAGATCGGCGTTCGCTTCTCCGGGGGCGGCGCAGGTCCGCTGGTGACCGTGGTCCGGGATGGGCGGTCCATGTCCTGGACCTGGCCGAAGCCGCTGCCGGCGCCCGTGGTGGCGGGCGACACCGTCACTTACCCGGGTGTGCTGAAAGACGTGGACCTGAAGCTGCAGGCGAACTCCGGAGGCTTCGGCCAGCTCCTGGTCGTGAAGAACGCGCGAGCGGCTGCCGACCCGGCGTTGAAGGAGATCACCTTCGGTGTCAAGACGAGCGGGCTCACGGTCGGCGCCGACGAGCACGGGAACATGAGCGCCAAGAACCCCGCCGGTCAGACGGTCTTCGCCTCCCCGACACCATTGATGTGGGACAGCACCGTGGCCGCGCCTCCGCCGGGCGCTCAGCGGACCGGACCGCCGCGGACCGACGAGTTCGAACAGCCGTACGGCGCGCGAAACGCCAGGATGGGACTCAAGGCAGGGGGCGGCAAGCTCTCCCTTACCCCGGACGCCGAGATACTCAAGGGCAAAGCCACCCGCTACCCGGTGTACATCGACCCGTTCGTCTCCGGTGCGCGCGAAGCATGGACCATCGCCTACAAGAAGTATCCCGATGCCACGTTCTGGAACGGCGCCGGCTGGGACGGCGGATCCAAACTCGCCCGGATCGGCTATGAGAATGAGACGAACGGGCTGGCCCGCTCCTTCTTCCGCATGGACTCCAACAACCTGTGGAACACCAACAAGGTGATCAAGGGCTCCACTTTCAGGATCAAGAACGTCTGGTCCTGGTCATGCACCGACAAGAAAGTGGAGGTCTGGCTCACCGGAGCGATCAGCTCGTCCACAAGTTGGAGCAAGCAGCCGACGTGGGCGGACCAACTGGACTACAAGGTCGAGTCCAAGGGCTGGAGCGCCGCCAACTGCCCGGCCGGCAACCTTGCCTTCGACGTGACCGCCGCCGCAAAGAAGGCCGTCACCAACAAGTGGAACAACATCACCCTGGGCATGCGCGCCAACTACCTGGAGGAGGACGACGTCTTCACATGGAAGAAGTTCGACGCCACCACGGCCGTCCTCTCCACGGAGTACAACACCGTCCCGAACGCACCGACGCAACTGGACACGGTGCCCAGCACCGATGGCTGCCATGTCGCTCCTCCCTACGCCCTGGTCGGCAACACCGACATCTACCTGACCGCGAAGGCCTCCGATCCTGACGGAGGCACGGTGAGCGCCCAATTCACGCTGTGGCCGTACGACCACTACGACAGCGGGGCCGGTGTCATCTTCGACCAGACCGTTTCGGTGACCTCCGGGACGGTGGCGAGGGTGAAGGTTCCAAAGACGACGCTCATCCCGCACCTGGACGTGGCCGACGGCAACTTCTCGTGGAGAGTCCGGATCAGCGACGGTTCGCTGTATTCGGCGTGGACGCCCATAGCAGGTTGCCGGTTCGTCTTCGACCCACTCCGCCCGAGCTCTCCGCCGGGCGTGGCGTCCCAGCAGTTCCCCGACGGCTCGGGGGGCTGGCCGGCCGGCACCGGGTCGGTCCGTACCGAGGGGACCTTCGCCGTCTCCAACGGCGGTGTCGACGATGTCGTCAAGTACGAGTACTGGACGAGCTGGGACTCCACGCACCGCACGGCGGCCCCCGCGTCCGCCGGTGGCTCGGTGGAGGTCAAGCTCACCCCGACCGTCGCCGGCCCCAACCGGGTCTACGTGAGAAGCCACGACCGGGCCGGGAACGTCTCCGACACCTTGACCTATCTCTTCTACGCCAACGGTCCGCGCGTCCCGGACAAGCCAGGTGACCTGAACGGCGACGGAAAAGCCGACATCTGGGGTGCGAACTCGGCCGGTGAACTGCGCCGCTTCTATGGCAACGGTGACGGCACCGTCTCCCCGGTGGCCGACGCCGCGAGTACGGACGGCTGGAACGGAACGAAGATCACCCACCGCGGGGACTGGACCGGCGACGGTTATGAGGACCTGCTCGCGCTGCGGCGGGACACCGCCCTGAACGCCGACCGGCTGTGGATCCATTCTAACGACGGCACCGGGTTCGCCTGCACCTCCTGCACGGGCGTGGGGAAGCAGGAACTCACCGTCTACGATCCCGCGAACGACCACTGGAAGGGAGGAGTCAGGCAGATCCTGGCCATCGGCGACGTCGACGGGCCGCTGGACGCCGACGGCGACGGAACCGTCGACGCCGAGGGCTTCCCGGACCTGCTGGTCAACACCGGCACGGCGCTGTGGCTGTACTACGGGTCGCCTGACTACCGGCTCGACTCCTACCGGGATCCCGTCCTGCTCGCCGCGGGCGACAACACCGGCCTGGACGACGTCACCCTGGCCGCGCCCGGCGACTTCACCGGCGACGGCCAGGTGGACATGATCGTGCGCTTCGACACGGCCGGCGGCCTGTACGTGTACGACCTCATCAACCCCGACGCGCCCGGTTATCCGGGTTATGTCGGGGCCGACCACCGGTTCCCGATCGGCAGTGGCTGGCAGACCTCCAACGCGCCCCTGCTCACCACCGCACCCGACGCCAACGGCAATGGCAAGCCGGACATCTGGGTCGTCGGGTCCACGGGAACACTCCGGGTCGTCGGCGACTACGACGCGAGCACCGGCTCCTATCATCCGGCCATGTCGAAGGTCGCCTCGACGGAGTTCACCGGCTACACCATCCTGGGGTAGCCGCCGGCCATGAGTCCGGGACGCCGGCCGGCGTCCCGGACTCAGTCCCGTGCGGCCGGTGCCGGTCCGCCGCCGGATCGGCCGGCCGTTCCGCGCCACCGGGTGCCCGCCAGGCCGGGGCGGGACCCGCGCCTGGCATCGGACACGCGAACGTGGCCCGCCTGGACGGCGGTGAAGCGCTGCCGGATCTGCCGGAACCAGCGGACGTTGATCGCGGGGCCCTGCAGCGGCGCTGCGCCCGCCCCGGCCGCGGAGCGCCGCAGCCCGGCGATGTACACGTCGAGCTGCCGATGGGCGAGGGCACGGTCCTCGGGCACGATGTCGCCGGGCAGCGGGCGGGACAGCCGCGTGATGGCGAACACGATGTCCCCCAGGACAACGTCCCCGCGCAGCGAACCGTCCGTTCGCGCTCTGGTCATCAATTCCTGGATGGGGTCGACCGGGTCGTCGCCGTTCTCCGCAAGGATCTCCTCGATCGTCAGCCAACCGGACATGATCGGCAGAATCGCCCAGAGTTCGATGTCGAGCGCGCCGTGCATGAATCGCCGGAGGGCCTCGAACGGCTCGTCCTCCTCCCGGGTGCTCGCCCGTGCGATGTCGTGGAGTTCGTTGAACGCGGCGACGACCTGGGCCCGGACGAGGTCTCCGCGGCTGGGGAAGTGGCGGTAGACGGTCGCGATTCCGACGCCGGCACGCCGTGCGATCTCCTCCATCGAAGCGGCCGGCCCTCGCTTCAGGAGGGCATCGCGCGCGGCCCGCAGAATCCGATCGCGATTGCGCAGCGCGTCCGCCCGCATGCAGTCCTCCCGTGAATCAGTGCCTTTCGACATCCCCGGCCGGTCCCGCGGCCGCTCGGAGCGGAGGATATCACGGACAATTTCTATCACTTCAGATGCAAAAGAGGGCATGTTCTAGGTGCCCTTTATACTGCGGTGGTAGAAGAAAGCCCTTTATTGGCGGGAGGGTGACCGTCGGGCGATGCGCAAGGCGACGAGTGCGGCTCTCCTGTCCCGGCCCTCCAGCACTTCCAGGCATCTTCCAATCCCGTCAGCGGCGGCCTCGTCCTTGCCATGCCGCCTGCCGTCCGGCTCGCCGTGGCCAGATTGGACGTTTCATGGGTTCACGTACTGAGGCCGTCTCCCCGGTTCCGCCGACCGCACCGGCACATTCTGGTACCTCGGTCGGGTTCGCGCACGGCATCGAGGTCACCGCGCCTCATCGGCCTCTCGCGGCGGGGCTCCCGTACCGGGCGGACGCCACGAGGCTGCTTCTGGCCGGGAGCCGCCCGTTGCTCCTGGACGGACTCTCCGCCATATTCAACGCCGCCGGCGGGTTCGACGTGGTCGTCGCCCCCATCACGGAACGGCCCCTGTGCACCGCGGCCCTCCACCACCGTCCGGCGGTCGTCGTCCTCGGACTGGTGGGAGTACTGGACGTGCGCGTCGTCGCAGCCCTCCGCCGCCTCAAGGCGGCCGCCCTCGACTGCAAGGTCGTCGTCGTCGCGACCGGGGCCACCGGCGGTGCGGTCCGCCGGGCGATGGACGCCGGGATCGAGGGGCTGCTGCCGATGAGTGCGAACGCGGCCGATCTCGTCATCGCCGTCCGGACCGTCGCCACAGGCGTGCCGTACCTCGACCCGGTACTGGAGCGCCTGGCCGGGGGCCCGGCCACCGGCCCGCTCACCGCGCGGGAACACGAGGTCCTGGCTCTGATGGCGCGGGGAGTGCACGCCAAGGAGATCGCCACGGAACTCGTCCTCTCGGTCGGAACCGTCCGCAACCACATCTCGGCGATCATGCGGAAGCTCGATGCGAAGACGCAGCTCGACGCCGTGCTCATCGCCGAGCACGAAGGCTGGATCGAACTGGTCGGCCGCAAGACCTCTCCCCGGTGCGATCCGGCCGGGTCGGTGACCCTTCCTTCCCCGCCACGGCGGCGGGCCGCCCCTGGGCAGGCCCGCTCATCTTCCGAGGCAGGTCGTCCGACAGATGCGTGACGCGCCCCACCCTCCTAGAGGCGCCGCATTCGCGCCGCATGCCTCGCCATGGTGCCATGGCGCGTCCTCGAAGGCGGGAATGCGACTGTCACCGGCCCATGTGCAGCATCTTCGCGCATGGGTTCAACTGGGGTACTGGACGGGCTGGGCGAGTGCGAAGCGCGGCTTCGCAGCCCCCAGACCCCAGCCCCCTACCCGTCGGACTGATCGTCCACGCGAACGAGCCTCCGGGGCGTGGTAAAGGTACGCGGGGAACTGCTGACACGAGTGCTGGCGACGAGTCTGGACGAGGTCGGAAGGGTGGACGGGTGAAGGCACTGGGGCGGCTGTTCCGGCGGCGCACGGACGACCTGGAGTCGATCCACGCGGAGATCACCGATTTCGGCGAGGCCCTCGCACGGCACTCATTCGTCCCGCAGGAGCACGGTACCGACGCTGCGGTGCTGGCTGACTACGAGCGGGCTCTGGACGCTTACGAGCAGGCCAAGCGGGAGATCGACGGTGCCCGCGACCGCGCGACCGCGGCTGGAGCGTTGTGGGCGCTGGACGTCGGCCGCCTCGCCTTGGCCGGAGTCGACGCTCGGCTGGCGGGGGAGGTGCCTCCGCCGCCCCGACCGTTGTGCTTCTTCGACGACCGGCATGGCCCCTCCACCGCTCGGGTCCGCTGGACGCCGCCTGAGGGTGCGCCGCGGATGATCGACGTGTGCGCCGCGGACGCGATCAGAATCAACGGGGGTACGCCCCCGATCGTCACCAACCGCCGGGGCGCCCGCGGGCCAGCGGTACGACGGGGGCATGCAAAGCGAGCGCCCTCCCGTGCCGCCAAGAATGTGGGCCAGTTCGATACGTGGCCACCCGATCTGGACGAGGCGCAGCGCGCCACGGGGCTGGGCGACGCCCTGGTCAAGCTGCGCAGGCCCGATTCGTGCGGCCCGGCCGTGCTTGTCGTCCGCGTCAATGGCCGTGCGTACAAGCGGGTCGACCTGGTGCAGCCGGCGATGCCGCTGCTGGGCCGTGAAGGTTCGGTTCGCGCCGTCGTTCCCGTGCCGGCGGATGGGAAAGCGGATGTTCAGGTGCGGATCAGGGCTGTGGGGTCCTGGTCGGCGTGGCTCCAGCCGGTGGACACCCTGCCGTTCGCATCCCGTCGGTTGGGGTCCAGGGGCACGTTCGTCTTCCGCTACCACGGCGGCCCCACGTCAGTCACCATGGAACACCAGGGCAAGCGCGGATTCTCCCTGACGGCGCTGACCGAGCGGCTCGACGAGGACGAGAGGGTGCTGTCGGGCAAGGGCGCCTCCGTTGCGCACGGATGGCTCGACGGCCCGGCACTCCTGCACGTCCAGGCCCGGGGCCAATGGACGATCACCTTCGGCAAGCCGTAGCGCCCGAGCGGCTGGACCGATCAGGCCAGCGGCATGGACCGCGCCGCTTCCGCCAGGCGCGGGGTCCTGGCGACACGGTGAACACTGGGATCGGCCCCCAGCGATCGGCTGTGGGCGGCACTGGAGGCGGCGGCGGTCGTCCGAGCGGAACTGGGCGCGGACGTCCCCATCTCGATGAGCCACGAGACAGGGACGCTCGGGCGCACCGCGGCCCTGGTCGACGAGGCAGCGGCCGTGTCAGGGATCGGGCCAGAGAGCCGGGCGGAACTGGCGGTTGTAGTAGAGCGTGGGGGTGCCTTCGCCGACCTCCGCGCGGTGGACCTCGCCCAGGAGGATGGTGTGGTCCCCGGCGGGGTAGCGGTCGCGCGTGCCGCATTCGAAGACGGCCAGCGCGTGGTCGAGGACGGGCAGGTCGCCCGATCCCGTGCCGAAGGGCAGGCCCGCGAATTTGTCGCCGCCGCGCTGGGCGAACCGCTCGGCCACCTGCTCCTGCCCCCGGTTCAGGACGTTCACGGCGAACCCGGGGGAGTCGAGGAACGCCTCGTAGCACTGGGCGGAGCGGGCGATGCAGACGAGTATCTGCGGCGGGACCAGGGAGACTGAGCTGAACGACGTGGCGGTGAACCCCCAGCGGCGTCCCGCGCCGTCCACGGTCGTCACGACGGTGACGCCGGTGAGGTAGCGCGACAGGGCGGCCTTGAAGTCCTGGACGTCAACGCTCATCGCCGGCTCCGGCGAACGGTGCGCGCAGGCCGAGCCGCTCCAGCCGGGGCAGCACCTCGTCGCGCAGGACGGGCAGGTCGTCGAGGTAGTTCACCATCGCGACGGCCATGCCGGTTAGGCCCGCGTCGCTGAACCGCTTGAACGTCTGCGCGACGTCGTCGGGGTCGCCCTTGACGAGGAAGGTGCCGCCGCCGCTCAGCATCCGCTCCCGGATGCGGTCGGCGACCTCCGGCGGCATCGACTTCTGGCCCTTGCCGAAGATGGTGCGCCTGACCTCCTCGGCGGCCTCCCAATCGCCCTTCTCATGGACGATGTGGTGGTAGTACTCCTCGGTCTCCTGCCGGGTCTTGCGGCAGATCAGATGGCCGCTGCCGTACAGGGGCACGGGGCGCCCGGCGTCGGCGCGGATGGCGGTGATCTGCCCGGCGAGGTCGTCGGCCGTCAGGATCGGCATGAACAGGGAGTCGGCGTGCCGGACGGCGAACCGGCGGCCCGCCGGAGACGAGCCCGCGCTGATCAGCATGGGGCGCCCGCCGCCGAACGGGGCGGGCCGGGCGCACACCCCGTTGAGGTCGAAGAACCGGCCGTGGTGGTCGAACGGCTCGGGCTCCTCCCAGAGGCGCTTGAGCAGCGTCGTCCACTCCTCGGTGTAGGCGTAGCGCTCGTCGTGGTCGCGCATCTCGACGCCGAACATCCGGAAGTCGGGTGCCGCCGACCCCGACACGATGTTCAGGCCGAACCGGCCCCCGCCGATGTGGTCGCAGGTCATGGCCTGCTTGGCGACGTACAGGGGGTGGACGAACGGGGTGTGCACGGTGGCGAACACCGTGATCCGCTCGGTCGAGGCGAGGATCCCGGCGGCCCAGGACATGGCCTCGTAGGAGTGGCCGTCGGTCGGCGACGCACCCTTCAGCATCCCCCACTGGGCGAGCGGCAGGATGAACTCCAGCCCGGCCTCGTCGGCGAGGCGCGCGATGGCGGCGTTGTTGTTCCAGGTGGCGTCCCAGCGCTTCTCGGAGGTCGTCTTGGTGAGGCCGCCCCAGACGTTCGGCGCGAACACGCCGAGCTGGAAGGTGTTGTCGCTTATGGTGCGCATTGGGGGTTCTCCCATCGTGGTCATGGACGGACGGCCCGCACGAAGGACTCGGCGAGTTCTCGTGCGGTGGTTCTTCGCTGGTCCGCGCTGGGCCGCTCCCCGGCGGCGGCCCTGGACAGCGCCTCGGCGGTGATCGGCCCCCCGAAGACCGACACGAGCAGGCGGTGGGGCAGGGGCCGGACCACGCCGCGGCGCACATGAACGTCCAGCCACCGCGCGATGAGCCCGACGCCCTTGACCACGTACGTCTCGCGGACGTAGCGCGCCAGCGGGCTGTGCGGGCTCGCCAGCGCCTCCGCCGCCATCGCGGCGATCGCCGGGGTCTCGTGGAGGGAGTCGAGGATGACGAGGTAGAGCGCCTGCGCGTCGGCGGCGAGGTCGTCCGAGGGGCGCGACAGCACGGCGGCCATCCGGTCCATGGGGCTGTACCGCGCGAAGACGGCGATCAGCAGCTTGTCGCGGCCGCCGATCTGCGCGTGGATCGCCTGGACGCTGCACTGCGCGGCCGCGGCCACGTCCTCCAGCGTCATGCCGCCGACCCCGCGCAGGGCGATGAGCTCGGCGGCGGCGGCGACCGCCCGGTCGGCGACGCGCTGCTGCGGCGCCTCCGCGACGCCGAGTTCGGCGAGCGCGGCGTCGAGCCGCCGGCGGCTGCCGATCTGGCGCAGCAGCGTCGACCGGGACACCCCGTGCAGCGCCGCGAGCTCCTCCAGGCCGAGCGCGCTCAACGGGCCCGCGCCGGCCTCCTCTGCCCTGGCCAGCAGCTGCCGGGCGACATCCTCAACCGAAGCCATGACACTGATACTAGATATTGAATCAACATAAAATCAAGTGTCAGTTGTCGGCGGTTCCCCCGAGATCGAGCCGGGACAGCTCCGCGCGGGACGCCACGCCGAGCTTCGGATACGCCTTGTACAGGTGATAGCCGATGGTCCGCGGGCTCAGGGCGAGCCGCACGCCGATCTCCCGGTTGCTCAGCCCGCTTCCCGCCAGCCGGACGATCTGCAGCTCCTGCGGGGTGAGCCGGTCGAGCGGGCCGCAGGCGTGCCCGGCCGCGGCCTGCCCCTCGCCCGCGGCGCGCAGCTCCGCGCGGGCGCGGTCCGCCCACGGCCGGGCGCCGAGCCGGTCGAAGATCTCCGCGGCGGAGCGCAGCCGCCGCCGGGCGTCCGCGCGGCGCCGGGCGCGGCGTAGCCACTCGCCGTAGAGCAGTTCCGTCCGGGCGCGCTCGAACGACCGGCCGCCGCGCAGATGCGCCCGCAGCGCCCGCTCGTAGAGCCGCTCGCTCTCCTCGCCCGAGGCGAGCATCGCCCGGCAGCGCAGCGCGACCGCCTCCGCCCACGGCTGCGGGGTCTGCGCGGCCCACACCCGGACGCTCTCCGCCGCCGCGTGCGCGAAGTCGTCCCAGCCGGCCCGCACCGCCGCCTCCAGCAGGTCCGGCAGGCGGTGCATGACCATGACGGTGCGCGCCGCCGGGCCGAACACGCCGAACTCCGCCGCGCGGCGCAGCGCCGCCTCCGGCCTGCCGAGCGCGAGGTCGAGCAGGTTCAGCGAGACGCACCGCAGGCCGTTCGCGGCGGTGTCGCGCGTGGACCCGATCTCCTCGGCCAGGACGAGGCACCGCTCCTCGTCGCCCTCGACGGCGGCGATGTACATCATCACGCCGAGCTGGAGGGCCGCGTACTGCCGCTGCCCGGTCTGGCGGGCGACGCGCAGCCCCTCCCTGGCGCTGGCCAGCGCATCGGCGTGCATCCCGAGGAACATCTGGGAGCGGGCCAGCAGCGCGAGCGCGAGCGGCAGCAGCCCGTCCGCGCGCCGGGCACGGCATTCGCGCTCGATCGCCGCGGCCCGCGCGTACGACGCGGTGTCGTCGCCGACCACCAGGTCCCAGATGGCGAGCCTGGCGCGGTCCTGGAGCGCCTGCACCCGGGTGCTGTCGCGCGAGCCCCCGATCAGCTCGCGCAGCCAGGACAGGTCCGTCGGCGACTCCTCGGCGGCCAGCCGTCCCATCCCCGTCAGCGCCCGGACCAGCGGGGACGGCCCGCCTGCGACGTCCAGGTCCGACACGCGCTGGGCCGTGCTGGCCATCGCGGCGTAGTCGCCGCCCGTCCACGCGGGGATGAGCGCCTCGAAGTACAGCGCGACGGCGGCGTCGGGGGAGTGGCCGGCGACGGCGTCGGCCGCGCCGGTGAGCAGCCGGTGCGCGCTCTCCGGATACCCCTCGGCCATCGCGACCATGGCGCGGGTGCGAGCCAGCCCCGCCAGCGCCGTGGGGTCGGCGGCGTCCGGCTCGGCCTCGGCCGCGAGCGTGGTGGCGCGGGCGAACTGCCCGGCGTCCGCCGCCGCGGACGCCGCCGCGGCCAGCCGCCGCGCGGACTCGCCCGGGTCGGGGGAGAAGCGCGCCGCGCGCTCGTACAGGGCCGACACCTCGGCGTACCCGCCCTCCGCCCGCACGTGCTCGGCGCCGAGCTCCAGCGCCGCCGCCGTCTCCTCGTCCGGACGGGTGGTGCCCGCGGCCAGGTGCCAGGAGCGGCGGTCCACGTCCGCGGGCCGCCCGCGCAGGGCGTCGGCGAGCGCGCGATGCACCGCCAGCCGCCGCGCCATCGGCGCCTGCCGGTAGGCGGCGACGCGGGCGAGCGGGTGGCGGAAGGCGATCCGCCCGTCCGACGCGTCGACCAGCCCGGCCGCCTCGGCGGTGTCCACGTCCGCGATCCCGGCCCCGAGTTCGTCGGCCGCGCGCAGCACGACGTCGAGGGCGCCGGTGTCGTCGGCGGCCGCGACAAGCAGCAGCGTCCGGGACCGGGCTGGCAGCCGCGCGATCGGGTCGCGGAAGGCGCGCAGGACGCGGTCCGGCACCGGGCCCGGCGCGACGCCGAGGTGGCGGATCGGCAGCTCGTCGGCGCACTGCTCTGGTGTCAGCAGCGCGGGCAGCTCGCGCAGCGCCAGCGGGTTGCCGCGCGCCTCGTCGAGCAGCCGCTCCCGGGCCCGGGGTGCGAGGCCGGGGGAATGGCGCGCCAGCAGCCTCGCGGCGGACGCGTCGTCCAGGCCGCCGAGCCGGAGCTCGGGCAGGCCCTCGGCGGGGAAGGCGTTGTAGTCCTCGCGGGCGGCGAACACGAGTGCCACGCCCTCGGCGCCGAGGCGGCGGGCGACGAACTGGAGCACGGCGGACGAGCCGGGGTCGAGCCACTGCGCGTCGTCCACCAGGCAGACGAGGGGGCGCGGCTTCGCGAGCCCCGCCAGCATGGACAGGACGGCCGATCCGACGCGGAGCCGATCCTCCTCGGCGGACTGCTCCAGGCCGAGAGCGCCGCGCAACGCCCTAGCCTGCCGGGAGGGCATGTCCGTGATGGCGTCGAGGGTTCCGCGCAGCAGCAGGTGGAGCCCGGCGAACGGCAGGTCCGCCTCCGACTCGAACCCCGCCCCGCGCAGCACCCGCATGCTGCCGCCCGCCCGGTCGGCGGTCTGGTCGAGCAGCGCCGTCTTGCCGATGCCGATGTCGCCGCGCAGGACCAGCGCCCCGCTGCCGCCCCCGCGCGCCCGCGCGAGCAGCCGCTCGATCACCGACTGCTCCGCGGTCCGTCCGACGAGCCGTCCGCCCATCCGACGATCGTACGCAGGGGGCCCGCCGAGCGAATCTGTCGGACGACTGGTCCGCGGGCGGGCGGACGGGGCGGACGGGGCGGCAAACCGTCCCACAAGACCGGTCGCGTGACAGATTCGCAGGTCGACGGTCCGGGATTAGCGTCGGCCGGGGGCACTTCTACCGAAGGAGTTCATGATCGTGAAGCTCGCGGCGCAGGACAAGATCACCGCTCTGGACGCCGATTTCGGCGCCATGGCCGTGAAGCGGGGGCGGTACGCGTGGGGGCTGCCGGACCTGACGATGAGGGAGAAGGCGATCGTCTTCGTGGCGGCCGACCTGTGCTCCCGCGGTCTCCAGTTCCCGTTGCAGGCGCACGTGACGATGGCGCTGTCGAACGGCGTGGAACTGGAGGTGATCCGCGAGGCCGTCCGCCATCTGGCACCATACGCCGGGTATCCCACGGCGGCCGAGGCGCTGATGCGCCTGCGCGAGATCGAGGCGGCGACCGGCGGGGCGGGCGCCGATGCGGGCGGCGCGGACGCGGCCGACGCGGCGCCGGTCAAGGTACCGGACAACTATCTGCGGGACGCGGAGGCGCTGGACGAGCACTTCGCCGCGTTCCTGCGGGAGCAGTTCGAGGAGCGATGGGGGAGGCCGACCCTGACGATGGCCGAGCGTGCGCTGTGCACCATCGCCACCGACGTGCTGAACGGGGAGCTGGAGGTCCTGTTCCGCGAGCACGTCCGGCTCGCGCTGGACGGCGGGGCGGGCGAGGAGAAGATCCGCGCGGTGCTGCTGCTGGTCGCCGAGTTCGGCGTGGCCAAGGCCAGGCGCGCGTTCGCCGCGCTGCGGGACATCCTGGCCGATGCGTGAAGCGGCCTCGCCCATTCAGATCAAGGAGGACGCCATGACGATCACGGCCGAGAACCGGGCCCGGCTCCTGGAGCCCGCGGCGTGGCGGGGGAAGATCTACGTTGGCGGCGGCTGGTGCGAGGGCGGCGGCGCCGACCTGCCCGTCCTCGACAAGTCGAGCGGCGACACCCTCGCCGAGGTCGGGACGGGCACCCCCGCCGACGTGGCGCGGGCGACGGCGGCGGCGAACGAGGCGCAGCCGCGCTGGGCGGGCATGCCCGCCGCGCGGCGGCGGGAGGTGTTCATCCGCGCCGCCGGGCTGGTCACCGAGCACCATGAGGAGCTGGCGGACTGGCTGCTGCGCGAGACCGGCGGCATCCGGCCCAAGGTGGAGTTCGAGCTGTTCAAGAGCCGCGAGAACCTGCTGCACGCCGCCGCGACGACAACCCGCCCGGTCGGCGAGGTCCTGCCCGCCGCGCCGGGTGTGCTGAGCATCGGCCGCCGCGTCCCGCGCGGCGTCGTCGGCATCATCACGCCGTGGAACTTCCCGTTCGTGCTGGCGCTGCGGACGCTGGCCCCGGCCCTCGCCGCCGGGAACGCCGCCGTGCTGAAGCCGAACCCGCACACGCCCGTCACGGGCGGTGTCCTGCTCGCCAAGCTGTTCGAGGAGGCGGGGCTGCCGCCCGGCGTCCTGCAGGTGGTGCCCGGTGACGGCGATGTGGGCCAGGCGATTGTGACCGACCCCGGCACCGCGTTGATCTCCTTCACCGGCTCCACCCCGACGGGACGCAGGGTCGCCGAGGCCGCCGCCCCGCTGCTGAAGAAGTGCGTGCTCGAACTCGGCGGCAACAACGCCTACATCGTGCTGGACGACGCCGACGTCGACGCGGCCGCGTCCGCCGGGGCGTTCGCCGCGTTCATGCACCAGGGGCAGGTCTGCATGACGGCGGGCAAGCACATTGTGCACCGTTCGGTCGCCGAGGAGTACGCCGGAAAGCTCGCCGCCCGCGCGCGGAGCCTGCGGGTCGGGGACCCGGCGCGCGAGGAGGGGGTGAACCTCGGCCCGATCGTCAATCAGGTGCAGATCGACCGCGTCCAGCGCATCGTGGACGAGAGCGTCGCCGCCGGCGCGGCCCTGCTCACCGGCGGCGGGCACGAGGGCCCGTTCTTCGAACCGACCGTGCTGGGCCAGGTCACCGCCGCGATGCCCGCGTACGGCGAGGAGATCTTCGGGCCGGTCGCGCCCGTGATCGCGGTCGACTCCGACGAGGAGGCGATCGCCCTGGCCAACGAGGGCGAGTACGGGCTGACGGCCGCCGTCCGCAGCGGCTCGGAGTCCCGTGGCGCCGCCGTCGCCGACCGGCTGCGCAGCGGCGTGGTGCATGTCAACGACCAGACGATCGCGTACGAGGTGTGGGCGCCGTTCGGCGGGATGGGCGCCTCGGGCAACGGCGACGCCTTCGGCGGCCCGGCCGACGCCGACGCGTTCACCGAATGGCAGTGGATCACCCGCCGGTCCGAGCAGCTGACCCACTCGTTCTGATCGGCTCCTTCTGATCGGCTCATGCTGACCGACGCCTGAGCCGACAGGGCGGAGGACACGGACCGGTGTCCTCCGCCCTGTCCCCTCCGGCGGCGCACTCCCTTGTCAGGCCGGGGGCTGCGCTTTGGTCGGCAGTCCGAAGAGCTTGGCGCGGACCGTGTCGAAGGCGCGGTCGGGCAGCCAGCGCGCCATGAACGCCAGTTTCCGGGAGTCCTTGCCCGCCAGATACCGGGTGGACGGCCTGGCGCTTGTGAGCGCCCGCTGCACGACGCGGGCGACGACGTCGGGATCGCTGCCCGCCTGCTCGCTGGAATGGGCCTTCGCCACCATGGACCGCAGGCTCTTCTCGTATCTCGCGCGGTGCTCGTCGCCCATGAGCGCCAGCGCCCGCTCCGCCTGCTCCTGCACCTTGTGGGAGGCCGTCGTGCGGATCGTGGCGGGTTCGATCAGTACCACCTGGATCCCGTCCGCGCGCAGCTCCATGCGCAGCGCCTCGGTGATGGACGCGAGCGCCCACTTGGACGAGGTCAGCGGCGCCCCGAACGGGATGGTCAGCCGGTCGCCGACCGTCCCGATGTTGATGATGCGCCCGCGCGAGCGGCGCAGCGACGGCAGGAACTCCTGGATCATGGCGAGCTGCCCGAACACGTTGACCTCGAACTGCCACCGCAGCTCGTCCAGCGGGATCGCCTCCATCGGCCAGGCGGTGCCGATGCCGGCGTTGTTCACCAGCCCGGCCAGCGGCAGGCCGGACTCGCCGACCCTGGCCGCGGCCGCCTGCACGTCGGCCTCGGCGGTGACCTCGAGGATCAGGGGGGTCAGGGTCCCGTTCGCGGCGCCGACCAGCGCGTCCCCGTCGGGCTCCTTCCGCACCCCCGCGAAGACGTGGTAGCCGGCCCCCGCGAGCCGGAGAGCGGTGGCACGGCCGATACCGCTCGACGCGCCGGTGACCACAACGGCTTCGCTCATGGATGTCCTCCGTAGACTCGATGGCCGTTACGACGCTAGGACGGGTCGGCCGGGCACGCATCTGTCATGCGACCTGCCCCGGGTCAGCGATCGACCAGTCGGCTGAACCGGTAGATCATTCTCCGGTTCACCGGAGGGAGCGCCGGGAGCGGCAGGACCCGGTCGCGGCCGTGCCCTTCCACGCGGTGCGCTCGGTGGCGAGCCTGTTGAGCAGCTCGGTCGTGCCGACGGCGTCCTTGACCCTGTGCTGGATCTTGGTGTTGGACTCCTAAGGGTGGCGATGTTGCGGTCGCGGTCGCCGGAGAAGATCCGGATCTGGCGGGCGTGGTTGTCGCCTCGGCCGGCCGCTCGCCGACCCCGATCTGCCGGAGCATCTCTAGCGACCGGGGCGGCGTGCCCACAGCGCGCGAGTAGTTCCCGCCCTCCTCGGCGCGGTCGATCAGGCAGCAGTCGACGCCGGCGAGATCGGGCCGAGCAGCGGGCCTGGGCCTGGACGTCGCCGAGCGGGTCCAGGAAGTACCGGACCAGCCGCGCGCCGAGCCGCGCCCGGGCGTCGCTCGGGCCCCGTCTGCGTCCCGCCTTCGGCATCGCCCCGCCCCTCGCACGACCACTCTGATTCCTCGGTTGAAGAGTTTTTGTTCCTCATGCGGGAAATTAGGCGGCCAACCCACTGGGCGGCCCGAATCAGGCGACCGTTCCGACCCCATCGATCCTGCCGAGGTAGCGGCGCAGCAGCAGACCGGCCGCGTCCGGGACCTTCAGATGCAGTTCCTCGCGGAGGTCGACGGGGATCTCCTCGGGACGGACGCTCGACACGACCGCCTTGTCCTGGTTGAACACGTCGTCGAGGAACCGGCTGTACACGGCGTCGTACTCGGGGTCGAGGTCGGCGTCGCGCACGCACGTCACGAAGAGCCGGGAGGTGCCGGCGCTGACCGGGCACGGCAGCAGGGAGACGCACAGCCACCGCCCGTCGGGGACCTGCCGCTTGAGATGGCAGGTGAGCGGCACGTGGTAGAAGTACTCGAGCGAGACCTTCTCCCGGCCGCCTTCGGGCTTGGCCTGGACGGTCGAGTAGAAGTAGTGCATCGAGAACTCGTCGTGGTCGATGTCGTGCTCGCTCACCAGCGGGCTCTCCCGGAACCCGAGCAACTCCTCGTGGACGAACGGGAAGTGGGCCACGTCGAGGAAGTTCTCCACCGCGCGCCCCGCTCCGACCGTCCAGTCGTAGGCGGCGACGACATGGGAGCGGTACCGGTCGTCACCGAACCGGCATGCCTCCGGCCATTCCGGGAACGGGGCCACGGGTTCGTCGAGCGCGACCCAGACCAGGCCCGCCTCCTCGCGGACCTGGTACGCCTGCGCGCGGGCCTTGCGCGGAATCGAATGGCCCTCGGGAAGCGCGGGGATCTTGACGCAGGCGCCGTCGGCGTCGTACTGCCAGCCGTGGTACGGGCACTCGATCCGCCCGTCGACGACCTGCCCGAGGGAGAGCGCGCTGCCGCGATGGATGCACAGATCCTTCAGCACGGCGGCGCGCCCTCCCGCGCGGAAGGCGACAAGGTGCTCGTCGAGGAGGGTGAAGCGCCGGGGGCTGTCCGTGACCTCCTCGCTCATGGCGATCGGGTGCCAGTAGGGCCGGTACGCAGCCAGGTTCGTCATGCCCGCCGCCCTTTCCGCATTTATGCAGAAAATTAGGTATGTAGATACCTAAAGCTAGGCCAGTCTTCTCGGGGCGTCAATGGGTCCGCCCACGCTGCCGCGCTTCAGTTCGCGGACGGTCCTCAGGTACGGGACGGTCGCGCGGACCCGCACCTGCTCGTGCCGCTCGACATGCGGCTTCCTGGACCGGCCCCACCCCCGGCGGCGCGCCCGTCATGATCACGTCGCCGGGCTCCAGCCGCATGACCCGGGGCATGCGTACGCCGTCAACGAATCCGCGCCGGATCTTGTTCGAGGGTATGGCCGGACAGCACGCGACCGTGAGGATCCGTTGGACCGCGTGAGGCGCCTGCGTCAGGTACCAGTGCGCGAACTCGTGCCATTGCGGCAGCGGCACCTGCCCGGCGGCGAACCGGCCGTCCTCGGCATCTGCCACGATCCCGTGGGCGCGCAGCCGCTGATCGGCCTCGGTGACCGCCGACCGCGCAACTGCGAGGTTGCCGTGCCGGCGGGCGTCGACGGCGAAGACCGGGCGCCGTCCGGGCCGGAAGCCGCGAAGAAGGTGCGGACCACCGCCAGCTCCTCATCCTGCCATCCCGGACCGACCACGTAGTCGCGTCCCACCCTTACCAGCTCGTCGATCCGGTCGGCTGACACCGTGCATTCCCCCAGGTGAGGTCTGGCCTGGCCCGGGGAGGTGAAGCTGTTGTACCGCCCGAGTCGGTGCGGCACATCCGGCCATGGCGTATAGACGGTCCCGTGTCGCCGCGCTGGTGTCTCACCATCACCCGGGTCGGCGCCGATCACGGCCTCGGTGTATTCGCGGGTCAAGGCGTCCAGTTCGTCGTTGGTCACGTACTTGCTGAAGGAGAGGGGGAGTGTTGGGCTCCCGAGCGCCCCACCCGTGAACCTCCAGGTCGAACCCGAAGAGCAATGCCTCGGGGTCGATCGACGACAGCTCGACGCCACCCCCGGTGCCCACCGTACGACGCCGGTCGACGTGCCGCCTCGCCCCGACCGTGGCGGTGCCCCTCTTCTCCTGGCCGGACTCGTCCAGAATCGCGACCGCATCACCGTCATCGTGTCCCACTTCGCGCGTTGCAGCGGGTCTGCATCTTGTCCGGTGTCGCATCGCCCGCATGCTCGGACGAGATCCGCGACCTGCTCCGGCGAACGGGAGATCTAGATGCGGCTCCTACGGCCCGCGCTCGAATGACCGGCCGCCGCGCAGGTGCGATCGCAGCGCCCGCGCCGCATCACCGAAGACCGCGAGCTCCGCGATCTGGCGTCCCGCCTGCGCGCCGCCGGTTAGGGCGCACGCGACGTCTTGAAGAGGCTGAGGAGGTGCTGCGCCGCCTTCTTCACCTCTCGCCCGGCGCCCATCGGCGGCCGCGTGCCCACGTACCGGCCCCAGCCGGGAGACACGTTGTACTTGGTCCCGTTCATGGTGAGGCAGACGACCTGGCCGCGGCTGAAGCGGACCGGGGCGGCGACGATGGCGCCGAGCGGCGCCTGGTCAATCGATTCCTGCCGGTTGCCGAGGAGCATGAGCATCCCCTCCCCCACGACGATGTAACCGTGCTGGGCGAGGGGACGCAGGCCGATGCCGATCTGCACCTCGTCGAAGACGAGCGTCTGGTTGGTCATCCGGGGGGCTCCTGGGGTTCGGAGGTCGCACTCCGTGCTCTTGCTGGTCGACGCCGGCCGGGATCCGGCCGGAACATCGATCCTAGGGAGGGGACGGGACGCGGCGAATCTGTCGGGCGACTGGTCTTTCAGCGCGCCGCTGCTCGCCGTGCCATCTGGTGCAGGGAACGCCGGAAGCGTTTCCGGACGCCGAGATCGTCGGCGCGGCGGCGGACGCCGTCCGCCCCGACGATGCCGCCCCTGGTGAAGCTGTGAACCGCCCAGACGATCTGCCAGGTGAACAGGTCCGGGTCCACCTCGTCGTCGAGCGCCTCGCCCATCAGCTCGCTCATCAGGATGATCGGCGGCGTGCCGTACCGCGGCTCCAGGTCGGGGAAGTCGGTGGCGTCCGACATCCAGCGGTGCATCCAGATGGATGGCAGCTCCGGGTGGTCAAGGCAGTAGTCCAGGTAGCGGTCGATCAGCCGGACCATCCCCTCGGCGTCCGGGGTGAAGGCGGACGCGGCCGGGGACAGGTAGTCCATCCGCTCCCGGCTCAGCCGCTCCAGGACGGCGAGGAACACCCTGCCCTTGCCGCCGTACTCGCCGGCGACCACGGCGGCGTCGACGCCGCAGGCGTCCGCGATGATCTGCGTGGTCACCTCGTCGTACCCCAACTCGGAGAACAGCCGGGCGGCCGTCGTCAGCACCTGGTCGGGAATCCGCGCGCCGGCCGCCTCCGGTGCGCCGCGCTCCGCCATCTTCAACCCCTCGTATGCCGCATATTCCCTGCTCGAGCCCCTATTCCCGGTCTGCGGCCGGGCAACCCCGCCGGAACGGTTTGACTCAGACAATAAGTATTGAACTTTCGATGTCTTGATGCCCGGGCGAGTCCTGCAGCCGCGCGACGAGCAGCCCCCCTGACAAGGAGGAGCACTATCAGAAGCTGGGCGGCGAATGGCCGGGGCTGTCCACCGACGAGGCGGGGGCGCTGTTCGAGAAATGGCGGCAGCGCGAGGCCCGCTAGCCGGCGGGCCTCGGCTGTGCGAGAGCGCACTGGACGAGACCGAGAAACCGGAGCCGAAGTACGGCGAGGCGCGGCTCCGGGTGATGGCGGCGGGGGTCAACCCGGTGGACGTCTTCACCCGCCAGAGCATCGCGTACAACAAGATGGCTGAAGTGGTGGTACATGGCGCCGCGCGTCACCCCGGCTCGGTCGCAGATCGCGTTCAGCGACGTGCCCGAGTACCACTCGGCGGCGAACAATTCGCGCGCCGCCGCGACGAGGCCCTCGTGGTCGCCCTCGTGCGCTCCTGCTGGGTACGGCGTGCGACGTCCTTAGCGACCACCTGGAGCGCCCCGGGTTGGGTGGCCTGGACAGCTGCAACATCACCGGCGCCGGTTCCGGGTCGAGCGTCGATCTTGGACCCGGCTTCTCTTCCGCCGCCCGTGGACGCCTACGGCACCGGCCCCGTCGTCAGCCTCCGCGGCCCGGCTTCTTCCCCGGCCAGATGCTTCCGGCCGCCTCCGCCCTGTTCACCGCCGCCAGCCCCGGCCTCGCGCAGCGGCCCGGCAGGGTGGTGACGGCGTCCGGGTTGTCGAGCGGGGCGTGCGGGTGCCTCGGCCAACGCTTCGGAGACCGAACCATCCCCGCGTGCGCAGGGCCAGACACTTGTCAGACGCTGCAGCTGGGCAATGAGTCCGCCTCACGTGCGAGGCGGACGAGCGGCGCGGCGCGGTGAGACCGGACGGGACAGGCCGCATGCTCGGCGCGCCGGGGTGGGCGCCGGCGGAGTGGACCCCTTGAAGACGTAAAGAAAGTCCTTCGCCCCTGCCGCGGACGGCTGCGCCTGATGAGACTGGTGGTAGGACGATATTTCGAGAGGATCTCCGATGAAGGCGAAGAAGGGTGACTGGGTGATAGTCCGCGGCCACCAGGTCGGGGAACCGGACCGCAAGGCGTTGATCACCGAGGTGCACGGCCGGGATGGGGCACCGCCCTATGTCGTCGAATGGGACGACGGGCACACGAGCACGTTCTACCCTTCCTCGGACGCCGTCATCGAACAGCACCCGGCGACCAGTTCTCCGAGCTGAGAGCTGCCGGACCGATGCGCGGGAGGCGCAACGGGGCGCGTCCCCCCGCACGTCTCCGGCGGGTGTCTCGTAGGCACGGGGGCGGTCAGGATGCCGTGCCGCGCCGCGGTCGTCTCGCGGGCGGCATGCGGGAGGTGAGCTCCGCGCGGAGGCGGTCGCGGCAGCGCCTGAGCTCCTGGCTGAGAGTGACGGTGACGGTTTCGGGACCGCGGAACCGGATGACCTGGTCGGGCAGTGCGGCGACGTCGGCGGCGCGCCGGTCGCGGGCGGCCTGCAGCGACTCGGTGCGGGCGATGCGACGTCCGGACTCCATGACGGGGACGAGCAACGGCTCCATGTCCGCGGGGGCGGGTTCGTCGAGGAGCGTGACGAGGTCGCCCAGCGCTCCTCGGTACACCTGCTTCGCACCCGGCGCGGTGGCCTTTCCGGCGGACAATTTCATTACGGGCCTGTCACCGTAAGCCACCAGCTTGTAGGCGCTGTCCACATAGGGGGCGTCTGCGGACACCCCCATTTTCGTGCCCACACCGTAAACGTCGATGGGTGCTCGGGCGGCGGTGAGCTGGGCGATCCGGTATTCGTCCAATCCGCCGCTGGCCACGATGCGCGTCAACGCCATGCCCTCCCGGTCCAGCAGGCGCCGAGCCTGGACGGCCAGGGCGCCGAGGTCTCCGGAGTCGAGGCGGATCCCGGCGAGGTGTGCTTGTCCAGCGCGGCGGGCGGCGCGGATGGCCGCCTTGATGCCGCCGATGGTGTCGTAGGTGTCGACCAGCAGTGTGGTGCGGTCGGGGAAATCGGCGGTGAAGGCCGCGAAGGCCGCGTCTTCGTCGGGGAACGCCTCGATGTAGGAGTGGGCCATGGTGCCGGTGGCCGGTATGCCGTACCGGCGGGCGGCCTCGACATTGCTGGTGCCGGCGAAGCCGGCGATGTAGGAGGCGCGGGCGACCGCGAGCGCGGCGTCGATTCCCTGAGTACGGCGGAAGGCGAAGTCGACGACCTGTGCACCACCGGCCGCCTGCACGCATCGTTCGGCCTTGGTGGCGATCGTGGTCTGGAAGCTGATGTGGTTCAGCAGGACGGTCTCCACCAACTGCGCCTCGGCGATCGGTGCCGTGACCTCCAGCAGCGGCTCGCCTGCGAACACCACACGTCCTTCCGGGACCGCCCGGACATCACCGGTGAACCGCAGCCGTTCCAGCGCCCGAAGCGCCGTGTCGTCGAAACGCTGCTCCGTCGCGAGGTAGTCGAGATCGTCCTGGGCGAAGCGGTAGTTCTCCAGGAATGACAGGCAGTCGGCCAGCCCGCAGGTGATCAGGAAGCCGCGGCCGGGCGGAAGATTGCGGACGAACAAGCTGAATGTTGCCGGCCCGCTCAAACCTCGCCGCAGGTAGCTCGCCGCCATCGTCACTTCGTACAGGTCCGTCAACAATCCGCCCGGCATCGGCCTCAATCCTCCTCAGGGAGTAGGTGGTCCCGCCGCGCCCTCGTACGCGTCCCGTTGGAGCCTGCCCCCTTGGCGCAGGGGCAACAGCTCCGTCGGTCCCCGGCCACGGGGATTGGCTTGGCACGTGTCATCTCTGTCTCTCAAGATCGCCAAAATAGGGCAAATTGTAGTCAAGTTGACCCGTTGAGGAGGTAACGGTGTATGAAGGGATGAATGGGACATCGGAAGGCGGTTCACGATGCCTGAACGACCACGAGTTCCAGGGTCCATCTACAAGCCGTACGAGGCGGTACGGAAGACGGAGGGCGCCGTGGCCGCCACTGCCGAAGTGGCCCGCCGGCCGGGAGTTGACCCGCAGCACATCGCCTGCGACCTGACCGACCGGCTCAATCGCCGTCTGTTCGGCGTGGCGTTTCGCTTGCAGGATGCGCTAGCTCACATCCAGGACCCTTACGCCGCGCAGCAGGTCCAAGCAGCTCTGGACGACTTGGACGTCGCCATCACCGAACTGCGTCGCGACATCTTCGACCTGCATACCGCATTTGAAACGCTCGTGCATCAGCGTTGATCATCTTTCCTGGCCGCCCCCGACTTTGCCATTCATTGCTCGGCTTCCAGTTCGCACCTCCCGCCGCGCCGGGTCTCTAGCGTCGCAGGTCTGTGCGACGCCGATGCGGGCGTACGCTGTCGTCCTCGTCGTAGTCGAGCTTGTTGATCACCCGGATGACGCCGTCGACGGAGGCTGTGAGGCGTTCGGCGATCGGGACGAGGCTCGCCAGCGGCACACGGCCTCGCAGGGTGACCACGCCGTCGCGCACACTGACCTCCACCTCGGCGGGGTCGAGCCAGAGACTCTGGACGACGATCTCGTGGGTCACCTCGTTGCGGATCTGCGCGTCCGTCTGCAAGAAGACGCGCAGCACGTCGGCGCGGCTGACAATGCCCACCGGCCGGCCGTCGCGGTCCACGACCGGGAGCCGCTTGAAACCGCGGCGGCACAAGGATCGAGCCGCCTCGGCGATCGAGGTGTCCTCGGTCGTGGTGACCGCAGGCGAACTCATGGCCTCTCCGGCCGTGGTGGCCTTGGGCGGTTCCCTCATGAGGCGCGATGTCCGGTGCGGCTCGCCGCTCTGGCCGGGCGCCGCCTTGCGGAGTAGGTCAGCCTCGGTCACCACGCCGATGACACGGCCCTCCCCGTCCACGACGGGTACCCCGCTGATCTCGCGATCGGCGAGAGCGCTGATCACGTCTTTGAAGGAGGCGTCGGGCGATACCGTCACGACATCGGAGGTCATGACCGTCCCCACTGTCGGTCGCTTCATCTTGAACGGTCTCCCTTCCAGGATGTCCCTTCGTAATCGAGGCTGGTCGGACGCCGCTGGTAGAACCAGAGGGCGAAGGTCCCGGGGCACGGGGGACATAGGCCCTGCCGGGAGCCGCACACCGGCTGCGGGCCTCCAGGCGAGCGACGCACGCGCGAGTTGAAGATCAGCGGGCCGGAACGACCGCGACCGGGCACTGCGCGTGATGCAGGACTCCGTGCCCTACGGAACCGAGTTGGGGCGAGCTCCAATGCCAGTCGTGGGTACCGACCACCAGCAGGCGGGCCTCGCGCGAGGCCTTGGCCAGCGCGGTCACCGGATGCTCCAGAACGATTTCTTCGACGACGTTGACTCCCGGATACCGCCCCCGCAGTGGTCGGCACGCATTGAGGACCTCCTTCCTCAGCTCCGCTTCGACGTGCTCGGCGTCGGAGTAACCCGCCTCCAGGAAGGTCGCGAGCGTCTGCCACGCGTGGACGATGCGGAGCCGGACACGATGGAGCGCGGCGGAGTCGAAGGCGTAGCCGAGGACCGCGCCGAGATCCCGCACCGGGTCGACACCCACGAGGATCTCGCCGCGACCGGCTGCGTCTCCGCGCACGACCACCACCGGGACGGTGGAGAGTTCGGCCATGCGCAGGCTCGTGGAGCCCAGCGGCAGTCCGGAGAAACCGCCCTGACCACGACTTCCCAGCACCAGCTCGAAAGCCTTCTCCGACTGAGCGCCCAGAGCCCGCCAGGCCTCCCCGCTCACCAGAGCGGTCGTCGTCGCGAGGTTCGGCCACCGTTCCCGGACGCGTTCGCGGGCGGCCGCCAAGATCTTCCTACCGGCCCGGGTGATGAGTTCGGCGATCTCGGCCTGCGCGATGGGCGCCGTCGCGGACGGCCAGCTCTGGAGGGCGTGGACTATGTGCAGCGGACGTTCGCGCAAGGCCGCCTCGGCCGCCGCCCAATCGAGTGCACGCGCCGACTCGTCCGAACCATCGGTGCCGATGGCGATCGGTGCGGACATCGAGCTCTCCTCATTCCGATCTGTGTAGCGGACCGTCCGGCAACGTCGGCTGTCGTGTCGTCCTCCGGTCCAGTCCCCGTGTAAAGATCCCGGCCGCGCCTCCTCTGCTTCGCTCCTCCGAAGTTCCTTCCGGCTATTCGGCCTGCTGTACCGGGACAACCGCGACCGGACAGGGGGCCTGTTGCAGCGCGGCCTGAGTGACCGGACCGAGCAGCATCTGAGGCACCGCGCCGATTCCGCGGTCGCCCACCACCAGCAGGGCGGCGCCTTGGGCGGCATCGACCAGGGCTTGACGCGGCGGGTCGACGACGAACTCGGTTTCCAGCGGCACCTTGGGGTGCTGGCGTCGCCACGGCGCGACGGCCTGGTCGAACCGCGCCATCGCCTCGCTCCTGATCACCTGTGGATCCGTGAAGGGGACGCGGTCCGGGCCGGGGAGCACTGCCGGGTCCCACCAGCTGCATACCGCCGTCACCGACGCCTTCCGCAACGCGGCCTCCTGGAAGGCGAAACCGAGGGCCGCCGCACTGGCCGGCGAGCCGTCCACGCCGACCACCAGCCGCCCACCGTGCCCCCCGGCCTGCGGTAGGCCTGACCGTACGACGATGACTGGCCGGGCAGCGAGGGCGGAGACCTGCACAGCGGTGGAGCCCACTGACAGGCCCTCGGACCCGCCGTGGCCCCGCGCCCCGAGTACGACCAGTTCGGCGTCACGGGCGGCCTGCTGCAGCACGGCGCCAGGCCAGCCGCGCTCCAGCCGCCAGTGGACGTCCATGTCCTCGGCCTGGGCATGGGCCTTGCGCACGCCCTCATCCGCCACGATCGCGGCCGCTGCACGGAAGATCTCGAGGGTGTCGTCGTCCGGCGGGCGAGACGGGTAGGGCCAGTGCCAAGCATGGCAGACGGTGAGGGGAGCGCGGCGGAGTTCAGCCTCCGCCACCGCCCAATGCAGGGCCTGCTCGCCGGCGGGTGAGCCGTCGTACCCGACGAGGACGGTTCCCCCGTGATCATCGCTCATTCGTCGCCTCCTCCCGGGGGATGTGTCCAGCCTCGCCTGACGGAAACGGACTAGACGTCCGCCCCCGATGCCGCGAGGGACTCCTTGACTCGGCCTTCCGCCTTCGAATTGGATTGTCACCGGCCCCGCAGCCGTGGCGGTGGGCTGCGATGTGTCGGTCTGGTAGGACCAGGGCCACGCGCTCGGCCCACGACCACGCCGCCCGG
This sequence comes from Actinomadura geliboluensis, assembly GCF_005889745.1. Taxonomy (GTDB): domain Bacteria; phylum Actinomycetota; class Actinomycetes; order Streptosporangiales; family Streptosporangiaceae; genus Spirillospora; species Spirillospora geliboluensis. The sequence goes on from NZ_VCKZ01000002.1 coordinate 57,423, forward strand.
CACCGACACCGAGGCTCTGTCGCGACCGCTGGGCCGGGTGCCGGTCCCGGACGACCGCATGACTCCCTGGCGCACCCGGTAAACACCGAGCATTCTTCTTCCGACATCACTCCTTGCTGCTTCGGGCTCGGCATCCCCACAGCCTGTGGAGTAACAAAAGATCAATGGCTCAGGAAACCGCGTTTATTAGTGGTCTGCGGCAGGTACGGCTCGTGGTCGAGAGGTGACCTCTCCAAAGAGACGGAGCGATGCCTTGCAGCAAGCCGAGCGGATCTCGCCTCAGGTCATGGAGTCGCTCTCGACGCCCGAGCGGGTAGAGACGCATCTGGGCACTCTGGAGTTCCCGCTGGGGAGGCCCACCGAAGAGACCGCCGACCGCGTCTACGACCATCTGGACCACATGCACGCCGTCCGGGGGTTCCTCGACGCGTACTCCGGGGTCAGCATGTGGGCGGCGCGCAGGGGCTTCCTTGAGGCCGGGGTCAGAGACCACGACGTCCTGCTCTTCTCGGAGTTCATGGATCCCGAGACGCTCGTGCTGACAGGGAATGCGGACACCGTCTATTTTGTGACATTTCTTGACCTGACTGAGGGGCCGCTGGTGGTGGAAATGCCGCCTCTCTCCCTCTGTTTTGTCAATGACATGTGGTACCGCTGGGTCGCCGACCCCGGCATGGCCGGGCCGGACCGCGGGGCAGGCGGCAGGTACCTCTTCGTGCCGCCCGGTTACGAGGGTCCTCTTCCGGAGGGCGGCTTCTTCATACGGCCAACCCGTACCACGCGGCTCCTTCTGGGCGGGCGAGCGTTCCTGGAGGGCGACGACCCGAAGCCGGCGGTCCAGCGCATCAAGGAGGGGCTGCGCATCCACCGCTACGTCCCCGGGTTCTTCGGGACCAGCATCGGGGAGATCGTCACAGGGGGCACGGCCCCTCCGCCGCCGTGGACCGCCCAAACGTGGACCGCCGCGCTCCGCAGGCCCGACCCGCCGCGCTTCGTCGAGGGCACCGGGTTCCCCGTGAACACGGTCCCACCCTCCGACGCGACGTACTTCGACTTCGCGAGCGAGCTCGTGCACGATCAGCCGGCCGAGGCGCTCGATGCCGAGATCGCCGGTGCCCTGGCCGCGATCGGGATCGCGAAGGGCCGTCCCTTCCAGCCGGATCCGCGAATGCGGAAGATCCTCGCCGAAGCGGCCGCGGTGGGGAACGCCACGGCCCGTACCCTCGCCTGCCGCCCCCGCCCGGCTGAGGGGGCGCATTTCTACGGTGCGCCCTCCCAGTGGATCAACGGCCTGCTGGTGTCCGGCCACGATTTCATGACCCCGCCCCCGGACATCACCGACTGCGGCCTCGAACTCCGTGCGAGCGACGGCGCCCGCAAGCTCAACCTGCGGACCTGGTGGTGGTATCTGGGCGTGGGCATCAGCCCGGCGTTCACCGCACCGTTGCCCGACATCGGCTCGCAGTACCTGTTCGCGTTCGCGGACCGGCAGGACCGCGCCCTCGACGGAGGCCGGCACTACCGCTTGGTGCTTCCGCCGGACATTCCCGCTGCCCGTTTCTGGTCGTGCACCGTCTACGACAACCAGACCCGCTCGATGCTCTCCACGCCGCAACGCTTCCCGCGGGCCGGCAGCCAGGACTATCCGACCCCGGCGGCGGCCGCCGCCGCGGATGGCACGACCACGGTGCACTTCGGGCCCGACTGGCCCGACCGCGTGCCGGAGGGCAACTGGATCCAGACCGTGCCGGGCAGAGGATGGTTCGTGGTCCTGCGGTTGTACAGCCCCCTGCGGCCATTCTTCGACAAGACCTGGCGGCCGGGTGAGGTCGAGGCGGTGGGCTGACCCGGCGCGGTGATCCGAAGACGTGACGGTCCGGACGGTGAGGTGCCAGGAGCATGAAGCCGCTGGCGTACACCGGCATCCACGGTGCCTAGAGGGCACGCGGGACGGCCGGGAGGTCCGGTTGGACGTCAGCGCGAGAACGACTGGAACGCAGCTCTCAGAGAAGTTGCTGTAGAGAGGAGCGCAGTGCCTCACATGAGCGACGCGCCCAGCCCGGGCATATCAGTTGAGACCCTCGCGTCGATCAGCGTCCCGGATCGGCTGGAGACGGTCTTCGGCGCGATGGACTTCTTCGACGGCATGCCCCTGCCCGACACGGTCATCCGGAGCTATGACGGGCTCGACCTGCTGCGGGGGATCGAGGTCTTTCTCAACTGCCTGCCCGGCGCCGCGATGGTGGCCATGCGGCGCGGGCTGCGGAGCCTCGGTATCGACTCCCGCACGATCGGCTACACGGCCCCGCGGTGCGGTTCGGCCCCCCTGTTGCTCACGGCGAACACCGAAACCGCGTACGGGCTGGCCTTCCTGGCGCTCGATCGGGACGGCCCGACGGTGATCGAGGTGCCGGAGGGCTCGCTGAGCGTTGTCGGCGACTTCTGGCAGCACTACGTCGCCGACATGGGGATCGCCGGACCCGACGAGGGCAGGGGAGGCAAGTACCTCTTCCTGCCCCCCGGCTATGACGGCGACGTCCCGGACGGCTACTTCACCTCGCGGTCGCCGACCTTCGCCTGCTGGGCGACGTTTCGCTCGCTGGGCGGTGTCGAGAGCCTCCTCAAGACGCGGATGTACCCGCTCTCTGCCGCGGCCGACCCGGCCGAGCAGCGCTTCGTCAACGTCGCCGACTCCGTCTTCAACACGGTCCCCGCCAACGACTTCTCGTTCTTCGGGGAGGTGGACGAGATCGTTCAGGAGGAACCGCCCGAGGCACTGGACCCCGAGCGCGCGGGACAACTCGCCTCGATCGGCATCGTGCCAGGCGAGCCCTTCGGGCCGGACGACCGGATGCGCTCGATCCTCGCCGCCGCGGCGCGGGTCGGGTCGGGCCTCGTGCGGACGCTGACCTTCAAACCTCGCGACCCAAGTTTCTATTACTACCCGGGCAGTTCGTGGAAGAACATGTTCCCCTCGGGGAGCCACGAGTTCCTCTCGCCGCAGGGTGCGCGCCTGCTGGACGCCCGCGCCATGTACCATCACGCGGCGATCGTGGTCACGCCGGCGATGGCGACGGCGGCGGTCGGGGCCGGATCGCAGTACGCCTACACGGCAGAGGACTCCGCCGGCGCCTGGCTCGACGGCGGGAAGAGCTACACGCTCACCCTACCCAAGGACATCCCGGCGAAGGACTTCTGGGCCGTCGACGTCTACGACCCCCAGACCCGGTCGCTGCTGCGCACCGACGACCCCTACCCGAGCGTGAACAGCCTCTCGGACGCCGTGCGGGCCGAGGACGGCGGCGACACGGTCGTCCACTTCGGCCCGACCGCGCCGCCGGGCAGAGAGACGAATTGGATCCAGACGGTCCCCGGCAAGGGATGGTTCGTCGTCCTGCGGCTCTACGGTCCGCTCGAAAGCTGGTTCGACCAGCGCTGGCGGCCGGGCGAGGTCGAACCGGCGTGAGGTGGAGGCCGTGGGCGAGGCGATCGGTCAGGTGCTGTCGTACGGCGTCGGAGTGGCGCTGAGCCCGTTCCCGATCATCGGTGTGATGCGATGGACGCCGGCCCGAACGCGGCTCGTCGAAGGGACCGTGAGCAGGCGCCCCAGCACTGTTTCGACGTTCTCGCGCGTCACCCCGCCGGGCAGAAAGGATGCTCCGTAATGCCACCGCCGAGGGCTGATGGCAGCGCAAGCGCGACGTCGCCGAGGCAGAGGAGGAGGGCGCATTCCGCACAGGGCCTTCGGGTCGGTCGGCGAGGACCATCGGGTGCTTCTGGCGCCGTCAGGACTCGAAGGATGCGGCGGGGCCGTGCGGGCTCGTCTGCGGCCATGGTCTTCGACGGGGCGTTGGTCGCCCGTGCGGGGGACGTTAGCCCCTGGGGCGGTCGGCGGCACCTGCCGACGATGGAGATGGAGGCCGATGCGTTCAGGTGAGGAGGTTCATCATGGAGACCAAGGAGTGGAGCGTGGAGCTCTACATCAGCGAGGACGCCACGGACACCGACGTGCGCGCGGTGCTGTTCAGCGGCCGTGACCAGAAGACCACTGGGCACGGGCACGCTCGCCGCAACCCGGCCGACCGCCGGATTCCGGAGATCGGTGACGAACTGGCCGTCGCCCGGGCGCTGGCGGACCTCGCCGATCGTCTGCACGGGCTCGCCAGCGAGGACATCGCCGAACTCGCAGGGCCGGTGTGAAACCGAGCTCACGGGAACATTCCGGACCGGGCTCGGCTAGGCCGCCCGAGAGGGCGACGCGGCGGCCCGCCTCTTGCGGTGCCCGCCGTCGCGACGCGGGCACCGCGAAGGCTCTCTAGGGGAGCTTCCCTGAACGCTTGCGGACCTGGCGAGCAGTTCGCGAAAGCCGCGCGTCGCTGCGGCCAGTACGACATCGTTGACCGACTCCCTGGGCATGCGCCGGATGCGGTCGATCTCGTCCATCCCGGCCATGCGCCCGGACCACCGCCGGGGAGGCCCGGTGGGCCCGTTGAGCGGCGGCGTGTGAATGGGCGAATGCGGAACCGGCTCAGCGCCTGCTTTGAACCAGGGCGGCGGGGCGCCGATCACCGGAGAGACGGCGCTCCGGCCGGCCAGGGAAGAAGAATGACCGATCCGGAATCAGTGAGGACGGCGCGCAGTCGCCGTCGGTGACCAGGATGTTTGCCGGCCTCGGCGGGCCCCAGGCCTTCCAGCGCACGCCCATGCCGCCCCGGCCGGGCTCCTCGACGGTCATGAACAGGCTCTCGGAGCAGGCCGGCGGAGGACGAATTCCCGATTGAGCGAGGGGCCAAGGTCACGGCGCGATGTGCCGGGCGTCTGCTTCCGGCGCTGGTGGGCACGGCTGAAGAGGAGGGTAGCCGCTAGCTTCTGAGGACGCCGCCACTCGGACGGCGGCTGTGCTCAAGCCGCTCACGAGGTGGAACACTGATCGTCGTACCGAGCCCACTCGTCCTCCTACAAGTGGTACCGGCGCTGGTTGTGCACGGTCCCGCGTCGCGAGGTGGATCGCCGCCGACAGCCTGGACAGACCCGCTCCGATCACGACGACCGGACCGCTCGCCGCCATCAACGCCCGCCACGTGGACCGTGCACACGATGGCGGGAGTACACCGTTCCTCCATCGTTGTCCGAAAGGTCCTGCACCGTTCTTCGGAACCGGGCGGCCAATCGGTGACACGGTCCATGAAGGCGCGGCCGGGTGGGGCTCGCCGCGATTCACCGCATGGTGGCGGATTGCGATGCGGAAACCCTTTCGTCCGAAGAGATCTGCCGCCCGGATGCCTCGCGTGCGGCCTGATCCCGCGTTTCCTCCATCCGAAGGGCGATGCCCATGGCGAAGAAGGTCGGGGCCCATTCACCGACGAAGATGCCCCAGCGGTCGGCGCGCTCCAGCCCCGCGTCCTCAAGTCGCTTGGACGCCGCCCAGGAGGCGAAAGCCAGGCCGACCGAGGCGATGCCCGCCGTGTACATGAAATTGGACCGGATGCCCATCTTGTGCAGTGTGTTGATCATTTCTCCCCCTTGGTCGATCCGCCCGTACCCCCCTCTTACCTGCACAAGCGCGACCCAAGTAGATTTTGCCCACCATGCACAATCCGATGGCACCGCCTCCGGCGGCCGGGGTAGAGGCGTTTATCGCGGGCATGGTGACGGACGGATCGCGGCCACAAAGGAAAGCGGGGGCGAATGTCCGATGGCGTGATCGTCGTGGGGGCGGGTCTGTCCGGGCTGGCCTGTGCGGTGCGGCTGCACCGGGCCGGTATGCCGGTGCGGGTGCTGGAGGCGTCGGACGGAGTCGGCGGCCGGATGCGCACGGATGTCGTGGAGGGCTTCCGCCTGGACCGAGGTTTCCAGGTCTTCAACACCGCCTACCCGGAGGCCCGGCGCGTTCTTGACCTCAAGGCCCTGGACCTGCGGTCGTTCGCTTCCGGGCTGCTGGTCTTCCATGAGGGAGGGCGCGAACGCGTGATGCTGCCGTGGAGGCATCCCGAGCACGCGCTGAGCGGCGCCCTCGCCGACGTGGGGTCCGTCCGGGACAAGGCCGCGCTGGCGGCGATGACCGCTCGCGACCTGGCCGTCCCGGGGTCCTGGGTCCGTGACGGTGCCGAACGCGACACGAGCGAGGAGCTCCGCCACTGGGGCATCTCGGAGGAGATGATCGAGAAGCTGCTGCGCCCGTTCTTGGCCGGGGTGCTGCTGGAGCGCGAGCTGGAGACCTCCAGCCGCTTCTTCCATCTGATCTGGCGGTCCTTCGCGCGCGGCACCATCTGTGTCCCCGCGCGGGGAATGGGCCGGGTACCGGAGCAACTCGCCGCCCGGCTCCCGGACGGGGCGGTGTCGCTCGGCACGCCCGTCCGGCGGATCACCGACGAGGGAGTGGAGACCGGCAGCGGCGAGGGGATCGACGCCGGCACCGTGGTCATCGCAGCCGACCCGGCCGGCGCCGCCGAACTCGAACCCGAGATCGAGGCACCGGTGATGCGTCCGGTCACGACCTTCTACCACGTGGCCCCCGAATCTCCGCTGAAGGAGCCCGTCCAAATCCTGGACGCCGAAGGGATCATCACCGACACGCTCGTCCTGACCGACGCAGCACCCGAGTACTCCCCAGACGACCGCGCGCTCATCTCGACGTCCGTGCTCGGCATCGACACCGGCGAGGCGCTGGTGCGTGACCGGCTGACCGAGATCTACGGCGACACCGCAGACTGGCGGCACATCGCCTCGTACCGGGTCGAGGCCGCCCTTCCGGCGATGCCGCCGCCTCTGCCGCTGCGGCGTCCGGTCCGGTTGCGCACCGGCCGGTACATCTGCGGCGATCACCGCGATACCGGGTCCATCCAGGGCGCCCTGGTATCGGGACGGCGAGCCGCTGAAGCCATCCTGGCCGACCTGACCTGAGCCGTCCACCGGGGTCCGGCTATCGCGCAAGCGCCGCAACCTCCTGCGGGCGACGGTGCGACCGTGGACGGATCGGCGACGGTGAAGGTCAGCCACGAATGGGTGTCAAAGGCGAACTCAAAGCGTTCGGCAGCGGATTCTGGAGCATCTCAAGCCCTTGTTGACCAGGTCTTTCGTGGTGACTGCCGCGCCCGGGGACGGGTAGAGCGACGCACATGGAAGACAAGAAGAAGGAACCCGCCGTGGGCGACAAGGTCACATGGCGCAGCCACGGCTCTACGCCCGAGGGCTGGGTGGAGAAGAAGGTCACCGACCGTCGTGAGGAGGTCGGCCGCACCGTCGCGGCCTCACCTGAGGAACCGCAGTATGTAGTGCGGAGCGAAAAGAGCGGCAAGAAGGCCGTCCACAAGGGCTCGGCGCTCCGCAAACGCAAGGGCTCCAACTAAGCGCCGACGAGGAGGCGGCAGCCGAGTTCGGCAAGGCCGTGAACACGGCGGCCGAGGGATCGGCAGCTGGTGCACGCCACCTCCGGTGATGGCCTTCTCCGAAGTCGTCACCCAACTGACGGGTCCCCGCTCGCCTGGCGTTCGGTGCAAGGTTCGTTCGCATTGCACTGCCCTGCCACGGCTTCTCTGCGCCTTGCCCATGAACGAGTTCTGAATCGGTTTCCATGGGCATCGGGACCGCATGACACTGGAGCAGCGGCTCGCGCAAGGCAGTGAGGCGGCGCTGAACGAGTGCTATGCCGCGCTCGGCCCTCTGGTCCGTCGCCGTGCGGGAAGGCTTGTACCCGACCATGCTGTGGACGACGTCGTCCGGTTGGTCTTCCTGGAGGTCTGGCGATCACTCGGGCGCTTCGACCCGGCACGCGGCCTTGAGCCGTGGGTCCTGGCCTTCGCCCGGAGACGGGCCATCGACCAGCTGCGGGTCGAAGCGCGGCACTCCCGGCGCTCGGTGCCGCTCGAGGACACCATCGGCGTGCCCGACGCCACCTCCGCCGTGGACGCCGCCTGCGACGCGCTCGCCGGACTGCCGGCCCCGCAGCGGCAGGCGATCGTGCTCGCTCACTTCGGACAACTGACCCAGTGAGAGATCGCCGACCGACTGGCGACCCCGCTCGGCACCGTCAAGGCATGAACCACCCGCGGGCTGCGGCGGTTGAGGGATCTGCTGTGACGTCTTCAAACCGCCGCCCGGTCCGGCGCCGGGGGCCGTCCGCGTCCCCGGCTGGCGTGCCAGGTTGCCTGCTGGGCGCGCCCGTCGCGTACAACGGCGGCTGCAGCCGCGACCGGTTCCTGACCAGACCCCGCGCCGGCCACGTCGACTGCCTGCCCGCCTGCCCGGAGATCGAGATCGGCCTCGGCGAACACGTGGTTCGTTCTCTGACTACCGCCCTCAGCGCCCGCTCTGGATGGACGCCGTATCCAGGAACGTTGTCATCGCGCGCGCAACCGTTCGTCCCGCGTCGACGCCGGATGAATCGGCGAGGTGGTGTGTTCGAGTTCCTGGCCGTTGACGGCGGCAGTGGCCGACTTCAGAGCTGCAAGGCAGGGGAACCGGAGACAAGCCTGGGGATGTATGGATCCGATCGAGTCCGGGGACGTGGGGGAGAACATGGATGCAAGCGCGATCAACGGTGTCGTGGTGGGGTACGACGGTTCGCAGAACGGCATCCGCGCCCTGGACTGGGCCGCGGACGAGGCCCGGGCCCGCGGCCTGCCCCTGACCGTGATCCACGCGTGGGAGGCCTTCATCGGAGGCTCGATGGCCATGGCGGTGGTGAACCTGGAGCCCTTGGCGCAGCAGATGCTGGACGGTGGAGTCGAGCACGTCCGGAAGCAGGCGCCCGATGTGCCGGTCCAGGGCGTCCTCGAACGCGGGCAGTCGGCTGCGAAAATGATCGAAGCCGGAAGGAACGCCGCCCTGATCGTGCTGGGGCCGCGGGGCCTCGGCGGGTTCACCGGCCTGCTGCTCGGGTCGGTCAGCGCTCAAGTGGTCGCGCATGCCTCGTGTCCCGTGGTGATCGCCAGGGACGCCCTGGACCGGCAGCCGGGGACGGAGCCGGGCCGTGCCGTGGTCGGCGTGGACGGTTCACCGGCATCCCAGGCCGCGCTGGCGACGGCGTTCGCCGAGGCCGAACTGCACGGACTGTCCCTGCACGCGGTGGCGGCCTGGGAGCCGGCGCCGTTGAAGGATCTTCCGCCGCTGGTCGACGAGACCGGCATGCGGGAGGCGGCCACGGCACGGCTGGAGCAGTTGACGGCCCCGTTGCGGGACCTTCACCCGGGAGTGGACGCGCAGGCCGAGGTCCTGGTCGGCCATCCGCGTGAAGTACTGCTGAATGCGGCGCAGGGCGCGCGTCTGCTCGTCGTCGGCTCGCGGGGGCTGGGCGGCTTCCGCGGCCTCCTGCTCGGATCGGTCAGCTATGCCCTTGTACGGCACGCGCCCTGCCCGGTGGCGGTCGTCCACGCACCCCGCAACTCCCACGGCTAGCACTCGCCCATGCCGCATCCGCACGCAGGTGATTGTCAGCGGGGCGTACCAGGGAGTTGCCGTGAGAACGGTGAACGACGGGATCTCGGCCTTCCACCTGTGGCCGCTGCCGGACGGCGGGACACGGCTGCCCGTGAGCCTGCCCAAGCAGGCGCACGACTGCGCCGGCGACCCCCATTACTTCGATCTGAACACCCTCAAAGGATCACGACTCGTCGCCGCCGTCGCCGAGTTCACCGACCGGCCCGAACCCGATCGGCCCGACCGCGTCCGCGCCCTGCTCGCCCAGGCCGGAATCATCTGGCGGCGTTGCCGTCATGGCGGGACGCCCTGGTCGAGGAGCCGATGGTCCATGACGCCGTCGCCAGTGACCTGGAACATGGTGCAGGAGGACGGTTGCCGTAAGCCCGTCGGCGGGAGGTTGGGCAGGGAGCCTTGTGACCGTCCTGCCAGCGCGTTCGACCACCGAGCGTCTCGTCCATGCGCTGCCGTCGGCGGTGCCCGCGCCGGAAGACCCCCCGGGAAGCGCCGCCTACCTCACCCCGTGGTGTCCGCCGCGGGGTCGGCGGTTTCGGCGCGCAGCGCGGCCACCTCGACGGTGAGGTCGATGCCGACCGGGCACCAGACGATGCAGCGGCCGCAGCCCACGCAGCCGGAGGAGCCGAACTGGTCGTGCCAGGTGCCGAGCTTGTGGGTGAGCCACTGCCGGTAGCGGCTCTTCGCGGACGCCCGGACGTCGCCCCCGTGCAGGTGGGAGAAGTCCGGGTCGAAGCAGGAGTCCCAGAGCTGCCAGCGCTCGGCGTGGTCGCCGGTGAGGTCGGTGGTGTCGGTCACTCTGGTGCAGAAGCAGGTCGGGCACACCATGGTGCAGTTGCCGCAGCTCAGGCAGCGTTCGGCGACATCGTCCCAGCGAGCCGCGTCCAGGCTGCCCGCCATCAGGTCGCGAAGGCCCAGGGCGGGCATCTCCCGGCCCATCCGGTCGGCGGCGGCCGTCACCTCCGCACGGGCCCGGTCCACGTCGGCGGGCTTCGCGGGTCCTGCGCGCAGGTCGTCCATGATGAGGGCGCCCGCCTCGGTGCCCACGTCCACGATGTACCGCGGCCCGTCCTCGCCGATCAGTTCGGTGAACGCGAGATCGTATCCGGGGCCCGCTTCCGGGCCGGTGCCCATGGAGACGCAAAAGCAGGTCTCACCGGGCTCGGTGCAGTTGACGGCGATGATGAGGGCGTCCCGGCGCCGTCCCGCATAGGACGGGTCGACGTGGCGGCCGCCCATCAGGACGCGGTCTTGGACGGCGATGGCGCGCAGATCGCACGGCCGGACACCGAGCAGTGCCAAGCGGGCCGGGTCGGGTGCGTGGTCCTCGGCCTCGAAGCCGTCCTCGGTCCGGCGCGCCTCCCACAGCTTGACTCTTGACCGGTGCAGGAAGGGTTTCCAGGACTGGGGCCCGGCAGCGTGAGCGAAAGCGGCGCCGTCCCCCCTGCGGCGCAGCCGGTAACCGCCGGGGCTCAGCCGGACGCCCCATCCGTACGGCAGGTGTTCGACCGAGTCCAGTTCCGCCAGGACGATGGCGTCGTCGCGGACGGTCGGGCCGATGACGGTGTACCCGGCTCGGCGGAGCGCGGCATGGAGAAGACTGAGGTCGGTCAGTTCCAGTGTGTTCATGGCGAGTGGTCCTCCTTCCAGCGCGGGTGTCCGGCGGTCGATCCGGCCGGCTCCTTCCCGCCGGGTGCCAGTGCGACGGCCAGCCGGTCGGCGACGGCGGTGACAGCGGCCGCCACCCCGGGGCTCAGTCCGCGGCCGAAGCCGAAATCGAGCCCCTCGATCGCCAGGACGCGCAGGCGGGCGGGCATGTGGCCGACGGCGAGCCCGAGCGCGACGGCATCGGCGAGCCCGAGCGCGTGACCGGTGACGGAGCGCGCGGCCAGAGCCGCCGTCTCCGCGCCGAGGTCGTGGATCCGCCCGGGAACGGGCGGCTCGGCGTGAACCGCGTCGACGACGATCGCCAGGTCGGCGCCCGCCCACAGTCCGATGAGGCGGGCCGGCTCGCCGTCGGTCACCGCGAGAGTCGCCCGCACCCTGCCCCGGAGCGCCTCGATCACCGCCGGCCCGGCACCGTCGTCGCGGCGGAAGTCGTTGCCCACGCCGATGACGACGGTCATGACCGCTCCACGGTGAGATCGAGGAAGTGGGTGGAGCAGGAGATGCAGGGGTCGTAGTTGCGGATCGCCTGCTCGCACTGATGGGTCAGTGCGTGGTCGTCGAGATGCAGGTGGGCCGCGACGAACCGGCGCAGGTCGTCCTCGATGGCGGCCTGGTTCTGGGACGTCGGCGGGACGATCCGCGCGGCCCGGATCAGGCCGTCCGGGCCGAGGTCGTAGCGGTGGTAGAGGACGCCGCGCGGCGCCTCGGTGACGCCGTGTCCGGTCCCCTCCCGGGGCGGCACCGGCACGGCCGGGCGGGGCGGCGGCTCATAGGCGGTGATGATCCGTAGCGCCTCGTCCACCGCGTAGACGATCTCGACCGCACGGACCAGGATGCTGCGGAACGGGTTGCGGCATTCGATGCCGAGTCCGGCCCGGTCCGCGGCCTCCAGCGCGAGGGGCGACAGCCGGTCGCGGTTGAGGGAGTAGCGGGCGAGCGGGCCGGTGAGGTACGGGCCGCCGTCGGTGAAGCGGGCGTGCAGGGCGGTCGAGTGGGGGACCTGCTCCTCGACGATGTTCCGCTCGAACTCCGCGGCGGAGAAGGAGCGTCCCGCGCTGCTGCGCAGGACGCCGCTCTCCAGCGGGTACCGTCCGGTGGACAGGGCGAGGTATTCGTGGTCATGGGCGAAGTCGGGGAACTCGAAATCCGCCGCCCATTCCACGGTGGCGAGCGCGTCGTCGCGGGCTTGGCGGAGCAACTCGGCGAGCGGGGCCAGTTCGGGGCGTGCCGACGTCCGGTGGAAGCCGCCGACACGGACGTTCACCGGATGGATCGCCCGGCCCCCCAGCACTTCCAGCAGCGTGTTGCCCGCCTTCTTCAGCCGCAGGCCCCGCTCGACGACGGCGCGGTGGTCGCGGGCCAGCTCCACCGCGCCCGGGTAGCCGAGGAAGTCGGGCGCGTGCAGCAGGTAGATGTGCAGGGCGTGGCTCTCGATCCACTCACCGCAGTACAGCAGTCGGCGCAGCTCGCTGAGGGGGCCGCCGACTGTGACTCCGCAGGCTGCCTCGATGGCCTGGCACGCGCTCATCTGGTAGGCGATGGGGCAGATGCCGCAGATCCTGGCGGTGATGTCCGGCGGTTCGGTGTGGGCGCGGCCGCGCAGGAACGCCTCGAAGAACCGCGGCGGCTCGTAGATGTCGAGCCGGACCTCCTCGACGGCCCGGCCGCGCGCCCGGACGTACATGGCGCCCTCGCCCTCGACCCGGGCGAGGGCCCCGACCTTCAATGTCCGGTCATTGCGGTGCGTCAATCCTCCGCCCCCTCCCCGGGCCGCTGCTCCTCGCGGAACGCAGAGACGTTGAAGGTCGAGAGCACCCGGTGCGTCTCGTCCTCGGTCATGTCGAGCCACGGCAGCAGCCCGCGGGTGTTGGGACGAGTGCCGCTCCAGGCGGGGGAGGGGCCGAAGCAGCCGTAGCAGCCCCGCCCGTACGCCGGGCAGATCGCGCCGCACCCCGCGTGGGTGACGGGCCCGAGGCACGGGGTGCCGTGCGCGACCATGACGCACACGTTCCCGCGGCTCTTGCATTCGAAGCAGACGCTGTGGCCGGGTACGTCGGGCCTGCGTCCGGTCAGGTGGGCCGCCAGCACCTCGATGAGCTGGCGCCGGTCGATCGGGCACCCCCGCAGTTCGAAGTCCACCGGTACGTGCGCCGCGATGGGCGTGGACCGCGCGAGCGTGGCGATGTACTCGGGACGTGCGTAGACCACGGAGGCGAACTCCTCGACGTCCGCGAAGTCACGCAGTGCCTGGACGCCTCCGGCGGTCGCGCATGCCCCGATCGTGATCAGCTTGCCCGACACCGCCCGAACGTGCTGGATGCGGTCGAGGTCGGCCGGCGTCGTGATCGATCCTTCGACCAGGGAGACGTCGTACGGGCCGTCCCCGGCGGCGGCGGTCGCCTCCAGGAAGTGCGCGATCTCGATCCGCCCGGTGAGGGTGAGCAGCTCGTCCTCGCAGTCCAGAAGGGTCAGCTGGCAGCCGTCGCAGGAGGCGAACTTCCACACGGCCAGGGTCGGTCGTCTCATGGCTACAGCTCCCTGACGGTCAGGAGCGGCACCGCGCGCTCGTACGGCAGGACGGGCCCGTCGCGGCAGAGCAGCAGCGGCCCGAGCTGGCAGTGCCCGCACCAGCCGAGCCCGCAGCGCATATTGCGCTCCAGAGACAGCCGGACGTCGGCAGGGCGCATCCCCAGCCCGATGAGCGCCTCGGCGGTGACGCGCATCATCACCTCCGGCCCGCAGATGAACGCCGTGGCGTGGGCCGGATCGATCTCGGCGGCGCCCACCAGCGCTGTGATCAGGCCGACGTGACCGGCCCAGCCGGGGGTCGGCCGGTCGACCGTGACCTCGACCTGGGCGCCGTTCGCCCGCCACATGTCGAGTTCACCGGCGAACAGCAGTTCATCCGGGGTGCGCGCACCGATCAGGATCGAGATCCGGCCGAAGGCGCTCCGGTCGGCCAGGGCGCGCAGCACCACCGGCCGCAGCGGGGCCAGCCCGATCCCGCCGGCGGCGAGCACCAGATCGCGTCCCCGTGCCTCGTCCAGCCTCCAGCCGGTGCCGAACGGTCCGCGCAGCCCGATGATCCGCCCCGGCCGCGTCCCGCACACGGCGCGGGTGACGGCGCCGACGGCGCGGACGGTCTGCTCCAGTACCGGCCCGCTTCCCCGCGGGGTGGAGGGACTCCGAACCTCCTCGAACGGCCCGACGCGGCTGACCGAGATCGGCACCTCACCGATGCCGAACACGTACATCATGGTGAACTGGCCGGGAACGGGCTCGGAGACGGCCGCCTCGACGGGCTCCAGCGCCAGCGTGACCGTGTCCGCCGTCTCAGCGTGGCGGTCCGTCACCCGGTACGGGACGGGCGCCATGGGGCTGTGCACGGCGGCGGGGGTCATCGGAGTTCCTCCGGGTGCGCGTACAGGTCCAGCATCCGGACCCTGGTGGCCATCAGCCGGTCCAGCATCACGGCCCCGAAGCGCAGGAGAAGGTCGTAGCCGAGGCGGAGGTCGGCGGCGCACAGCTCCCGCACCCGCCGACCATCGAATCGGAAGGCCGTCACCGGCGCAGCGGCGACCGCACCGAACCTCCAGCGGTGCGGCGGGAACAGCCACGACCACCCCAGCATCGACGAGGCCGGCAAGGTCTCCACCACCACCGCGCCGCGGCCGGGCACCTGCAGATCCAGCGCGACCTTGCCAGAGCGGAGCAGCCAGAACCGCTGGGCAGGATCACCCTCCTCGAAGAAGCGGTGTCCGGCCGGGGCGGCGACGGCGTCGGCGGTGGCCGCCAACGCGGCGCGGTGCGGCTCGGCCATCCCAGCGAAGAAGCGCTCTTCGGCCAGCGCGCCGGCCGTGACGGGCTTCGTCTCCTCCAACTGGCCCGACCTCCTCTGAGAAACGGTTCACACACCGGGGCCACGGTCCAGAACCGATGCGGGACATGCGGCCGTGCCGACGATCCACAGTTCACGCAGGGCGCGGTGACGGATCATGGACACGCTGCACGGGTCGAGCCGATGCCGAACCGGCCCCGCCCCAGAGCCACAACGCCGCCCTCACGGCCGTTTCATCAGCACTTGTGGCCGGGCCGTCGCAGTCCCCCCTCGCGACGGCCATGCCACGTACCCACCTGCTACGGCATCGGTCCAGTACCCGCAGTGGCTCCTCGCTGAACCACGGCCTGAGCAATCCCACCTACGGGTAGACGGCTGACGGTTGGGGATGGACGCTAGTGGTCGATCATGGCGATACGGCTCCGCACCGTGCAAGCGGTGGAACCTGCAGGTGTGGAAGCGGCTGTGAAACAGGCCACGGCCCAACCAGACCGCCGGGACGAGTGTCGGCACCGTCACCGGTAGCCAGATCAGGTCGCCGGCGGGCGCCCCTGCCGTCCGGCCCCGCGCGAAGAGCACTCGCCGTTCCATCGAAGCCCGGACCTCCACGCCTTCCACCCAGGACCGGTGCTCCCAGGGACGGGGACTCTTCGGCACCGGGCACAAAGACCGTCCGAGCAGGGACTCTTGACTCTAGGATCACGCGCGGCTGGGAAAGAGCCTGGAGACGGGAGTCGACAGCCGAAGGAGAACACGATGTCCGAGCCGATCGTCGTCGGCATCGACGGCTCCGAGGAGTCGGACCGCGCCGTGCGCTGGGCCGCGGCCGAAGCCGTGCTGCGCGAACGTCCCCTGCACATCGTCCACGTGCTGGAGAGCTGGCCTTACAAGGCGCCGGCGTTCATGCCGGCCGAAACCACCGAACGGATGACCCGCGTCGGGCACCGGCTGCTGACCGCGACCCGCGAACGCGTCAAGGAGCAGTGGCCCGCTCTGAAGGTCACGACCGCCCTGGTCGCCGAGGAGATCCCGCAGGCCCTGCACGCCCAGTCGGACAAGGCGTTCGAGCTGGTGCTCGGCAGCCGGGGCCGCGGCGGGTTCGCCAGCATGCTCCTCGGCTCCACGAGCCTGCGCATGGCCGCGCGCCCCACCGTCCCGGTCGTGATCGTGCACGGGGACGCCGCCGACCGCGGCGAGGTCGTCGTCGGCATCGACCTCCTGCGGGACGTCGGCCCCGTCCTGGACTACGCCTTCGAGGCCGCGGCGCTGCGGGACGCCCGGCTGCGCGTCCTGCACGCCTGGCAGACGCTCGGCATCATCGACGCCGGCCTCGCGATCGATGCCGAGCAGATCGAACTCGATCTGCGCACCGAGGTCACCGAGACCTACCAGCCGCTGCGTACCAGGTATCCGCGCGTGGACGTCGTCGACGAGATCATCCTGGAGCATCCGGTGACCGCGCTGTCCAACGCCTCCGCCAACGCGCGCGTTCTCGTCGTCGGCGCCCACCAACGCCACTGGACCGCGCCCCAACTCGGCTCGATCGCCCACGGCGTCATCCACCACGCCCAATGCCCGGTCGCCGTCATCCCCTCCACCTGACCCGGCTCACAGCATCCGGAACACCGCCACCGTGCTCAAGCACAGCAATGAGGGATGCGCGGCGTAACTGTGCTATCGCACAAGCGGTCACGGTGACACAACGGCCCTGTCGCCCGGGACGACGTCCAACTCGATGCCGTCCTTGTCCATGTGGAGCCTCCTTGAAAGTCCAGCGGTGCGGTCAGGGCCAGGGGCCGCAACAACGGTTCCCGCCGCCAGTCCGCTGGTCTTGAGGTCGACTTCGACCTGGGGCACCTCCGAGCGGCGCCTTGAGTTGCGGAACTTACCCCGCCAGCACGGCACGTCCAGAGCGGGCGACCTGGCCAGGTGGCCAAGGACAGCCGTGAGCGGACTGGGTGCGGGCGCAGGCATGAAATCGGAGATGAGCGAGCCGACAGCGATCGGACATGATCGGGCAGAAGGTGGCTGCCAGCTTTAGGAGTGATATGTCCTGGGATCTGCCTGGCGCCATCGGATTGGATAGTCCGGCGGATCTGCCAGTCCAGCGATATAGAGCTCCTTGTAGGCTTTCGGGTCCGGATTGACGGCGCTTACGACGTAGGGTCGTCTTTGGTCTCCGATGTGTACGCTGCTTGTCTTGGAATCGGCCACGACATCCATCTTCAAGGTGAAGGAACAGTAGTGGCGCACGGTCCGAGCTGCAATTTCAAGCGCGATCGTCTCGCCACGCTTGAGTGATATGGAATTTTCCCTGAAATAATCCCCTTGCATCGTGCCATCGTCGGTTACGAATTTAGCATGCGGACTTGGAGTGTCCAGGTCGAATTCTACTCGCGTGCTCTCCTCTGCACCTGCGGTGGGGTCGAGGAAGAGTGTGCCTGTCAGTGGTTCGGTGCACTGCGCCAGTGCTGTCATATCGACAACCCTGACCGGATCACTTCTATTTCCTCGGAGCACGAGTTTGATGATCGAGACATTAGGGTCCACGCCGCCGTTTCGGCGAAACCATGCCTCCTCGGCGTCGGTAGGGGTAGCCGACTGCTTGTGCATCTGATTGAGTGCTGAGAGTTCAGCATCGGTAAGCTGCATCGGCTGGCGAAATACCCAATCTCCCGCCTGTTCGCCCTCACTGCGCTGGACGCGGGCCAGTTCGACGGTGACAGGATTTCCCCTTGGTCGATTTCCGTAGGAGTTGATGCCTTTTTGGATGCTCCACGCGCCCACGCCGACCAATATTGGAGTGATGATCGCGGTAGCGATCCATTTGAAGGCCGGTCGCTGCCACCATCGATCAGGGGTCCGATTCTTCTTGGAGTTTCCTGTTGGGTTCGAGTTTGACATCCGTTCTTCCGATGTGCATGAGATCATAGTTCGTATTCGTAATTGACTGAACGGCATCGTTCCCGGTAATGGTGGGTTAGGCGATGTCGGCGACCGAACGATACCCAGGTCTGGTCTGGGCAACCTGCAACAGGGCAAGGTGGGCTTGCGGCTTCATAGATTTTACGTTCTCCAATCTCCTAAAGGCTGTCCCGTAACGCCAGCCGGTAAAGATCGTTGATCTCGATGTGGAGCGGTTGATCACGGGCGATCGGGACGAGTGGATGCCGGTGTTCACCGGCCTGTCGGTGCGGCAGTTCCGCCGTCTGGTGCGGATCGTCGCAGGTCGTGGCGGCGAGCAGACCGGCACCGGGCGACGCTGGAGCCTGCCGCTGGCCGACCGGGTCCTGCTGATCGCGGTGTACTACTGCACCAACCTGACGCTGCGGCAGGTCGCCCTGCTGTTCGTGGTCTCCAAGTCGGCCGCGCACCGTGTCGTCGACCACCTGGCGCCCCTGCTCGCACTGGCCCCGGTCACCCGCCGGCACGGCCCCGAGGCCGTGCTGATCGTGGACGGCACACTCGTCCCGGTCCATGACCGGACGATCACCGCCTCGTCCAAGAACTATCGGTACTCGGTGAACATGCAGGTCGTAGTCGACGCCAACACCCGGCTGGTGGTCGCGGTGGGACGTCCGGTACCGGGCAACCATAACGACTGCACGGCCTACCGCGACTCGGGCGCGGACCGAGCCTGCCGGGGTGCGCACGTGATGGCCGACGGCGGCTACCAGGGAAACCGGCAGGTCATCATGCCCTACCGGCGGCCCCGCGACGGCAGCCAACTGCCGATCTGGCAGCACGAGTTCAACACCGTCCACAAACGGGTGCGCGCCCGCATCGAGCACACCTTCGCACACATGAAGTGGTGGAACATCCTGCGCAACTGCCGCCGCAAACGCGACGGAGTCCACCACGCCACCCGCGGCATCGCCCTCATGCACAACCTCACGATGGCCGGCTGACCCGGCCCAGAGGGCGCAAAACCACCGGCCGCACGCCCGGCCGCGCTTCTCTACCATTACGGGACAACCTTTAGGCTATCCGATTCGCGTATTTCATTCACTTTTCCGCCTGTATTGGCACAAGCGATGACTCTGGAGCGAATGATCGCCGGTCCGGGGACGGCTCCGGGCAGTAGACGGCTCGGGGGCCGCCGGCCGAACGCCGGCGCAGCGGCAGGCGGTCCCATCGACACCGACGACCACGTGCCGGGCCATGACCACCTTCTCTCCACGATCTACAGCTGTCCCAAGCGAGGACCGGTGCCCGGCAGACCAGTCCCGTGCGATGCCTGCTTCGCCGCATCTCTCCAGGTGGCGGTCATACTCGGCCGCGTACGATGACGACGGGGCAGTGCGCATGGTGCAGGAGTGCCTGGCTGACCGAGCCGAGGAGCAGGCCGGTGAAGCCGCCGCGGCCACGGGCCCCGGCGACCAGGAGCCGAGCATCGCGGCTGGCGTCGATGAGAGCAGGCCGGGTCTGGGCTCGCAGCAGACGGGTGTGCACGGCGACGTCGGGATACTTCTCAGGCCAGCCCGCCAGCGCTTCGGCCAGGACGCGTTCCTCCTCGTCCCGCAGCGTGTCGATGGCGGACACCGCCGGCAGCGGATCGCCCGGGCGGGTGGAGACCGGCTCGGTCCGCGTGCTCCCAGCATGCAAGGCGATCAATTCGGCCCCGAGCATGGAGGCCTCGGCGAACGCGAAGGCGATGGCCGCCTCACCGGCAGTTGAGCCGTCTACGGCGAGCACGACCGGTCCGCCGGGATCGGCCCTGCCGCGAACCACCAGCACTGGGCAGTGAGCATGAGCGGCCAGATGCACCGCCGTCGAACCGACCAGCAGACCACTGAAACCGCCCAGACCCCGGCTGCCGACCACCACCAGCGCGGCCTCACGCGACTCTTCCTCCAGCACCGCCACGGCCGTGCCCGTCGCCACCCGAGAGGTGACGGGTACCTCCGGCGCCACCGACCGTGCCCGGTCCACCGCCTGGCTCACGAAACGATCAGCCATGTTGCGGAACCCGCCGGTCCGCGGGCCGAGCGGCGAAGGCCCCAGCGGCACCCGCAGCAGCGGCCAGACGAAGGCATGAACCACCCGCAGCGGCGCACCTCGCAGCCTCGCCTCCCCAGCGGCTGCCTGCACTGCGGTCAGGCCCGACTCAGAACCGTCCACTCCCACCACGATCGGATTGCTCATCAGTGCCCTCCTCGGCAGCTCGCGGAGACAAGGCCGCACGCAGAAGTACTTGCCAGATGCCCCTGCTCCTTACGGCATGCCTGCCCATGTCCTTACTCACAGGCTCGTCGGCACTCCCTGCCACTGACAGGGGCGAACGTCCCGCAACCAGTAGCCCGGCGCCCTAACCCCGTCGGACATGCGATCCGGCACTGCGTCCGCCGCCCTGTCGCCTGGTCGCCTCGGCTGACGGCCGGGGCACGGGTCTTCCAGCCCGCCCAGGCGGGACCTTCGGCACTCATACGCCACGCGGTCCGTGGTGAGGCTGTGAATGAAGGACGAAATCAACGAGGGAGGCGACTTTCCGATGGAGGAGATCAGGGTCGTCCACCGTGAGAATGACGCCTTCACCGTGCTCATCCGGGACCACGTGATCGACGTGGATCAACCGTACGTCTCGGGCGGCATGGACGAAGGCCCGACACCCGTCGAACTGTTCGTCGCGGCCCTGGCGGCATGCGCGGCCCACTATGCCCGCCGCTACCTCGCGGGGCGTGCGCTTCCGGCAACCGGAGTGGAGATCACCGCCGGCTTCGTGATGAACCCCGGCGTTCCGACTCGCGTCGCGCGGATCCGCCTCCACCTGCGACCCCCGGTCGATGTTCCGGCGGAGGCGCTGAGGGGCTTGGAGGCCGCTGTGGGCAGTTGCACCGTGCACAACTCGATCCTCGATGCGCCAGAGGTCGAACTGGACGTGCTCAGCACCGTGTCCGAGGTTTGAGTGGGCAGGCCATGACGGAAGTTCCATGGCGGCCGCTGTGGTGGATGGAGCCGGGCCGGGGCCGGCGTTCCGCCTCTGGCTGGCCGAGGCGGTGGGGAGGCATCTTCCGGCCTGGGCAGGTCGGCCTTGCTCAGTCCCATGGCGTTGCCGGGCTAGGCCGGTGAAGGCCGGCCGCACCGTCATCGGGAGGGGCTGATCAGGACGCGTGTTGCCCCGGGCACTGTGCGGGCCAGTACCTCGACGATCCGCTCGGCCTGCTCGTCGTCGCACCCGCTCAGCCGGACCACACCGTCCTCGACTGTGACCTCCCAGGCGCCGCCGTCCGGTGCGTAGGCGGCGATGGAGGCCAGGACGTCGTCGCGGATGCGGGCGTCGCCCCGGGCGAGCGCCGCGATCAGGTCGCGGCGGCTGATGACACCGACGATCGCGTCCCCGTCGAGGACGGGGACGCTCTTGATCCTCGTCCGCAGCATGGTCTCCGCCAGTTCGGCGACGTCGGTGGTGGGGCGTGCCGTGCGGACGTCGCGCGTCATGACCTCATCGACGTGCCGGGGCTCGGGCGCTCCCGGGGTGCCGCTCAGCGGCCTGGCGAAGGCTCGGGGATCGGCCTCGAACGCGCCGCGCAGCAGGTCCATCTCGCTGACGATTCCGACCAGTCGGCCCGTCGCGTCGGCGACCGGCAGCGCGGTCACGTCGTGCTCGAGCAGCACCCGCATGGCCTGGCGGACGGTGGCCGACGGCGTCACCGTCACCGCAGGCGCGGTCATGGCTTCGCGGACGAGCATGGTCATCTCCTCTCACCGGGCCGCCCCTCAGGTGAGGGCCGGAGAAGTGCGCCATCGCGTCTCATCTCACTTCGAGCACGAACGAGAACGGAGAGCATCGAACCGAGCACTCGGATGCGATGCCCTCCGCTCGCCGGTTCATCACTTCTCAACGGTGATCCGCTTGGCCTCGGCCTTGGCTGCCTTGGGCATCGGCACGCGGACTATGAGAATGCCCTTGTCGTAGTAGGCCTTGATGTCATCGATCTCGGTGGCGGCCGGGAGGGTGAAGGACCGGGTGAAGGAGCCGTAGCGGAACTCCGACCGCTGCCCCTCCCTCTTCTCCTCGTGGCGCTCGGCGTGGATGCGCAGGACGCCTCCGGTGACGGTGATCTCGATGTCCTTGTCGGGATCGATGCCGGGCAGCTCGGCGCGGATGACGTGGTCGCCCTCGTCGACGTAGTTCTCGACCCGCATGGCCTGGCCGGTCCCGGTGCGGAAAGCGGTGAACGGCGACTCGATCCAGTCGAACAGTTCGGGGAAGATGCCGCGCGTTTCGCGCCGCTCCAGTGCGCTCATGGTGCCTCCCTCGGCTCGGATCTGAGTGATGCCCAGGGTGAGGATCCGATCCGCATCCGGATGCTTCACGCTCCTCATCGTGGGATCCACCTTCATGCTGGCGCCGGAAGCGGATCGTCCCCACGGCCATGGGTCACCCGTTGCAGGGACCAAAGTCATCCCGTGTCGATCCCTGCGAGGTCAGGTGCCTGGTGATGTTGTCCTGCCGTGGAGTGGGCTCACTTGGGAACCCGGCGCGGTGCCCGACTTCGAGCTGCCCCTGTTCACCGACAAGGACAGGCTGTTCGAGGTGCGCACCGCGATGCTGGACGAGGCCGTCCGGCCGTGGAGGCGGCGTTATCCGGAGGTTGCCGTGCGGGTGTCGCTGCTGCTGGAGCGTCCTCGCGAGGCCCTGCTGGCGGCGGCTGACGCCGATCTGCTGGTGGTGGGGGACCGCGGCGCGGGGGGCCTGGATCCGCTGCTGCTGGGCGCGACGAGTTCGGCGATGCATGCACCATGCCCCCGTGTGCGGTGGCGATCGTGCCGCAGCCCCGGCCCACCGCCTGACCAACGCGGTCTTGTCCCCACAACCACATGACCATCGTCGGCCGCCCCCGGGAGAACTACCGAGGCCCGGAGCGCGTTCGGCTCGCCGGTCGAGGCGACCTCAACGCCTCACTCGCGCCGCTTCCCCAGTGCGGGCCGAGTCGGCTTTGAGCTGGGCGGCGAGCGCGGTGGCCTGGGTGCGGCGGCTCATGCCGAGCTTGGCGAAGATGCTGGAGATGTAGTTCTTGACGGTCTTCTCGGCGAGAAAGAGGCGCTCGCCGATCTGCCGGTTGGTGAGGCCCTCGCCGCTGAGGCCCGTTCGGTGGGGAGGTGTCCGCCCGGCCGAGGACGATCAGCTTCGGCGATGAGGCGGACGATTCTGACCTGACCGCGGAAGGCCGATGGCTCAAGGTCCCGCCCCGGGCGCCCGCACTACCCGGCACCGCGCCGGTCGCGGGCGGGCGGGCTGGACCCTGGGCCTTTGCCGCCGCTCGCCGCTGCGCGTCGCGCACGCTCGGCAGGTCCCCGCGGGTGTCGCCGAGTCCGGGTGCGCCGTTGGCGAGCGCTCATCGTTCGGGCCCAGGCTCGGCTCCGTCGGCCACGGCGTGATCCGTCACGCTGAATGCCTTGTCGCGGTCGTCGGCCGGGTCCCGTAAGAAGGGCCGGGCCGTTCGCCTCGACGAGCGGGGGACCTCCGCCCCTGCTTCACCAGCCGGTGTCTTCGAACGATGGAGAGGCAAGCGGCCAGGCGAAGGAGGTCGTCATGGAGGCCGAGCAGCGGGGTGTGGAGCTCTACATCAGCGAGGACGGCACGGACACTCTCGTGCGTGCGGCCCGGTTCACCGGTGGCGAGAGGAAGCCGGTTAGGTACGGCCGGGCGCGCCGCAACCCGGTCGACCGCAGGCTTCCGGAGGTCGGTGAGGAGCCGGCCGTCAGCCGGGCCCTTGCGGATCTGGCCGATCGGTCGCACGGAATGGCCAGCGAGGACATCGCTCAGTTCGCCGGTCCGGCATGAAGGCCGGACGCGGCACGAAGGCCGGGCCTCCGGCTCCCGCCGTCTCGGCCAGGCCGGCCGGGCGGTGGCGGTATCTCGCGCTGCCCGCCTTCGGTGTGGCGGCTGCGTCGGGCGCCATGTCGCTGGGGGCGCCCGCCGATGTGGTGTTGTGGACCGCTGCCGGCTTCACCGGCGTCCTGCTGGCGACGTGGCTCGTGATCGGCTTGGACGCTGTCCGGCCCGGCAGGCGGGCCGATTCCGCGTCTCCGTTCTTCGGCGAGCCCCACGGTGGAGACAAGTCGGAGCGGTCCGGCGTCTGAGTGGGTGCTGATCGACGGCGTGCGGGGTGAGGCCAGGCGGTCTACGGAGGACCCGGACGCGGTGCGGATTCCGCCGCGGGTGCTGACCCGGGCGGCTTAAGCTCACCCGCGATCTTCGTCGCCCAGGCGTCGATCTCCGGCCAGTCCCGGTAGTCGCCGTACCGGAGGCCGAGCAGTCTGCAGACCAAGCGCCCGGCGAGAGGGATGTGCTCGCGCCGGAAGACCCCTGAGAAGAGTCGGTGTTCGCGGATGGCGAGCATCCGGTGGAGGTCGTCCGCGAGCAGGGCCTCTTCCTTGGGGCCGTAGCCGCGCCAAGGGCCGCGCAGCGCGGCCGGCATCCCGACGCTGAACAGCCACACTGGCCGCTCGGCGAGGGTGTTGCGCTCCCGTTCCAGGAAGCCGGTCGCCTCGTCCAGCCAGGCTCGGCTGTGGACGGCGCTGCCGAGCACGAACGCCTCGTAGGAGTCGGCGTTGCGCACACTGCTCATGGTGCGGACCTCGACCCGCTCACCGTGCTCGGTCAGTACCGCACCGACCCGCTCGGCGATGCTCCGCGTGGAACCGTGCACACTTGCGTACGCCACCAGAACAGTCATGTCGTCACCCCCAGTCCCGTGAGCGCCGCGGCGCCTCGGCAGTTCGTCGGCGGACGGATCGCCGCCAGTCTCCGGGCATCGCAGAAGGCCCGGGCGAACGCGTCGATCACTCGGGCCAGTTCGATCCCGAAGCGGCCGGCGGTCGGCAATGTCCAACTCGACGGCCGCCACCCGAGCCACAGCGGTCCCGTGTCCTGGCAACATCGTGAGCTGCGCGGACGCTCTCCGCGAGATGGCGCTTAGACCCATGACGATCCTCCCCGTGGACCCTGCCGGTGACACCAGGCTCCGTCGCCGTCCACGGTGCTGCCAGAGCCGAACGTCCCGATGGCATCCCGGGCAGAAGACCACCGGTTCGGGATCAAGATCGAGGTGGTGCACCGACCGGTGCCGAAGGGCGGACGGTGAAGGGACCATTGGCCGCTGTCGGATGCCGATCACGTCTCCAGCTTCAGGAACGGGATCGTGAGGAGGTGCGCGGTGGTCGCGTCGGCGATACGGACCGAGGGTTTGACCAAGCGTTTCGGACGGGTGGTCGCGGTGGACGGCCTCAACCTGGGCGTCGAGCGCGCCCACCGGCACGTCGGCTACGTCGCCGGCTACGTCGCCGGGGACGTAGCGGTATGGCCGCAGCTGACCGGTATGGAGACGCTGACGTATCTTGGGAACCTGTACGGCCATGTGGACGTGCCGTTCCGGGACGAACTCATCGAGCGGCTGCGGTTCGACCCGGGAAAGCGGACCCGCTCCTACTCCAAGGGCAACCGGCAGAAGCTCGCGCTGATCGCGGCGTTGATGACCCGGCCGGACGTGCTGCTGCTGGACGAGCCGACGTCCGGCCTGGACCCGCTCATGGAGGCCGGGTTCCAGACGCTGGTACGGCAGGCGGCCAGGCGCGGGCAGACCGTCCTCCTGTCCTCCCACATCCTTGACCAGGTCCAGGACGTTTGCCACCGGGTGGCGATCCTGCGCGAGGGGCGGCTGGTCGAGGTCGCCGCGCTGGAGGACCTGCGCGGGCTCGGCGGGACGGTGCTGGAGGCGATCGTCGACGGCCTGATCCGGCGCGGCGTCGGCTGGCTTGTGGCGGTCGTTGCCTTCTATGTCGCGGTCGAGGTCTTCTCCTACGAGCAGACCTATCCCGATGCGGCCTCCCGGCAGAAGCTGGCAGCCCTTTCGGACGATCCCGCGATGCGGATGCCGCAGGGCATTCCGCACGCGGTCGACACACCCGGCGGATTCGCCGCCTGGGACGCCGGCTGGTTGCTGGCCGCGATCATCGGCATCTGGGCCGCTGCTCGTCGCGGGACGGCTGCTGCGCGGCGCGGGGGAGTCCGGCCGCGGTCGGCGTTCTGCTCACCGCGGTCGGCGTTCTGTTCTTCGAGCGTCGAGACCTCACCGGCGACTGACCGCGCGGAACGCCAGGGCGGCGGGCGGGATCGGGAGCCAGAAGCTGAGGAACCGGTAGATCAGCACGGTCAGGACGGCCTCGGTCGGGCCCGTCCCGAGGGCGACCAGAGCCAGGACGAGGACGGGCTCGACGATGCCGAGCCCACCGGGCAGTGGACCGAGGAGACGCAGGGGGACAAGCAGGAGATGGACCGCCGCCAGGACGACGGGGGAGAGCGGTACGTTCATCGCGTGGCCCACGGCGACGAACGCCAGCACGGAGCAGCTGGTCACCGCGGAGTTGCCGGCCAGGAGGGCGATCAGGTGCCGGGGTCGGCGCAGCAGCGGGGGCAGGCCCGCGGCGGCCGCCTTCAGTGGCAGGATGATCTCCGCTCGGCGGCGCCACATCCCTGCCGTCCCCAGAGCGGCGACAGCCGAGACGGCCAGGATCAGCGGCCGGGACCAGGCCGGTGAACGGAGCGTCTCCCCTCCCTGCACCGCGGCGGAGGCCAGAGCGAGGGCCAGGGCGACCAGGTGGACGAACGCGCCCGTCAACCGGGTGAGCGCGACGGTCGCGGTGGCCTCGTGCGGCCCCGCGCCGTGCTCGCGGAGGTAGGCGCTGAGGACGGCGGTGCCACCCCGGCCGGCCGGGTGCCGGCGGGACGCGTAGGATGCGGCGACCTGCCGCACGCAGGCGTGTCCGAAGGCGAGGCCGCGTGGGGAGGCGCCCATCAGGGAGAGTGCGCCCGCCGCATAGGTGGCCGCCACCAGCAGCACGGCGACGAAGAGCCAGCGTACGCCGGTGTCCGCGAGGACGGCCACGGGAGAGCGCAGGCCTGCGATGCCGATGAGTGCGTGATAGGTGACATAGCCGGCGAGGATGAGCAGCAGCAGGAACCACGGCCGGGACGGGATCCGCGACAGGGGGCGAGGGGCGGCGCGAGTTGCGCCCGCGCAGGTCAGGGCGGCGCGGAGTTCGTCCAAGAGCCCGGGGGCGTCCCGGAGTCTCATCCGGGTGGACCGGGCCAGCGCCAGAGGTTGCAGGTAGGGGACGGCGGCGTCGACGGCGGACGCCCCGAGGACGTCCACGGCGGCCTGGACGGACCGCCGCGGATCGGTCACGAGTGCCGTGGACACGAGGAGTTCGGCCACGTCCTGGGCCAGCCGCTCGTCGCTCGCGGCGTCCTCGGCGAAGCCGAAGTCGACGAGCACCGGGTCGCCGCCGGTGTCGATGAGCACGTTCGCCAGGCGCAGGTCGCGGTGCGCGATCCGTGCCGCGTGGAGTTTGGCGACCTCGCCCCAGAGGCGGCGCAGGCGGGCATCGTCAAGTGCGGCCGAGGCACCGCCGGTATCGACGGTTTCCTCCGCAAGAATCCAGGTGCCTGCTCCGGCAGGTGCCACGCCGAGGACGGCGGGGACGCGTGCGCCTGCGGATGCCGCGCGCATCAGCATGTACGCCTCATGCTCCACCTGGCGTTTGGGGCTCGCCATCATCGTCTCGTCCTCGACCTCGCGGTAGAGGAGGAAACGCGAGATCTTGAACAGTAGATCCGCGTCGCGTTGGTCACGGCCGAGTGCCTTGACGAAGACGGTGTGCCCGCCGGGGCAGCGGGCGGTGAAGGGAACCGAGCCGCGCGCGTCCGCCTTCACCGGTTCGACGACGGGCTCGGTCAGGCCGCAGCGGGAAAGGCCGGCGGCGACCTGCGCCGGCGTCGGGACGTGGTCGGGCGTGCCGCGCGCGAGGTGCACGGCGCCGCCGACCGCCCAGCCGAGGGCCGCGCCGGCGACGACGTCGAGCGGGAAGTGGGCGCCCACGTAGACGCGGCTCAGCGGTACGGCGACGGCGACGGCCCACAGGGCCCACCGGACCGGTCGTCGCACGTGCGCGGCGGCCACGGTGGCGAGAGCGGCGGCCACGGCCGCGTGGCCGGAGACGAAGCCGAGCCCGCCCTCGTGCGCACCGCGCAGCACGACCTCCGACAGCAGCGCGCCGGGACGTCCGCGGTCGGCGACGTCCTTGACCAGCTTGGCGAGCAGCCAGGCCAGCGAGCCGGCGAGGGCCAGGTCGACGGCGAGCCGGACCCGGCGGACGGTCAGGGCCGCCGCCGCCATCACCCCTACGGCACCGAGTGCGCCCGCCTGCATCACGACGTTGACCGGCCAGAACAACCAGCCGGGCAGATCGTTGACGAGCCGGAAGACGCCGGCCTCGGGGCGCAGCAGGAACCCGTCCGCCGCGAAGATGGCGAGGGAGAGGCAGACGGCGAGCCCGGCGGCGAGCCGGATCACGTCGCCGGGGTGCCGTGCGGTGGCGGGCGCGTCCGGTGGGAACGGACTGGACAGAGCGAACACCCGTCGGCGCCCCGGCCATCGCCTGCCGGCCGTCTGCCGGGCGGACACCGCCGGGCCGACGGCATCCAGGGCGGCGGCCGTCGCCCGGTCGCGGGTCGTGACCGCGGAGGTCATGGCGACCAGCCTGGCCGCGTCCTCGTCGAGCAGTGCCGGTGCCGTGTCGGTCTCCGCCCGTCCCCAGCCGACGATCCAGGGGCGCCCGTGCGGATCGATCAGGACGTTGTCGGCCACGAGGTCACGGTGGGCGATGCGGTCGCGGCGCAGCGCCGCGCACTGCCGCCACAGATCCTCCAGTGCCACCTGCGTGAGCGTGTCGGCCGTGCCGAGCGGACGCGCGTCGATGTGGTCCATGACCAGCGCCCAGTCGCCCGGACCGGCCTCCGCCACGAACCGGAGGGCCGGTACCCGCGCGCCCGCCCGGTGAGCGCGCATGAGCAGGTACCCCTCCTGCTCGGCAAGGTGCTTGGCGGTGGCGAACGGTGGCTCGCCGGGCCTGCGCCGCCACAGCCGGCCGAACCGGTGGAGGACGTCGGCGTCGCGCTGGTCGCGTCCGATGGCCTTGACGAAGAGGCGCCCGGCGGAGGTCGTCACGGCGTAGGGCGCGGCGCGCCTGAGGTCGCCGGGCACCGCGCGCACGTCCGTGACTGTGAACCCGTGGCGCACGAGCGTCTCGCGTATCGCCGTCAGTCGGGGACGATGCGCGGACGTCCCGATGAGCAGAAGCGCTGCCGCGCCCACGGCCCAGCCCAGGGCGGCACCGCCGAGGACGTCCACGGGGAAGTGCGCTCCCACGTACACCCTGGCCACGCCGACGGCGGCGACCACCAGCCAGAGGACGCGCCTGTACGGGCGGGGAAGATAGGCGCCGGCCACCGTGACCAGCGCCGCGGCGACCGCGGTGTGGCCGGCGATGAAGCCCGTGCCGGACGACGTCGCGTCGGACCGCAGCACGACATCGTCCAGCAGCGCGGCGGGTCGCGGCCGGCCCGACACGTCCTTGACGACCTTGGCCAGCAGCCACGCAAGCGTCCCGCCCATGGCGAGCGTGACGGCGAACCGGAACCTGCGGAGGGCCGCGGCGGCCGGCGCCGCGACGGCGACGGCGCCGACCCAGCCGGCCTGCATCACCAGCCACATCGGCAGTTCGACGGAGTCCGGGAGAAGGTTCACCAACCTGAACAGGTCGATGTCCCAGCCGGGCACGCCCCGGCTCACCGCGACCAGTACCAGCAGCGCACCGAGGGCGAGCACCAGCCGGACGGCGTCCATCGGGTGACGGAACGCGACCTCGTGCGGCCGGGCGGCGGCCGTCGGCCGGAGCCACCGCCACCACGCCCACGCCGCGCCGCCCGCCGGAAGGTAGAGCAGGTAGGTGAAGAAGCGGAACAGCAGGACACCGGCGGTGGCGGCGGGCAGGTCCGCGCCGGTGAGGTCGAGCCCGCCGATCAGCGCGAGTTCGAGAACGCCCGCGCTGCCGGGAGTGAGGGGAACGGCGGTGACCTGCCGGGCCACCGTGTAGACGGTGAACGCCTCCAGCACCCCGACCCGGGACACGCCGGCCGCCTGCAATGACACGTACAGCACCGCGAACACGCAGACGTGGTAGCCCACGGCCGACAAGGTCAGCGCCGGCCACCGGGCGCGGATCAGTTCGCGGGCCTCGCCCTGGAACCGTCCGACGTCACCGGTGCGGTCGCTGATCCGGCGATGCAGCAGCCGCGCGACGGGACGCGCGGCGCGGAAGAGGCCGGCCACGATCGCCGACGCCGCACGGTCGCTCCACAGCATGACGGCGGTCAGCATGACGAGGACGGCGGCGAGCCACAGCCCGAGGGCGCCCGCCCCGCGGACACCGGGCAGGACGTCCGATGCCATGGCGAGCATGCCGAGCGCGAGCAGCGGCAGCGTCAGCCGGGCGACGAGGTTCCAGATGCCCGTCACCAGCACCTGCAGCGCGATCGGGCCGGCCCGGAAACCGAGGTCCCGGGACATCCTGACGTTCAGCGCCGCACCGGCGGCGCCCCCGCCGGGCAGGGCGTAGGAGAGGGCGGTGGTCACCACGTTGACGACGGACGCGGGCCCGAGCCGCAGTCCCGGCAGCGCCGCGCTCAGGCCGATCGCCGACAGCAGCACCGACAGGGCCGTGAACGCCGACAGCACGATCAGGTCCAGGGCGCTCACCCGCGTCCGCAGGATGTCGGTGACCTCCTCCAGATCGACGAGGTCGGGCAGTACCTTCCCGAAGATCGCGGCGACGAGGAGCAGGGCGAGGACACGGCCGAGCCAGGTCCGGCCGCGTCCCCGTCCCGCCCTGCGGCCCCCGACGGCCGGCGGGCCGGTGGGGCGGCCCTTGGAGGTCTGGACGCTCACCGGTCAGGGGATGAGCGCGTCGAGAGTGGTGAAGGAGTAGCCGGCGGCGCGCAGGCCCGTGATGATCGCGGGAAGCGCGTCGGCGTCCAGCGTCGTGCCGTCGTCGGGGTTGGCGCCGACGTGCATCAGCACGATCATTCCGGGCGTCTTGGCGGCCAGGACCCGGGCGATGACCTTGTCCGCGGTCTGCCCGCCCGAGGTGCCCTGCCAGCCGAGCGAGTCGACCGACCAGCCGACCGGGACGTACCCGAGGCCGTTCAGCAGCGTCACGTCGGAGGCGGTGTAGGCGCCGTAGGGGAAGCGGAACAGCGGCACCGCCTGCGCGCCGTTGGCGTTGAAGATCGCGGTGCGGGCGGTCGCGACCTGCGCCTTGGCCGTCGCGTCGCTGATCTTGGTGAAGTCGGGGTGGGTGTCGCTGTGGTTGCCGATCCGGAACCCCGACCCGGCCAGCAGGTTGCTGTAGACGGGGAACCCGCGGGCGAAGTCGCCGACCAGGAAGAATGTCGCCGGGACGTTCTCGCGCTGCAGGGCGGCGCGGATCGAGGAGACCCCGGAGGCGTCCCACGCGGAGTCGAACGTCAGCGCGGCGACCTTGGACGTGGTGGGGACCTTGGTGACGTTCTTGCCGCGCAGCGCGGACGGCACGCCGGGCGGCGGCCCGGGCACCCAGGCCTTCACATCGGTCGTCCAGGCGGCGCCGGTGATGGTTCGGCTCCAGAATGCACCGTCGCGGCCCCGTCCGACCGACACGGTCTTGCCGCCGGCGAAGGCGGCGCCGGGCCCGTCGACGTACAGCCCGCCCATGATCTGCCAGTCGCCCCACGAGCCGGTGTAGGCGCGGACGCGCAACCGGTGGGTGTCGGCGTTGCGGACGAACACCCAGACCTTCCCGGTGGCGCTGTCGGCGGCGATGCCGGGAGTGCTGTGGGTGCTCTCGCCGAGGGACGTCCAGTCCGACCAGGAGGTGCCGATGCGGGTCCGGGTCCAGACGGCGTGATCGCGGCCGGCGACCACGATGCGCACGGTGTCGGCGCCGGTCACGGCGACGGCGGGTGCCGAATCCGCCGTCATGTCCAAGGCCGTCCAGGTGCTCCAGCCGGCGCCGGGGGTGTAGGTCTTGGTCCGCAGCACGTCGGCGGCGTCGCGGACGAACACCTCGACGCGCCCGTCGGGGTGCCCGGCGGCGGCCGGTGAGGTGCTGATGAGCAGGTCGTCGACCTTGGCCCAGGGCTGCCACGTGCCGCCGGCGCGGACGCGCTCCCAGAGCCTGCCGTCGACCCCGCGCCCGTACACGCGGGGATCGCCGCCGGCGAAGGTGACGGTGGCGCCGCCGATCAGGCGTCCGGCCAGGTTGAGCGGAGTCGACCAGATGCCGTCGACCAACCGCCGGTACAGCACGTTGGCGGTGGAGGCCCGGTAGGCGACGTCGAACCCCTTGCCGCTGGGCCAGCCGGCGATGCCGGGCGTGTAAGTGGGGACGTCCTCGGTCGCCGCCGCGCGGACGGCCGCAGTGGGGGAGGACGCCGCCAGGGCGGGTGCGGTCACCAAGGTCGCCGGGAGCAGCACCGCCGTCGAGAACGCTGTGAAGCGTCGCATCGGAGTTCACCGTCCTTCGGTGGGGACTCCAGCGTCCGCTCCCATGTCCGCCCGGAGGAGTGACGAAGGTCCTGCCACCGCTGCCGAACGTCGGCGTGTCAGAACTTGGAGGTGTCGTGGACGTCGGCGAGGGCGAAACGGTTCTTCTTCTCCTGCGAGAAATGCGGCCGCAGGACGTGCACGTGCTGCTCGTCCAGCCGCCGATCGCGGCGAGTTCGTCGTCCGGCATCGACCTGCTGCGGGACGTCGGCGCCGTCCTCGACTACGCCTTCGAGACCGCCGCGCTGCGGGACGCCCGGCTGCGCGTCGTGCACGCCTGGCAGACGTTCGGCACCCTCATCGAGGCCGGCTACGCCGTCCATGGCGAGCAGAGCGAACTGGACCTGCGCGCCGAGGTCGTCGAGGCCTGCAAGCCGCTGCGCGCCATGCGGGGGGACGCCATCACTGGACGTGCCTGAGGAGCGCCTACCGCACTTTGTAAAGCAGAAGCAGCTCTATGACCGCATGCCGGTGGGCATGGCCGCGCGACCGCGCCGCAGCAAGCACGGGGATGCCGTCGCCACCGACATCTGCGGCGGTGCGCAGTACCGCAGGCCACGTCGTCCACCCCCATCAACCCGGAACCTGTGGTGCAGCGGTGCCCTTGCGCCAGCTTGTCGCCCCTGTCCGAGCCAACCGAACGAGTTCAAGGATCACCCATGCCCGCATTCCATGTGGGCCAGCGGTATTACGTTCGGGCTTCAGGAGCGACGATCGGAGAAACGGATGGCCGGAAAGGTCGAAATCAAAAGGTAGCCAGAGGGAGATACCAATTGCTCGTGATCGCGGACATCGGGTTGCCCTCTGGCCTCCTCCGCTACGGAGGCACATCAAACTGGACCAGCTGTGCATTGCACAGCCGAGTGTGCAGGTAGCGTCGGTGAAATGACTACACAACGTTAGGGTGGTTGGTAGAGGCGCGAGGTGTTGATTATGGGAGATCGTAACGGACCTGATCTTCCTTGAGGTGCTCTGTACTGCACTCAAGGTTCCTGTCTGACCTGCACTGATGCCGGAAAGCAGTGAAGCCGGTATATGATCGGTCGTGTTCACACCGAAGAGGTCACTGGTTCGAACCCAGTATCGCCCACCCCTTACGACACAGGCCCTCCCGCTCACTCGCGGCAGGGCCTTCCTGGTCCACTGGGGCAGATTTGGGGCATGATCTTGCCCCGCCTCAAATGTGTTCACGAGATCGCCGTCCATGTTGCTCACTCTGCGTAGCAGAAGCGGCCGTCAGCCAGCGGGTTCCGCATGCCGACGCCGACATCGAGAGCGTGGCGGCACGGTTTCTGAGTGCAGCCGGTGGTGGTTCTCACCGGCGGTGACCAGGAGTCATCCGGCGGTGCCGGTGCCGACGCCGTGGACGGCCACCAGGCGCGGGTTGATGTCGGTGGCGAGGAGGTCCAGAGTTCGTTCAGTTCGGTGATCTCGATGGTGAGTTGCTGGAGGCCGCGCGCAGTTGACTGCGCGGATGGTCGGGGGCGGTGACGTTCAGGGCCTTGATCTGCCGTTGGGCGTCGGCGCGGTGCTGGGTGGCGCAGCGGCGGGCGATGCACAGGTTTGCAAGGCTTCGACACGGCGGTCACGTTGTTTGAGGTAGCCGACAAATGCGCCGTCGGCACCGCCCACGACTGCAGACTGGTGGTCTGGGTTTGCACGGAGCTCTCGGGTGCTGTTGAGCACGGCGAGACGGGCGCCACCGTCGGAGAACGCCATACCGCTCACATGGTGCTCCCCGCGCCTCCCCGCGCGGGAACGGCTCGATCACCTGCGCCGGATGGGAGAAGTCGGGCACGTACGCCCAGCCCCCGCTCGTCCCCCACGCACGGAACATTACGCTCCGTAACGATCCTTGGCGGTCGGCGGGGTCGCGGTGCGGAGGGCGCGGGGGTCGAGCTGCGCCAGGACGCTGACCGCGGCGAGGGCGGCGGCGGCGCCGAGCGCGGCACGCATCCCGGGGACCCCGTAGCCGGTGAGCGACCAGGTCGCGGTGGCCAGCGCCGGGCCGAGCGCGACGCCGATCTGGCGGGCGAGGCTCGTGGTCGCGCCGGTGGTGCCGAGCAGGTCGCGCGGCGCCTGCGCCATCGCGAGGGCCTGGTTGGGGCCGGCGAACAGCCCGGCCCCGGCGCCCGCCACGGCCAGCCGCCAGACCAGGTCGGCGGGTCCCCAGCCGGCGCTGACGGGGAGCAGCAGGACGAGCCCGGCGGTGACGGCGGCGGCGCCTGCGAGCGCGACGGCGCGGGCGCCGAGCCGGTCCGCGAGCGCGCCGGCCGCCGGGCCGGTGGCCAGCACCGCCGCCGGGAAGGCGAGCATCGTCAGGCCGATCTCGGCGGGCGAGGCCGTCCCCGACCGCTGCAGGTGGAACGGGATGAGGAACTGCGCGCTCATGACGGCGGCCATCTCCGCCGCCAACGCGAGGTGCGGGCCCGCCATCCCGGGCGATCCGACCAGCGCGCGGACCGGGCGGCTGTCGGGGAGCCGCCGCCAGGCCAGCGCGAAAGGTACGGCGGCGGGGGCCAGCGCCAGCCAGGCCGGGCCGTGCCCGGCGCTCAGCGACAGCGCGAGCAGCAGGGTGGCCGCGGCGCCGCCGAGCAGGGCCGTCTCGGCGAGGCGGGCCCGGCCGGGCAGGCGCAGCCGCTCGCCGGCGGCCAGCGCGGGACGGCCTGCGGCGATCACCAGCAGGCTCACCGGCACGTTCAGGAAGAAGATCCAAGACCAGCCGAGCCGCTCGATGGCCAGGCCGCCCAGGGCGGGTCCGGTGACGCCGCCGAGCGGTCCGAGCGTCATCACCACCGCCATCGCCCGGCCGCGCGCCTCCGGCCGGACCGCGATCGTGGTGAGCACCGGGACGAGCGCGAGCAGCAGGGCCGCGAACGCCCCTTGGACGACGCGGGCGCCGATCAGCCAGCCGATGCCGGGCGCGAGGCCGACGGCGGCGCTCGCGGCGCCGAACCCGGCGACCGAGAACGTGAGCGCGGCGCGCTGCCCGACCAGGTCGAGCCAGCGCCCGGCGGGCAGCGTCAGCGCGATCAGCGGCAGCATGTAGCCCAGCACGACCCATTCGGCCACGCTCGGCCCAGTGCCGAACCCGTGCTCGATGGTCGGGAGCGCGACGTTGACCACGGTCACGTCGAGTTGGGCCATGAAGACCGCGATCCCGGCCGCCGCCACCAGCCGCCAGCGGTTCATGGCGCACCCCCAGAAACTTGACGTCGTGTCTACTTGTTAACATAGACACGGTGACAAGTTCGTGGCAAGTAAGGGTCCGGCAAGTCAGGCAAATCCGGCGCGCCGCGTCATCGGATGAGCCGCGTCATCGAGTGAGCGGAGACCATGGCGAAGACGATCGAGGGGCCGCAGAACGCCCGCAGCCGGCGGACCCGCGAGGCCGCCCTGGCGGCCACGCGGGAGATCCTGGAGCGGGACGGGTTCGAGGCGCTCACGATGGCGGCGGTCGCCGAGCGCGCCGGGGTATCGCGGCAGGGCCTCTACCTGCACTTCTCCTCACGCGGCGACCTGGTGACCGCGCTGTTCGGCTACATGGCCGAGCAGGAGGGCCTGCAGGCGTCGCTCGCGCCGGTGCGCGAGGCGCCCGACGCGGTCTCCGCGCTGCGTGCCTGGGCCCGCCACCTGGCCTCCTACCACCCGCGCCTGATCGCCGTGGACCGCGCGATCGACCGCGTCCGGCACACCGACCCCGACGCCGCGCGGCACCGGGCGACCGTCGACGAGAACCAGCTCGGCACGTGTCGCCGCCTCGCCGAGCGCCTCGCCGCCGAGGGCCGCCTCGCCCCGCACTGGACGCCCGCAACGGCCGCCGACATGCTCTGGGGCCTCATCGCCACGGACGTCTTCGAGCGCCTGCTCGCCGGGCGCGACTGGACGCCCGAAGCCCTTGCGGACCACCTCGCCGCGATGTACGAAGCGACGTTCGTGAGCGGGCCCGGCGGCCCCGCCGCGGGGGGCTAGGCGTCGCCGAGTTCGAGCGATGGTGCGTGCGGCATGGCTGGTCGGGCTGGTTGCAACGATCTCGACCCCGGCGTTCTCCCTCAGTCCTGGGGAGAAGTAAGACATCGAGTATGACGCCAAATATGCGGTGACGCTGTCTGCGACCTACGTGGTGGTGTTCTTTCGCGTGTGGCGGTCGGCAAAGCAAGGACCGTCGCCGGAGAAGGTCGCGAAGTGGATGGATCCTTCGTTGGGGACGGTCGACCGGCACTACCGTCGGCGGTGAGGTAAGGACGTTCGCGCCGGAATCCTGTGGCTGCGCACTACCAGGTTTCGGTCAACTGGCCCAGGTGGCGGGCGATATCCGGGGCGTTGGGGTCGGTGCGATTTGCTGAGACGGCGCGGATCAGGGCTTCGAGGTCGTGCGG
>NZ_VCKZ01000746.1 GCF_005889745.1 Actinomadura geliboluensis
CCCGCCCTGAGACCCGACGTGACCTGCGATGTTCGTTCCCGGGCCCAGGGGGTACCACACGGCTACGGAACGCCGTGCGCGTTCCCTCCGCCGTCCCGGCACAGGGGACCGTCAACGGACCGGGCGGCGCGAGCGATTTCGAGTCGAGGTCACACGATGGCTCACCAAGGGGACGATCGGCCGCGCTACGCCGCGATCGGCGAGCGGCTCACCGAGGAGTTCGACGGGGTGCACGGCGCCGACACGGTGGAGCGGTGCGTCTCCGCCGCGCGTTACGGAGCCGAAGAGGTGACGGGGTCGGCGCCGCCCGATCTCGTGGAGCGCATCGCGCGCCGCCACCTGGAGGTGCTCGCGACGGTCGCGGCCGAGAAGCGCCGCAAGGCGAGCCGGTCGTCGCTGGACAACGCGCCATAGCCGGCCGCGCACGTGCCACCGGCCGGGCTCCGCGGGGGCCTTCGGTGGCGGCAACGCGCTACATCCCTTGCTTTGCCGGTCGGACACGCTGTGCGAAACTGAACCGGGGTCCGTGAGTCGACGCTCCGGGAGGCAGCCGTGCCCGCAAAGAAGTACATGACATGGGCCGCGGTGGCCTTTGTGGCCTTCTACGTCATCCAGCAGCCGGACGGCGCGGCGCAGACCGTGGAGACGGCGGCCAACGGCCTCGCGTCCGCAGCCGGCTCCCTGGCCACCTTCGTCAACGCGCTCGCCTGAGGCCGGGATGAGACTCGTCACCCCCGGCGACTCGGCGCCCGCGTCGGTCAACAAGTACCTGCTCCCGCACGAGAACCAGGTGATCACGGTGCGGCGCCACCCGGCCGTGCTGATGGTCCCGGTCGGGCTCGTCCTCGGCGGCCTGATCATCGCGGGCGTGCTGAGCAACACCGTCGCCAGCGACGCGGGCAAGGTGATCAGCTGGATCTGGTGGGGCTGGCTGCTCCTGCTCGCCTGGTTCGTCTGGCGCGTCGCGGAATGGTCGGTCGACTACTTCGTCATCACCAACCAGCGGATGCTGCTGACCACGGGCCTGATCACCCGCAAGGTCGCGATGATGCCGCTGGCCAAGGTCACCGACATGAGCTTCAAGCGGACGATCGCGGGCCGCATGCTCGGCTACGGCGAGTTCATCCTGGAGTCCGCCGGCCAGGACCAGGCGCTCACCAACGTGGACTACCTGCCCTACCCCGAGCAGCTGTACCTCGAAGTCTGCGAGATGATCTTCCCGAACAAGAACCCGGAGCCG
>NZ_VCKZ01000289.1 GCF_005889745.1 Actinomadura geliboluensis
CGCCGCCCGTTCGTCCGCGGCTACCACCAGTACGGCGCCGGTGCTCCGCTGACCGATGTGACGCTGCTGGACCCGAGCGTGGCGGACGCGTCCGGCGCCATGGTCACCACGCTGACGGACAACAACCGGTTCTTCCGGGCGCTGATCGGCGGGCGGCTGGTCCCGGCGCCGCTGCTCGCCCAGATGCAGCGGACCGTCCCGACCGGGTGGGACGGTCCGTACGAGGGCTCCCGGTACGGGCTCGGCCTGTTCTGGTACCCGCTGCGCTGCGACCGCGCGGGCTACTGGGCGCACGGCGGCGACATGCTCGGCTACAAGATCCGCGAGGGCGTCCGCGCGGACGGCGGCCGGGCCGTCACCGTCGCGATGGCGACCCAGCTCGCCGGGGAGCCCGCCGAACGGCAGGGGATGGCCGCCAGGGCGACGATCGAGAACGTGCTCTGCTGACCCTGCCCTGCCCCCGTCACTGCGACGAGGGGGTGATGGTGACCGTCGTGAAGCCGAGGGCCTTGAGCATGTTCTCCAGCATCGCCTTCGTGTTCGCGTAGGCGCGTTCCTTCAGGCCGCTCTGCGCGGCTGCCGACTGGATCTTCTGGGCCGCCAGCACGTAGAGCTGCTGCTGGTCGTTCGGGTTGCTGCTGAAGAAGTCGCCGAGACGGTCGAACAGGCCGCGTTCGGTGGCGTGGACGTAGCTGTGCTTCGTGTCCAGGTTCGTCTTCTCCAGCTGGGCGGGCGGCAGCGTGAGGGTGGCGGTCGTCCGGTCGGCGTTCACCTTGACGGCGCCCGAGCCCAGCTTCGAGAAGTCCACGTAGGCGTCGACGGAGCCGTTCCCGACGAACAGGGTGCGCTTGCCGCGCAGCCCATCCGGCAGGAACCTGGCGTCCTTCTCCAGGTCGACGATGACCTGGAAGTTGCCGCTCGCCGCCTCGTAGCGGTGCAGGTCGCGGATCGACTGCAGCAGGACGGGCCCGCTGCGGTCCTTCGTCTCCTCCGCGAACGGGTTCAGCCAGCCGGGGAGGCCGCGCAGGGCCTGCTGGGCCAGCAGCACGACCGCGACGGTCACGACGATGAGCAGCGCGGGGGCGAGGAGCCCGCGCCGGGGCAGAACGGAGAAGGACCTGCGGGGCGCGTCGTTCTTCGGTTCCGAGCGAGCCATGTACCGGACGTTCCCACCTGGATCGTCCCGTACCTGGCGAGATGGTTAGGTCGGTGTGAGCGGCGAGGTCGCGCAGGTCGCCGGGCGCGGCGGCCCGCCCCTCAGTTTCCGCGCGCTCCGCTGGGCCCTCCGCTGTGTTGCAGGCGCCCTCCGCCGCCGTGCCCCGCGTGCCCGGCGTGCCCGGCGGTGCCCGCGCGTCCCGGGATCTTGCGCTTCGGGACGACGGCGCTCGAATCGGCCGCGGCACGGCCCGGCCGCGGCACGTGCTGGACGGTGCGGGTGTCGGTCACCCGGAAGTTGGCCGGGCCGAGCGCGCAGGACCGGTAGGCGGCGAAGTGGAGGCGCAGCCAGGCGCGGCGTCGGGCCTCGCTCCAGGACGCGAACCGGCGCGCGGCACGGGCGTCGGGGATGGCGGGGGAGTCGTCGCCGAGGAGCCAGGCGTCGACCATCGAGCGGTAGCCGTTCGGCGGGCCCGCGCAGGTGCGGGCGTCCTTGAGGCTGTCGCTGATCTGCCGGACGGCCCGCGCCGCGTACCCGGGCGACAGCCGCTCGTCGAGGTGGACGGTGGCGACGCCGTCCACGACCGCGATCGGCGCCCACGCGGGACGCTGCTCGACCGTGGTGAACGCGCCGGGCGTCCCGTTCAGCCGCGCGGCGAGCGGGGTGGCCGCCGCCATCAGCCGGGGCAGCGCGTCCCGCAGCGCGGGGTGGACGCACACGGTCAGCGGCCACTCGCGGCACACCGGCTCGGCCGACACGGGCGCGGCCGTCCCGCCGCCGGAGCGGTGCAGGCCGAGCGTGGCGGTGCCCGTCGCGGCCAGCGCCATGAGCAGCGGCAGGACGATCAGGAACCGGCGCGTCGCCCACAGCACGTAGCCGAGGATCAGCGCGGTGGTCAGCCCCACCGCCCAGGTGACCTGGTCGGCGAGCACCCCGGGGCGCAGCGTGGTGAACAGGGCCAGGTTGTCGAACGCGGCCGGGGGAAGCAGGCTCCACCACGACATGCCGGAGACGCGGGCCGCCGCCCACACCGACGTGACGGCGACGACCAGGGCCGCCGTGGCGCGATGCGGGACGACGCGTCCCGTCAGGTAGCCCGCGACGACGTGCAGCACGAGCGAGCCCGCTCCCGAGAGCACGCCCAGCGGGTTGGGGTTCCCCGACCCCGCCTGGGCGAGGGTGATGAGGGTGACCACCAGCGTCACCGCGACGTAGGAGGCCAGCGCGGCGGCGGACAGCAGGAGCAGATCGAACAGCACCCCCGTGGCGGGCGAACGCGCGGTGAGGTCGCGCAGGTAGTCGAGCGGGCGCTCGCGGACCGCCGCCCACGCCGCCAGCGCGGCGGCGACGGGCCCGAGGAAGCGGACGGCGTTGACCAGCGCGACGACCGTGTTGTCCCAGTACGCGGCGGACGGCCGGAGCGCCGGAAGCGCCGCCGCCGTCCCGACCAGGGTGAGGACCGGCACCGCGACCAGCAGTGCCGTGCGACGGGCGTCCAGCCGGAGCACCCGCCCGAGGTCAGACACCGGTGGCGCTCCCACCCGCCGGGGACGGGGCGGGCGGCCGCCGCACCCGCAGCCCGGTGAACTGCGGCAGCGGGAGCCGCGGCAGCGGCGGCCGGCCGGGCCGGCGCGTCGGCGGGCCCGGGCGCGCGCCGCGCGGGGCGGGCCGGGTGTCGCGGCGCCGACTCATCGCGCCGACCGCCGGGCGCGGCGGCCGGTCGGCGCCCTGCCGCCCGGGGGCGCCCGCGTCGCGCGGGTCGGCGGCGTCCCGCGGGTCGGCCGGGCCGCCCGCCCGCCGGTCGGCGGCGGTTCGGCCGCGCCGCGCGCCGGCCGAGTGCGTGGGCTGCTCGGTCAGCCGGCCGCGGGCCAGCGTGAAGAGGCGGTCGCACCAGCCGGTGAGCGTGTCGGTGGCGTCGGCGGTGACCACCACCGCCGGGGCCAGCGAGCGCAGCACCGGGATCAGCTCGGCCATCGCGGCGGTCAGCACGGACCGGCCGGGGCCGTCGGCGCCGGTGGGCCACGGCTCGGCGGCGGCGCACAGCGCGCCGAACGGGTCGTCCAGCAGCACGAGCGGGGGCTCGTGCACGCACGCGGCGGCGAGCCCGGCGCGCAGCCGGACGTCCGGCGGCAGCAGCGCCAGCTCCGTCCCGGCGGCGTCGGCGAGGTCGAGCCGCTTCAGCATGGAGCGCGCGGCGGACGCGCTCGTGCGCTTGTAGTACGCCGCGTAGGCGACGAACTCGCCGGCCGTCATGTTCTCGGCGCGGGAGAACCGGGTCGGCAGGTAGCCGATCCCGGCCCGCGCGGCCCGCAGTCCGGCGGCGTTCGATATGTCATGTCCCAGAATGCGCAGCAGGCCGGCATTCGGCCTGCGCAACGTCGCGAACGTGGCCAGCAGAGTGGATTTACCGGCACCAGGTGGACCGGCCAGGCCGACCACGCCTTCGGACACGCCGAAGGTCACCGGGCGCAGGAGCCACCGCCCCCCGCGGCGGACACCCATTCCTCGGGCCACGATCACGGAATGCTCCGCGATCACAAGTGTTTCCCCCCGTAGCTCGCCATGCGGTCGCGGCGCCGGCACGGGCGCTCCGGTGGCCACGGGTCCCCCAACCCGCCACGCGGTGCCCGCCGAGACCGGCTCCGCCGTCCGGCGGGTCCGGCCGCTTTTGCCGAGCCGCGATGCATCGACATCGTGACTATAACCGGGCTTGGTGATGGCTGTCAGCAATCTTTTTGCCTTTACGGCAGCACGCCTGGATTCTTTGCCTACCGCGCCGAAGTGGCGAATTCCAGAAAGGTGGACAATTGCCGATTTACCCCGTCGGGTGCGCCGGACGGGGCGTCCGGGGCCGGTGCCGCGGGGAGGCGGCCCGCTCCGCTCAGGGCGTACGGGCGCACAGCCGGGTGCGCTCATGGGGCAGGATGGACCCATGCCTTCTCGGGACTTTTCGTTGCACGGGGCCATCGACCTGGGGGCGCGCCAGGCGGCCGCAAGGAAGCAGCAGGAACGCCGCGCCCAGGGCGGCGGCGCGCCGGCGGACCCGGGCGGGGCCGCCGGGCAGTACGTCGTGGACGTCACCGACCAGACGTTCAACACCGAGGTCGTGGAGCGGTCGCAGTCCGTCCCCGTCCTCGTCG
The DNA here is from genome assembly GCF_005889745.1 of Actinomadura geliboluensis. Taxonomy (GTDB): domain Bacteria; phylum Actinomycetota; class Actinomycetes; order Streptosporangiales; family Streptosporangiaceae; genus Spirillospora; species Spirillospora geliboluensis. Next base: position 4,297 of record NZ_VCKZ01000289.1, read on the forward strand.
ACTTCTGGGCCGAATGGTGCGGCCCCTGCAAGCAGCTCGGGCCGATCCTGGAGAAGCTCGCCGCCGAGGCGGCCGGCGCGTGGGTGCTCGCGAAGGTCGACATCGACGCCAACCCGCAGCTCGCCGCCTACATGCAGCAGATGGGCGTGCGCGGCATCCCGTTCGTCGCGGCCGTCGTCGCCGGGCAGCTCCTGCCGTTCCTGAACGGCGCCGCGCCCGAGCCGCAGGTGCGCCAGGCCATCGACCAGCTCTTCGACGCGCTGCGCAAGGAGGGCATCCTGCCGGACGCCCCCGAGGGCGAGCAGCAGCCCGGCGCCGACGCGGGCGAGGCCCCGGCCGGCGACCCGGTGTACGCCGAGGCCGAGGACGCCCTGCAGCGCGGCGACCTGCCCACCGCCAAGGCCGCGTTCGAGCGGATCCTCGCCGACGACCCCAGGGACGGCCAGGCCAAGCAGGGCCTCGCCCTGGTCGAGCTGAGCCTGCGGGTCGGCTCGCTGGACGCCGACCGCGTCCTCCAGGAGGCCGCGGAGAAGCCCGGCGACGTCCAGGCGCAGATCAGCGCGTCCGACGTGGAGATGATGACCGGGCGCATCGACGCGGCGTTCGACCGGCTGATCGCCGCGGTGCGCGGCAGCGCGGGCGACGACCGCGACGCGGTGCGCAAGCACCTGCTGTCGCTGTTCGACCTGCTCCCCCCGGAGGACCCGCGCATCGGCAAGGCCCGCCGCGGTCTGCAGTCGGCCCTGTTCTAAGGCGCGTTCTAAAGCGCCCTGTACGGGTTCTGAAGCGCTGCGTCACGAGGCGTGCTCCTGTGGGCCGCCCGTTCTGGCCGTCATGCGCGGCCGGCGCCGATCGGTGCTGGTCGGGAGGGGAACGAGCCGGGGCGATCGGGACACCGCGTCGTGATGTTGCGCGTATGCTCGATGCGTCGACCGTGCCCGGACGGCCCGCGTGCACCACTCCCACGGGCCGCCCCCGCCGATCCGCGCCCCCTCGGGCATGCCGTCCCGGGCGATCGGGCGGCGCGCGCGGGACGAGAACAACCCAGAGCAGCTAGGGAGCAGTCGTCGTGGCGAGCGTGCCGAGCGTGTCGTACTCCATCACCGTCCGGCTGGAGGTCCCGGCCGGCGGCCGGGCCGTCAGCCAGATCACCCACGTGGTCGAGAACGCCGGCGGCATCGTCACGGCCCTCGACGTCAACACCGCCGGCCACGAGACGCTGCGCATCGACGTGACGATCGCCACCCGCGACACCCAGCACGCCGAGGCGATCGCCGGGGCGCTGGAGGGCATCGAGTCCGTCAAGATCCACAAGGTCAGCGACCGGACCTTCCTGATGCACCTCGGCGGCAAGATAGAGATGCAGTCGAAGGTGCCGCTGCGCAACCGCGACGAGCTGTCGATGGCCTACACGCCGGGCGTCGCGCGGGTGTCCCTCGCCATCGCCCGCAACCCCGAGGACGTCCGCCGGCTGACCATAAAGCGCAACAGCGTCGCCGTCGTCACCGACGGGTCGGCGGTGCTCGGCCTCGGCAACATCGGCCCGGAGGCCGCGCTGCCGGTCATGGAGGGCAAGGCGGCGCTGTTCAAGCGGTTCGCCGGGATCGACGCGTGGCCGATCTGCCTCGACACGCAGGACACCGACGAGATCGTCCGGACCGTCCAGATCCTCGCGCCCGCGTTCGGCGGCATCAACCTGGAGGACATCTCCGCCCCGCGCTGCTTCGAGGTCGAGGCCCGGCTGCGCGAGCTGCTCGACATCCCCGTCTTCCACGACGACCAGCACGGCACGGCGATCTGCGTGCTGGCCGCGCTGACGAACGCGCTGCGCGTCGTCGGCAAGGAGATCGGCTCGGTGCGCATCACGATGGCGGGCGCGGGCGCCGCCGGCACCGCGATCCTGAAGCTGCTGATGCACGCGGGGGCCCGCGACCTCATCGTGTGCGACTACCGCGGCGCCGTCCACAAGGGCCGCGACGACCTGGACGACTCGCTCCGCTGGATCGCCGAGCACACCAACGCGGCCGGCTATGCGGGCGACCTGCGCGGCGCCGTCAAGGACGCCGACGTGTTCATCGGCGTCTCCGCGCCCGGCATCCTGACCGGCGACGACATCGCGACGATGAACGACGGCGCGATCGTGTTCGCGCTCGCCAACCCCGAGCCCGAGGTGTCCCCGGACGAGGCGCGCGAGCACGCCGCCGTCGTCGCGACCGGCCGCAGCGACTACCCGAACCAGATCAACAACGTGCTGGCGTTTCCCGGCGTCTTCCGCGGCCTGCTGGACGCCCAGGCCGACGGCGTCACGCTCGACATGCTGGCCGCCGCGGCCGCGGCGCTCGCCGAGGTCGTCACGCCGGAGGAGATCGGCCCGAACTACATCGTGCCGAGCGTCTTCCACCCGGACGTGGCCACCCGCGTCGCGGGCGCCGTCCGGGAGGCGGCGGGCGGCCGTCCCCGCACCGAGGCGTAGCGGCCGGGCGCCGGGGCCCGGCGGCGGGCCCGCGGGTCAGATGTCCTTCTTGCCGGCGAAGATCCGCTCGCGGCGGCGGGGCCAGATGCCGCCGTACCAGAAGATGATCGCGCCGGTGAGGATGATGCCGACGCCGGTCGCGGCCCGCGCCCACAGCACGGTGTCGGGGCCGGTGTGCGGCAGGTTGCTCGGCGGGGTCTCGGTCGGCGCGCCGCCCGCCTTCGTGCAGTTCGCCCGCACCGCCCTGGTCTCGATGCGCTTGTTGGCCCAGGTGACGGTGAGGTCGGTGCGGCGGTCCTCGCGCAGCTTCACGGAGATCGTCCGGGTGTTGCCCGGCGGGATCTGGCCGGGGACCGCGGCGCCGCCGTCGTCGCGCTCGACGGAGAAGTCCTCGGTCCGCGTCCCGGAGTTGCGGACCTTGACGTGCACGGTCCGCGCCGGGCAGGAGACCGCGCCGATGTCGGCGGTCACCGGCCGGGCGGGCGCCTTCGCCGTCCCGGACGTGCTGGGCTTCGGCGAGGCCGACGAGGAGGCCGGCGAGGAGGCGGACGGGCTGGGGCTCGCGGATGCGCTGGACGCCGCGGGCGACGCGGAGCCGTCCGACTTGAACACCGCCTGGATCGTGATCAGCGCTCCGAGGACGGCGAACACTGCCGCGATGATGACCCTGGGCAACTGCATGTCGCTGTCCTCCCGGCGCGCACCAAGCGGATGGCCGATGATCCTAGATCATTCTTAACCCAGGACCTTGTGGTGCCGATATCCCCATCGATAGGAATGCGTAACAGGCTAACGAGCGGGGAGGCGTGCCGCCGGAGGTCCGGGCAACGCATGATGGAACCCATGGAAGACGGCATCAGGGTGGGGCTCCTGCTGGTGGCGACGCCTCAGCTGGAGGATCCGAACTTCAGGCGGAGCGTCGTCCTGCTGGTCGAGCACGACATCGGCGGAGGTACGCTCGGCGTTGTCCTCAACCGGCCGACCGAGGTTCCCCTGGACCGCGTCCTCCCGCCGTGGGCCGGGCTCGCCACCGGCCCCGCCGTGGTGTTCCAGGGCGGTCCCGTCGCGCTGGAGCATCCGCTCGCCCTCGCCCGCCTTCCCGGTGAGGACGAGCCGCTCGGCTGGCGGGCGCTCGACGGCGGCGCCGAGGTCGCGCGGGTCGGGGTGGTCGATCTGGAGGCCCCGCCCGGGCTGCTGGCGGCGGAGCTGCTGCAGCTGCGGGTGTTCGCCGGCTACGCGGGGTGGTCGGCGGGGCAGCTGCGCGGGGAGGTCGAGGAGGGCTCCTGGTACCTGGTGCCGGCGGAGGCGGGGGACGTGTTCGCGGACCGTCCCGAGCGGCTCTGGCAGGACGTTCTCCGCAGGCAGGGCGGCGATCTCGCGTTCGTCTCCACTTTTCCCGACGACCCCACACTGAACTAAGGTGAACGACGTGAGTACGAAGATCCTTCCCGAGAGCGACACCCAGCAGGACGTCCGGCCGGACCTCTCGCACGGTGACGGCGACCACGAGCGGTTCGCCCACTACGTGAAGAAGCAGAAGATCACCGAGAGCGCCGTGACCGGCACGCCGGTGATCGCGCTGTGCGGCAAGGTCTGGGTGCCGAACCGGGATCCGAAGAAGTACCCCGTCTGCCCGGAGTGCAAGGAGATCTACGAATCGATGCAGCCGGGCGGCGAGGGCGGCAAGGGCGGCAAGGGCGAGTGACCCGCCGCTGAGACGCGGCGGCGGCGCACCGCCCATGCCGGGCTGCGCGCTTTCCGGGTCCCGCGGCGGGGGATGCCGCGGGGCCCGACGCATGTGACATACGGGTTTCGACCTACGGGGGATGAATGCGGCGGATGGCCGGGGTTTCGCTATGCGCACTGTCGATTACGGTGTGCACCGTTCCGGGTGCGGTGGGTGAGCGGGGACGGGTGCGGGCCGCACCGGCCGCCGCCCGCGGCGACGGTGCGGTGCACGGCCATCGTGGTTCGGTGCACGGCCATGGCGGTTCGGTGCACGGCCATGGCGGGGCGGCGCACGGTGGTGACGGGTGCGTCCATCCCTCGAACGCCCGGAAGGCGCGTCCCGGCGACCGGGCCGCCCTCGGCCGCGACCAGGCGGTGGCCATGCTCACCGACCTGCGGCAGGCGCTCCTCGACCGGTTCGGGACGTCCGACGAGCGGCGCCTCGACGCGTCCCGGCGCATGGCGAAGGGGATCGTCGTCCCGGTGCGGTTCCACGTCGTCCACAGCGGGCCGTACGGGCGGCTCTCGAAGAGCGCGGTCCAGCGGCAGGTCGCCACGCTGAACGCCGCGTACGGCGGGAAGACGGGCGGCGCCGACACGGGGGTGCGGTTCCGCCTGGCCGGCTACGACCTGGTGGACAGCGCCGCCTGGTTCCAGGAGCCCGACCGGTACGAGCGCTCGATGAAGACGCGCCTGCACAAGGGCGGGCGCGGCACCCTCAACGTCTACACGGCGGCCGTCGGGTCGGACGTCCTCGGCTTCTCCACGTTCCCGCAGTGGTACCGGCGCGCCCCGCGCATGGACGGCGTCGTCATCGACTACCGCAGCATTCCCGGCGGGTCGTACCGGGGCTTCGACCGCGGGTACACGGCCGTCCACGAGATCGGGCACTGGCTCGGCCTGCTGCACACCTTCGAGGGCGGCTGCGTCCCGCCGGGCGACGGGGTGGCCGACACCCCGTACGAGGCGGAGCCGGCGAACGGCTGCCCGTCCTACCGCGACACGTGTCCGCAGCCCGGTCAGGATCCGGTCCACAATTTCATGGACTACGCCCAGGACGCCTGCATGCGCGCCTTCACCGCAGGTCAGGGCCGCCGTATCCGGGCGTCGTGGGCGGCGTACCGGGCCGGGCGGCAGGGCCGCCACCGTGTGGATCTCGGCACACGTGCGGCGGGCGCGGCACGATCTGTCGGTGGTCCTCGGTAGCCTTCAGAGACCGTGAGCACCTTCGCCGCATCGAGCATGCCCCCCGCGTTCCCCGAACGGGCCGCCTGGGGGACGGCGTCGTCCCTGCGCGCCTGGCAGCAGCAGGCGCTGGAGGCCTACTTCGGCACGGACGGCTCCCAGCCCGGCCCGCGCGACTTCCTCACCGTCGCGACGCCCGGCGCCGGTAAGACGACGTTCGCGCTCCGGCTCGCCCGCGAGCTGATGGAGCGCCGGATCGTGCAGTCGATCACGGTGGTGTGCCCGACCGAGCACCTCAAGCGGCAGTGGGCGGAGTCCGCGGCCCGCGTCGGCATCAAGATCGACCCGGAGTGGCAGAACAGCGACGGCCCCATCGGCAAGGACTTCGACGGCGTCGCCGTCACCTACGCCACGGTCGCGGCCCGGCCCGCGCTGCACCGCAACCGCACCGAGTCGCGCAAGTACCTCGTCATCTTCGACGAGGTGCACCACGCGGGCGACGGCCTGTCCTGGGGCGACGCGGTGCGGGAGGCGTTCGAGCCCGCGACGCGGCGGCTGGCGCTGTCCGGCACGCCGTTCCGCACCGACATCAACCCGATCCCGTTCGTCCAGTACGAGGAGGGGCCGGACGGCATCCGGCGCAGCCAGGCCGACTACACATACGGCTACGGCCCCGCCCTCGCCGACGGCGTCGTCCGCCCGGTGATCTTCCTGGCGTACGCGGGGGAGATGCGGTGGCGCACCCGCGCCGGCGACGAGATCACCGCGACCCTCGGCGAGCCCCTCACCCAGGACCAGATGGCCCAGGCGTGGCGCGCGGCGCTCGACCCGAAGGGCGACTGGATCAAGCAGGTGCTGGCCGCCGCCGACCGGCGGCTCACCGAGCTGCGCCGCGTCATCCCCGACGCGGGCGGGCTGGTGATCGCCACCGACCACGAGACCGCGCGCGCCTACGCCGGGATGCTGAAGGCGGTCACCGGGCAGAGCGCCACGATCGTGCTGTCGGACGACCCGACCGCGTCCAAGAAGATCAAGAAGTTCGCCGGTACCGAGGACCGCTGGATGGTCGCGGTCCGGATGGTGTCCGAGGGCGTCGACATCCCGCGCCTGTGCGTCGGGGTCTACGCGACGTCGACGAGCACGCCGCTGTTCTTCGCGCAGGCGATCGGGCGCTTCGTCCGCGCCCGCAAGCGCGGCGAGACGGCGTCGGTGTTCCTGCCGTCGGTACCGACGCTGATGGGCCACGCCTCCGAGATGGAGGAGGAGCGCGACCACGTCCTCGACCGGCCCGTCCGCGAGGACGGCCTCGACGACGACCTGATCGCCGAGGCCAACCGCCAGCAGGACAGTCCGGACGTCGGTGAGGAGTTGCCGTTCGAGACGGTCGAGGCGTCCGCGACGTTCGACCGTGTCCTCTACGACGGCGGCGAGTTCGGGATGCACGCCCAGCCCGGCTCCGCCGAAGAGGAGGAGTACCTCGGCATCCCCGGCCTGCTGGAGCCCGACCAGGTGTCGGCGCTGCTGCGCAAGCGGCAGGCCGAGCAGCTCGCCGGCGAGCGGCGCCGCAAGACCGGCGACCCGCGCGCCGACCGCACCGCCGCCGAGGACATCGCGGCCCTCCGCCGCGAACTGAACGGCCTCGTCAACGCCTGGAACCACCGCACCGGCCAGCCGCAGGGCGTCATCCACAACGAGCTGCGCCGGGCCTGCGGCGGCCCGCCCGTCCCGCAGGCCAGCGCCGCCGAGATCCGCGACCGCATCGCCAAGATCCGCGACTGGGCGGCCAAGCGCCGCCACTGACGCCCGGCGCCCGCCTGCTCAGCCGCTCCCGGCGCGGCGCGGCCGCTGGAAGATCAGCCTGAACACCCCCTGCCGGTCGGGCCCGATGACGCCGGCGCACTGCCAGCCCGCCCGTCCGGCCTTGTCGAGCGTCTCCTGCAAGGCGTGCGCGTGCACGCCGCCGACCGGGTTCAGCTTCACGACGCTGACGCGGTACTCCCACTGCGCCGCCGCGCCCGCCGGCTCGTCCTGACCGTCCATCCCCGCATTCTCCCGGCGGGGACGGCACGGTCACCCCCGGGCGGTCTTCGCGGGCTGGAAGAGCTCGATCAGATTGCCGGCCGGGTCGGTGAGCAGGATCTGCCGGCCGCCGGGGCCGCTGACCACGTCGCCGCGGAACGCGAGGCCGGCGTCGCGCAGCCGCGCGATCTCCTTGTCCAGGTC
>NZ_VCKZ01000290.1 GCF_005889745.1 Actinomadura geliboluensis
CGGGCTGTGGGGGCGTTGCGTGCGGCCGTCGCCGCCGCGGTGCTGCTGGCGTTGCTGGGGGCCAAGGGCTGCGAGGCGTCCGGGCGGGACGGCGGCGCCGCCCCGCCGGCGGAGCGAGAGCCGGCGCCGACCGCGACGCCGGCCGCCCGGGACGAGGCGGCCGAGTGGGCGAAGTGGGGCCTCAAGCCGCTGCCGCCCGCGCCCGCCCCGCCGCCGGAGAGGCCGCTCAAGCTCGGCGGCGAAGGGCCCGTGACGGTCTTCGACAAGGTCCCGACCGATCAGCGTGTCGTCTTCATCACGATCGATGACGGGCAGGAGAAGGACCCCCGGTTCGTCCAGATGCTGACCGACCTCCGGGTGCCCGTCACCATGTTCCTCACCGACAACGTCATCCAGGACGACTACGGCTACTTCAAGCCCTTGCAGGCGCTGGGGAACCACGTCCAGAACCACACGATGACCCATCCCGTCCTGCCGACCCTGGGGCTGGACGGCCAGAAGCGCGAGATCTGCGGCGCCCAGAAGGTTCTCGCCAAGCAGTACGGGACGAGACCCACCCTGCTCAGGCCGCCCTTCGGGCGCTGGAACTGGGCCACGCAGCAGGCGGCCCGCGAGTGCGGCATCGACGGGATCGTCATGTGGCGGGCGTCCATGCAGATCCACGACATGCAGTACGACGACGTCAACAAGAAGCTGCACCCAGGTGACATCCTGCTGGCCCACTTCCGGGGCCCGGAGCAGCTCAAGGGCGCGACGATGACGGAGATGTTCGCCGACATGCTGAAGCGCATCCGGCGGCAGGGCTTCGCCGTCGCACGCCTTGAGGACTACGTCACTCGCGTCACTCCTCAATGAACACCCGGACGCTCTTGAGGGACGAGTCGGCCGCGTCCGGCACGACCATCCCGGCGGACACGCCGGAGCGCAGGTAGTCCAGCACGGGCGAGGTGATCCGCTCGCCCGGCAGGACGGCCGGGATGCCCGGCGGGTACGGGGTCAGCATCTCGGCGCAGACGCGGCCCGCGGCCTCGGACGCCGGCACCTGCTCGGCCGGGCCGAAGAACGCGTCGCGCGGCAGCACGACCAGTTCCAGCCGCAGCTCCGCCGGCGACGGCACCTCGACGGCCGGCGCGCCCGCGAGGTCGCCGATGTGCGCGTGGAGGTCGTGCAGGGCGGTGAGGAGGCGCGCGGCCGTGTCCTCGTCGTCGGCGAAGGTGAGCTGCGCGCTGATCCGCCGGTGGTCGGACAGGTGCAGGTTGACGCGGTGGTGCTCGCGCAGCCAGTCGGCGGCGCGGTAGCCGGTGACGCCGAGGCCGGCGATGTCGATGACGACGGGCAGCGGGTCGAGGTCGTGCGCGAGCCCGGGGCCGGTGAACTCGTCGGGTCCCTGGACGTCGAACCCGGGGATCGCGGAGATCTCCGCGCGGACGCGGGAGGCCAGGTGGAGCGCGTCCTGGAGCAGCGCGTGGCCGTGCTCGACCATCTGCCGCCGCCACCCGTCCAGCCCCGCGTAGAGCAGGACGGAGGGGCTAGTGGTGCCGAGCAGGTCCTCGCGGGCCTTCAGCACGGACGGGTCGACCAGGTTCCCCTGCTGGTGGAAGACCGAGCCCTGTTCGAGGCCGGCGCCCATCTTGTGGACGCTCGTGACGCACACGTCGGCGCCGGAGTCCATGGCCCAGGTCGGCAGGTCGGGGTGGAACGGCAGGTGCGCGCCCCACGCCTCGTCCACGATGAGCGGTTTGCCGCGGTCGTGGCAGGCCACGGCGATCGCGGTGAGGTCGGCGCACGTCCCGTACGGGGTGGGGCTGGTGACGAGGGCGCCGCGCGCGTCGGGGTGCTCGTCGAGGCGGGCGGCGAACGCCTCGGCGGTCGGCGGGTGCGCCAGGTGCCGGGACGCGTCCCACTGCGGGTCCACCCAGATCGGGCGGACGCCGGACAGGATCAGGCCGGACACGACCGACTTGTGGGCGTCCCGGCCGACGACGAGCTTCTCGCCGGGGCCCGCGACGGACAGCATGGCGCTCTTGACCGACAGGGAGCTGCCGCACGTCGAGAAGAACGTCTGCTCGGCGTGGACGGCGTCCGCCATGAGCTCCTGCGCCCGCTCCAGGACCTTGCCGCTCGACATGCGGTCGTCCAGGCCGGAGATCGCCAGCAGGTCCGAGCGGAACACCGCGTCGCCCAGCACGTCCCGCACGCGCGGGTCGGCGCCGCGGCCCTGCTTGTGGCCGGGCGGGGTGAAGGGGAGCTGGTCCTCGCGGTGGTAGGCGGCGAGGGCGTCGAGGACGGGGGCGTGCGAGTGGTCCATGGCGGGGTGCTTCCCGGGACGCCCGCCGGGTAACGCGCGGACAAAGAGGGCGAATGCGACGCCAATCAACGGGTAGGGCGGGGCGTGAACGGCCGAGAGGGAGTGACCGATGAACGATCGCATACCGGCTGAGGTCGAGCTGGCCTGGGAGGACTTTCACCGGCTCGTCAACATGACCTCCGACGAGCTGCGGACGTGGCTGCTCACGGACGCCTCGGGCGAGGACGCGTTCCCCGAGCCCGGCCCCGGCCCGGGGGTGAACGAGCTCGGCGCCCGCGTGGTCGACGTGCTGCGCAAGCGGAAGGTCGACCTCACCGAGAGCGACGCCGAGCTGATGCAGGAGGTCGTGGACTTCGTCGAGGACCATCTCGACAACCGTCCGCCGAACGCGGAACGGGACGACGGGTGGCGGCACGAGCTGATGAGCGTGGGGCACGACCCGCTCCGGCCCGAGCCGTCCACCGCATAGGAGGCGTGATCATGCCGAATCCGCAGCAGCCCGAGATGCGGCGGTCGGAGCGGACCGCCGTGACCGAGGAGCCGGCGCCGGAGGCCACCGACCCGAAGACGACGCGGCGCAAGGGCCACGCGCACGGCACCGACAAGGGGAAGAAGGGCGGCGGCAAGGGCGGCGGGGTCCCGCCGGGCCAGCGGCCGCCGCACCCCGACTGAGCGGTCGCGCGGGCCGCCCCGGTGGACGACCGGGGCGGCCCGCGCACGCGTGCGCGGCTTGTGGGACACGGCGGGAGGGTAGGGACAAAAGGTGATCGAGCTATCGCCGGGCCAGGGGTTCGTCCAGATCGGGGAACTGCTGCTGGCGATGGTGCTGTCGGCCGCGATCGGGCTGGAGCGCGGGCTGCGCAACAAGAGCGCGGGCCTGCGCACGCACACCCTCGTCGGCGTCGGCGCGGCGCTGTTCATGCTGGTCAGCAAGTACGGGTTCGAGGACGTGCCGGGCAACGTGTCGCTCGACCCGTCCCGGGTGGCGGCGCAGATCGTGTCCGGCATCGGCTTCATCGGCGGCGGGCTGATCTTCGTCCGGCGGGACGCGGTGCGCGGGCTGACCACGGCGGCGGTCGTGTGGGTGACGGCGGCGGTCGGCATGGCGGCGGGCGGCGGGCTGCCGATCCTCGCGGTGGCGGTGACGGGCGTCCACTTCCTCGTCGTGTACGGGCTGAGCGCGGTGACGCGGCGGCTGCCGCTGGAGCGGTTCCGCCCCGCGGGGCTCGCCCGCATGCGGCTCGTCTACCGGGACGGGCGCGGCGCGCTGCGGCGGGTCCTGATGGAGTGCACGCGGCGCGGCTTCGTCATCCTGGAGGTCAGCATCGACCGCGAGTACCTGCCGGACGACTCCGACCGCGGCCGGGACGAGCGCCGCGACCGCCGCGAGCCGGACGACCGGCGGCGGCTCGGCAACGCCGTGGTGTCGATCGTGCTGGAGGGCACCGGCTCGATCCCGGACCTCACCGCGCACCTCAGCGAGCTGGACGACGTCGTCGGCGTCACGGTCGGCGCCGACCACGACGACGACCGGGAGTAGCCGCCCGGCCGGGCGCGGGCCGCTAGGGGACGCGCGTCTGCGGGCTGTAGCCGTCGTCCTCCCCGCCCGGGGTCTCGGCCTCGGCGATCGGCGGGTCGGTCGGGCCGGGCGCGTGCTCGTCCGCGAAGTCCGCGTCCTCCTCCTGCGGCGCGTCGGCCTCGGCGCGCCGGTCGGCGAGCGGCTTGTCCTCGTCCCTCTTCTTGTCGGTCATTTCGCCCCTCCTCGCGGGCCGGGCGGGGCGGCCCCGGCGCCGGGGCCGGGGCCGCCCCGGCGATCGTCAGCTGCGGACCTTGCCGATGGCGTCGCGGACGCGGTCGGCGACGGCGGCCACCGGGCCGACCGCGAGGTTCTTGGCGGCCGACTCGGTGCCCTGGTGCGGGTGCGTCGGCGCGACCGCCTCGGCGGCGCGCACGGCCGCCGCCATGCCGCGCAGCTGCTCGGGCGTCGCGTCCTGCCGGATGCGCGGGAACTCCTCGCGCTCCTCGTGCGTGGCGTGCGCCTCCACGTCCCGGTGGAACCGGGCGAACTTCTCCTCGAAGTCCGGGGAGTCGGTGTTCATCTTCTCCAGCTCGGCCAGGGCGCCCTTGGCCTCGTTCTCCTCCTGCAGCCGGTCGTCGACCACATGGGAGCCGTTGCCGATGGCATGGCGGGCGAACGGGTGGACGATCTCCTCCTCGGCGGTCTCGTGCACCGCGAGAAGCCGGCGCAGCTCGTCGAAGGCGCGCTTGCGCGCCTCGCCGCGGCTGCTCTCCACGGTCGACGCCAGCCGGCGGATCTCATCGTGCTGCGCGAGCAGCAGGTCGACGACGTTCTCGGCCTTCTCGGCCATGGTCATCCTCCTCGTCATGGTTCGAGGGAGGCGATACCCGGAGGGCGGAGTTCAACCCCGGCTCACGCCGGCGCGGCCCGGCCGCGGACGAAATCGACGAGGCGGGGGACGTCGTCGCCGTCCAGGACGATCCCGAAGTCGCGGGCGAGCGTCTCGGGCAGGTCCTCGGGGGCCAGCTCGCGGGACTCGGGCGCGCCGTCCGGCCGGGTGATCGACAGCGTCGTCCCGTCGAGGACGCGGAGCGCTTCGGGGGAGAACCGCTGCACGAACGGGCGGGCGGTGAACGGCGACCGGGGATTGGCGTAGACGTAGTAGTTCAGCACGTCGAAGTCGACGCGGAACACCTCGTTCAGGGCGAACATGTGCCGCCGGATCCAGCCGTCCGTCCCGCGCTGGTGCATCTCCCAGTCGGCCTTGTCGGGGCCGAGGGCCGTGGCGACGCGGCCCCGCTGGAGCCGGAAGGCCCAGCCGTCCTGGACGGCCTCCGCGCCGTCGGTGAACGGCAGCGGCTCCAGCGGCCCGGCGCCGAACCCGACGTCGCACAGCCAGGCGGGCTCGTCGCGCGGCTGCTCCGGGGGACGGACGTGCAGCAGCGCGTGCGTCGGCGGCCGGAGGCGCTCCGCGCCGAGCATGACCCGCCCGGAGAGCGCCGCGACCTCGAACCCGAGCCGCTCCAGCACCGCCGCGAACAGCCGGTTGTGCTCGAAGCAGTAGCCGCCGCGCGGCTGCCCGACCAGCTTCGCCTGGACGGCCTCCAGCGACATCTCGACGGGCCGCCCGAGCATGATCTCCAGGTTCTCGAACGGGATGGACGTGACGTGCGCCCGGTGCAGCGCCCGCAGCGTCGCCTCGGTCGGCGCCAGATCGCCGTCGTATCCGACGCGCTTCAGGTAGGCGGGCAGGTCCAGCAGCTCGCCCTGCCACCCGTAACCGAGATCCTCGCTCATGACTCTCCCTTGCCGGTTTCAGGGGTAACGCCGGACGCGGCGCGGATCTTTCCCGCGTCCCGGATCCGGCGGGCGATCCGGTCGACGTCGCGGCGTTCGCCGGGGGGCAGCGGCGCGCCGGACTCCGCGCGCAGCGCCGCCGCCTCGGCGAGCAGCCCGGCGGCGGCCTCGTGCTCGCCGGCCAGGGAGCGGGCCCCGGCGAGCCCTTCCAGCGCGAGGGCGATCGCGCGCGGGTCGCCGATGGCGCGGGCGGCGGCGAGGCCCTCGGTGTGGAGGTCGCGGGCCGCGCGCGCGTCGCCGCGCTCCTCGGCGACGAACCCGAGCTGGGCGTGCACGAACGCGATGCCGGCCGTCCCGCCGATGCCGCGCAGCCAGCCGAGCCGCGCCCGCAGATGGGCCTCGGCGGCGTCGAGGTCGCCGCTCGCCCGGGCGACGAGCCCGAGCCCGACCTCGGCGAACTCCTCGGCGGACCGCGCGGCGTGCCGGCGCGCGAGGCCGAGCGCCCGCTCGTGCAGGTCGCGGGCCTCGCCGAGGGCGCCGGTGAGCAGCGCGACGCGGCCGAGGCCGGCGAGCCGGAAGGAGACCTCGGGCCACATCCGCAGTTCCTCGGCGAGCCGAAGCCCGTCCCGCAGGTGCCGGGCCGCCGCGTCGTAGTCGCCGGTGGTCTCGGCCAGGCGGGCGAGGGCGTCGGCGGCCTCCAGCCGTCCCCACGGGTCGCCGAGGTCATCGAAGATCGCCATGCTTCCGGCGGCGTCCCGCGCCAGGGCGGGCAGGTCACCGCGGCCCAGGGCGAACTTGGCCCGGGTCGCGAGCGCGGCGGCCGTGAACCAGCGATCGGCGCGCGCGCGGAACACGGCGAGGGCACGCTCAACGCGTTCTTCATTCGCGGCCAGATCACCGTATGCCCAGTGGACGTGACTCAGAAGCCACTCCGCCTTGGCCCTGGCCAGCGGATCCCTGTCGTCCTTCAGCGCGGCTCTGCGCACCTCTTCGGAATCGGTGCCTTCGCCGACCAGCATGGTGAAGGCGGTCAGCCAGGTCTCGGCTTCGGTCCTGGCCGGGGACGCCTGCGGGTCGGCGGAGAGCGCCTTGGCGAGCGCACGTCGTGCGTCTCCGAAACGTCCGCGCAGGTACCAGTACCAGCCGAGGGCGTTCACCAGGCGGAAACCGGTGGTGCTGTGCAGGGCCGCGTTCAGGTTCGCGGCCTCCTGGTCGAGCCGCTCCAACCAGTGGGCCTGCTCCGGGCCGCGCAGCTGTTCGGCCGCCTGCTCGGCCAGGGCGGTGTAGTGGGCGGCGTGGCGGCGGCGGAACTCGTCCTCCTCGCCCGCCTCGCGCAGGCGCTCCAGGCTGTAGGCGGCGACCGACTCCAGCAGCCGGTAGCGGCCGTCGTCCGTCCGGACGGCGAGGGACCGGTCGACGAGCCGGGCGAGCACGCCGGCGTCGGTATCGCCGACGGCCTCGGCGGCGTCCAGCGTGCAGCCGCCCGCGTGCACGGCGAGGCGCCGCAGCGCCCGCCGCTCGGGCTCGGGCAGCGGCTCCCAGCTCCAGTCGATCACCGCGCGGAGCGTCCGCTGCCGGGCCGGGCCGCCGTGCCGCCCGCCCGCCAGCAGCCGGAACCGGTCGTCCAGCCGCGCCGCCAGGTCCCGCGCGCCGAGCCCGCGGACGCGGGTCGCCGCCAGTTCCAGCGCGAGCGGCAGGCCGTCCAGCCGCCGGCAGATCGACGCGACCCAGGGCGCGGTGCCCGCGTCGAGCGCGAACCCGGGCGACGCGGCGGCGGCCCGCGCGACGAACAGCCGCACGGCGGCGGACTCCAGCAGCGCCTCCGGTGCGCTCTCCGGGCCGGGCAGCCCGAGCGGCGGGACGATCTGCAGCCGCTCCCCGGGCACGCCCAGCGGCTCCCTGGACGTCGCGAGGATCCGCAAGCCCGGCGCGTCCGCGAGCAGCCGCCCGGCCAGCTCCGCGACCGGGTCGAGCACGTGCTCGCAGTTGTCCAGGACGAGCAGCACCCGCCGCCCGCGCAGCGCGTCGGCCAACGGCCGCTCGGCGGACTCGTCGCGAAGGCCCAGCACGCGGGCGACCTGCCCGGCCACGTCGCCGGCCGTGGCCAGCTCGACCGTCCACACGCCGTCGGGGTGGTCGGCGAGCGACCGCGCGGCCGTCTCCAGCGCCAGCCTCGTCTTGCCCACGCCGCCGGGCCCGGTCAGAGTCACCAGGCGGTGCTCGGCCAGCAGCGCGCGGGCGTGCCGGACGTCGTCCTCGCGTCCGATGAGTTCGCCGAGCGGGGCTGGCGGTGCGGGGGCTGGGCGCTGCGGCGGGACGGCCTCGGTTTCGAGCATCGACTGGTAGAGCGCCGCCGATTCGGGGCTCGGATCGACGCCCAGCTCGTCGGCCAGGCGCGCGCGCAGATCGTGGTAGCCCGCGAGTGCCTCGGCCTGCCGTCCAGCCCGGTGGAGTGCGCGCAGGTGTGCGGCGCGCAGCCGTTCGCGCAGCGGATGCAGGGCCACGGTTTCGGCTAGCTCGGCCGCGACCGCGGCGTGCTCGCCCAGTTCGAGCCGCGCCTCGGCAAGGGCCTCCATCGCGGCGAGTCGGCCCTCTTCCAGCGCGGTGATGGACGGCCGGGCGAACTCCGCGTCGGCGAAGTCGGCGTAGGCGGGGCCGCGCCACAGCGCCAGCGCGTCACCGAGACGCCGCTTGCGGGCGAGCGGATCGGCGGCCGGGTGGGCGTGGAGCGCGGCGAACCGGGCGGCGTCCACCGCGTCCGGGGCGACGTCGAGCGCGTATCCGGGCGGACGGAGCGCGATCAGCCTCCGCGCCCCCGGCTCGGCGCCGTCCAGCACCTTCCTCAGCTGGGAGATCCGGGCCTGGAGCGTTCCGGACGGGTTGCGGGGCGGCGCGTCGCCCCACAGGGCGTCGATGAGCCGGTCGGCGGAGACGGGACGCCCCGGCTCGGTGAGCAGGACGGCGAGGAGCGTGCGGACCTTCGCTTCCGGGACGTGGACGGGCGTCCCGTCGTCCGTCCACACCGCGAGCGGCCCCAACACCCCGAAACGCACGGCGCCAGCGTAGCCACCGCTACGGACGGACCCGCAGCCGTTCCGTAGCGGCCAAGACGAGGGTGAAGGCCACGCACTGCAGAACCCACTATCAGGAGGAACCGTGAAGTCTCCAGTGACGGTCATCGGCCTCGGCCCCATGGGCGCGACGATGGCCAGGACGTTCCTCAAGAACGGCCACCCGACCACGCTGTGGAACCGGACCGCGTCCAAGGCGGCGCCCTTGGTCGAGGCAGGCGCGACCCTGGCTCCGACGGCCGCCGAAGCGGTCGCGGCGTCCGAACTGGTCGTCGTCAGCCAGACCGACTACCAGGCGATGTACGACTCCCTGCACGGCGTCGACCTCAAGGGGCGCGTCGTCGTCAACCTCAGCTCCGGCAGCCCGGACGAACTGCGCCGCGCGAGCGAATGGACGTCCGCGAACGGCGGCGTCCTGGTGACCGGCGGCATCATGGTGCCGCCGCCTGGCATCGGCCAGCCGGGTTCGTACGTCTTCTACAGCGGCCCAGAAGAAGAACTGGACCGCCACAAGGAAGCCCTCGCCGAGCTAGGGGACGTCACGTTCGTCGGCACCGACCCCGGTCTGGCGATGCTGTACTACCAGTCCCAGCTGTTCCTGTTCTGGTCGACGCTGACCGCCTACATGCACGCCATCGCCCTGCTGGAGACCGCGGGGGTGTCGGCCCGGCAGTTCCAGCCGTTCGCCGCGACGACCCTGCGCGAGCTGGCCGCGGACGGCCCGATGGGCTTCCTGAAGATCCTCGCCGAGGAGATCGACGCCGGCGCGTTCCCGGGCGAGGCGAACAGCCTCCGGATGCAGGCGGTCGGCGCCGACCACGTCGTCGAGGCGGCGCGGGAGGCCGGGATCGACACCGCCTGGCCCCTCGCGCTCCGGGACCTGTTCTGGCGCGCCGTGGACGCCGGCCACGGCGCCGACGGACTCGCCTCGGTCGTCACCGCGATCCGGCGGCGTCCGTGACGAGCGGGAGCCGCAGGACGAAGCGGGCGCCGTGCGGGCTGTCGGCGACGCGGAGCGTGCCGCCGTAGATCTCGGCGATCTCGCGGGCGATGGGCAGGCCGAGCCCGGTGCCCTGCGGGTCGCGGGCGCGCGACTCCGGAAGCCGGGCGAACCGCTCGAAGACCCGCTCGCGCGACTCCGGCGGGATGCCGACGCCGTCGTCCAGCACCTCCAGGACGGCGTCGCCGGCGTCGCGGTCCACGGTGACCCGGATGCGCGACTCGGCGTGCCGTTCGGCGTTGTTCAGCAGGTTGCCGAGCACCCGGCCGAGCCGCACCGTGTTGGCCGTGACGACGGCGCCCGGCGCCAGCCGGGTCTCCACGGGGACGCGGTCGTCGCGCCGCGCCACCTCGCGGCGGACCAGCTCGGCGAGGTCGACGCGTTCGAGGGGGCGCGGGGTGCGGGCGTCCAGGCGGGACAGCTCCAGCAGGTCGACCACGATGTCGTTCAGCCGCCGCACGTCGCCGAGGGCCGACCGGAGCATCGGCTTCCACGGGTAGTCGTCCGGTTCGTCCAGCGCGACCTCCAGGCGCGTCTGCAGCCCGGCGATCGGGTTCCGCAGGTCGTGCGAGGCGTCCGAGACGAACCGGCGCTCCCGGTCGGACGCCTCCTCCAGCCGCGCCAGCGTGGCGTTGACCGTCTCGGAGAGCGCCTGGATCTCGCCGAACGTCCCCGGGACGGGGACCCGCCGGTCCAGGCCGTGGGCGCCGACGGCGGCGAGCTCGGTGCGCAGCCGGTCGATCGGGACCAGCGTCCGGCCCATCGTGTGCCACGTCCACCAGGCGATCAGGGCGAGGAGCGCGGTGAGGACGAGGGCGATGCCGAGCGGCAGCAGCCACACGTTCAGCAGGGTCGGCATCGGCGCCGCCGCCACGACCATCACGCCCGGCCCCCACGGCGACTCCCGCAGGCGCATGCCGAACGCCCACACGCAGCCGTCGCGGAACCCGGGGCAGACCCGCTCGTCGACGAGCAGGACGCCCCGCCTCAGCTCGGCCCGTACCAGCGCCGGACGTCCCCGGACGGCCTCGCTCGCCGCCACGACCCGCCCGTCCGGGGTCACGACCTGCACCAGGGGCGCCTCGCCGGGGCGGACGGTGAGATCGCCGCGGTTCGCGCCCGTGGTGATGTCGAACGCGATCCGCTCGGCGGTCCGCTGCGCGTTGTCGGAGACCCTGTTCCGCGCCCAGTCCCGGGCGAGGAGCATCAGCAGGACGAACACGACGGCCAGGACCAGTGCGGACACCGCCACGGTGAGGATGGTCGCGCGCCCGCGCACCGAGAAGAGCAGGCGCGCTCGCCACCGGCGGGCGCGCTCCCGCCTCTCCGTCGTCACAGCCGATCCCCCGGGCGGTACTCACCGTCATCTTCCACTGCTCAGCGTAGTCATCCGGCCGCGCGCGCCTGATCAGGCTGAACGCGCGGCGGGGGCGGGACCGTACTGCCGGGGTGACGGGCGACTTTCCGGACGTGAAGGGAGTTGCCGCGGTGGGCGTCGACGACGTGTCGCAGGCCGCTCTGGCCGGCGGGCCGGGCCTCGGACCCGGTTCCGCCCGGCGCGGCGGAGCCGTTGCCGGAGGCGGGGCGCGGGTGATCGGCGCGGTCACGCTGCCGGGGACGCGGCGGTCGGTCGGGGTCGCGCGGGCCTTCGTCCGGGAGGCGGCGGCCGGCCTCCCCGCGGTGGACGACCTGGTGCTGGTGGTGAGCGAGCTGGTCGCGAACGCGGTCACGCACACGGCGTCGGGGCTGGCGGGCGGACGGGTGACGGTCGTCCTCGCGGCGGGGGACGGGCTGGTCCGGCTGGAGGTCGCCGACGGCGGCGCGGCCGGCGGGCGGCCGCACGTGCGGGACGAGGCCGGGGCCGAGACGGGCCGCGGGATGCGGATCGTGGCGGCGCTGTCGGCGCGGTGGGGGTTCCGGGCGGACGGGCCGCGGACGGTGGTGTGGGCGGAGTTCCCCGCCCCCGCCCCGGCCGCGCGGGGCCGGGGCGGAGGCGGGGGATGAGGG
>NZ_VCKZ01000291.1 GCF_005889745.1 Actinomadura geliboluensis
GACGGCGGGGGCGCCGAGTTCGAGGGTCAGCTGGCGCGGGCCGTGCCCGGCGGGCAGCCCGGCCAGCACCGGGACGCCGAGCGGGCCGAGCCGGGCGGCGAACACCGCGTCGAGCTCGGCGGGGTCGCCGCAGTCGCGCCAGGTGCCGAGCGCCACCCCGGCCGCGCCGTCGAACCAGCCGGACTGCAGGAGCTGCACGAGCATCCGGTCGATCCGGTAGGGCGCCTCGGTGACGTCCTCCAGGAAGACGATGCGGCCCGCCGCAGGCGGCGGGGCGTACGGGGTGCCGGCGAGGGCGGCGAGGAGCGACAGGGTGCCGCCGGTGAGCGGGCCCTCGGCGCGCCCCGGGCTGAGGGCGTGCGTGCCCGGCAGCGTGACCGGGCCGCCGAACAGGGCGGCGCGGAGGGCGTCGAGGGTGTCGGTGTCGGGTTCGTCGTCGGCGAGGAGGCCGGCGGGCATGGGGCCGAAGGACGTCGTGACCCCTAGGCGCGTTCCAAAGGCCGCGTGCAGTGCGGTGATGTCGCTGGAGCCGTGCAGGATCTTGGGCGCGCCGGACGCTGCCGTTGCGGCGGCCAGGGCGTCCCAGTCGAGGTGGTCGAGGACGCGGGTGGCGCCGTAGCCGCCGCGGGCGCAGACCACCGCGCGGACGCGCGGGTCGCACCAGGCGGACTGCAGGTCGGCGGCCCGGTCGGCGTCGCCGCCGGCGAGCCGGTGCCAGCCCTCGCGGACCGGGCCGGGGGCGCCGAGGTTGACACGGTCGAGGGCGTGCTTGCCGACCACGGCGTCAAGGCCGAGGTCGCGCAGCAGCGCGCAGCCGGCCTCCAGCCGGGCGGGCTCGGCGGGGCCGCTGGGCGCGATCACCGCGACCCGGTCGCCGGGGCGCAACCGCCCGTACCGGCGGGCCCGTCGCGCCCGGCCGCGGTCTCCGGGCATGCCGGCACCCGGCGCGGCCGGCGGCCCGTCTGCCGTCTCCGCGCGGGCGCCCCCGCTCTTCAACCCGATCCCTCCTCGCACCGCGACGGATAGAGCTTGTCAGGATCCGGACGCCAGTGGAAGAGGCGCCCGGTCACGACCCGCCAACAGATCATCGCCAACAGATCATCGCCCCGTGCCGAGCGCGAGGCCGGCGAGGCGCGGCAGCGTCTCGCCGATCGGCCGCCGCAGGACCGCGTCGGCCAGCCCATCGTACGGGGTCGGCTCGGCATTGATGATCACCAGGCGGGCGCCGGCGTCGACCGCCTCCAGGCACAGCCCGGCGGCGGGCTGCACGGTCAGCGAGGTGCCGGCGGCCAGGAACAGCTCGCAGTCGCGGGCGGCGGCGATCGCGGCGTCCAGCACGTCCGGGTCCAGGGACTGGCCGAAGGAGACCGTCGCGGACTTCTGCAGGCCGCCGCACGCCGCGCAGGGCGGGTCGTCCTCGCCGGCGTCGACGCGGGCGAGGACCTCGGGCATGGGGGTGCGCAGCCCGCACGACAGGCAGACCGCCTCGCGCACCGTCCCGTGGATCTCGATGACCGCGGCGGCGGACGACCCGGCCCGCTGGTGCAGGCCGTCGATGTTCTGGGTGATCAGGGCGCGCAGCCGCCCGGCCCGCTCCAGCTCGGCGAGGGCCGCGTGCGCGGCGTTCGGCTCGGCCGTCCAGACGGGGTCGTCGCGGCGGGACCGCCAGGCGCGCCGCCGCACCTCGGGGTCGGCGAGGTAGGAGCCGATCGTGGACATCGCCTCCGCCGCCGGATCCCGGGTCCAGACGCCGCGCGGGCCGCGGAAGTCGGGGATGCCGCTGTCGGTGGAGACCCCGGCGCCGGTCAGCACGGTGATCGCGCCGACGTTGGGCAGAAGCTCGGCGAGCGTCAGGGGAACGTCCACCCCGACATGGTAGGTCCCGCGCGGGGGTCATGGTCCGCTCCGGTTAACGGATGGGTATCGGGCCGGCCCTTACGCTGGGTCACGGACCGGCCAGTCCGCAAAAGGTGACAAACTTGCCCTGGTATGAGGTCGACGCCGCACATCCTGGTGGTCAACGGCACCAAGGTCCGCCGCCCGGTGTTCATCCTGGGGGCTCCGCACTCGGGTGCGGAGCTGCTGGCGCGCGCGGTCAAGCGGACCCCCGGCTTCCATCTGACCACCGGCAGGCCCGGCGTGCTGCGCGTCACCTACGCGTTCGCACGGCAGCCCTCGATCGCCTCCGACCGGGAGAAGGGCGCCGCGCGGGTGCTGCGGGACGCCTACGCCGAGGCGTGGCTGGTCTCGGCGCGGGCCTGCGCGCAGTGCCCGGACGAGTGCCGCGAGCTGGCCGGGCTGCCGCCGCGGCCCCCGGCCCCGCCGGGCGCCCCGGCCCCGGCGCCCGCGGAGGCGTGCGCGGACGCGCAGGGCCTGGAGCGGTTCGCCGACGCCTCCCCCGACCTGATCTACAGCGCCGACGTGCTGCTGGACGCCTTCCCCGACGCCCAGCTCGTCCAGGTGATCCGGGACGGCCGGGACGCGGTCGCCGACATGCTCGAAGACGAGCGCTGCCTCGCCTGGTTCAAGCCGGGCCTGGCCAACCTCGACACGGTGTTCCCCAACCCGTTCTTCGGCGTCGAGGACCACACCGACCGCAACCGGTGGCCGCGCGCGGCCACCGCGGTCAAGTGCGCGCTGCGCTGGCGCGGCTCGGTGCGGCTCAGCGCCAGGCTCCGCCAGCAGGTCCCCGAGGAGCAGCTGCTCACCGTCCGCTACGAGGACCTGCTGGCCAAGCCGCGCGCCATCGCCGCGGGCCTGTCGGAGTACCTCGACGCGCGCGTCCCGAGGTCCGCGCTGTCGGGCCTGGTGCGGGCGGGCGAGGCGGCCGACGGCGGCGTCGGGTCGTGGCGCGACCGCCTCACCCCCCGGCAGGCCGCCCAGGTCGAGAAGGTCGCGGGGACCGAGCTGCGCAGGCTCGGCTACCGCACCGGGCCGCAGAGCTGACCACGCCGCCGCGCCTGCGCGCGGCTAGTCGGCGCCCAGCGGCTCGGTCTGCAGCTCCACGTCCCGCTGGTGGGCGAACTGCGTGCGGTACAGCTCGGCGTACAGGCCGCCCTCCAGCAGCAGCTCCTCGTGCCGGCCGCGCTCGGCGACCCGGCCGCCGTCGATCACCAGGATCTGGTCGGCCTCCCGGATCGTGGACAGCCGGTGCGCGATCACCAGCGAGGTGCGGCCCGCGAGCGCGGTGCGCAGCGCCCGCTGCACGGCCGCCTCGGACTCGGAGTCCAGGTGCGCGGTCGCCTCGTCCAGCACCACCACCGACGGCGCCTTGAGCAGCAGCCGGGCGATCGCGAGGCGCTGCTTCTCGCCGCCCGACAGCCGGTAGCCGCGGTCGCCGACGACGGTGTCCAGGCCGTCGGCCATCTCGGCGACGAGGCCGCCGACGTGCGCGGCCTCCAGCGCGGCGAGGATCTCCTCGTCGGTCGCGTCCGGGCGGGCGTAGCGCATGTTCTCCCGGATCGTGTCGTGGAACAGGTGCGCGTCCTGGCTGACCACGCCGATCTCGGCGCGCAGCGACTCCAGGGTCACGTCGCGGACGTCGGCGCCGCCGATCCGGACCGCGCCGCCGGACACGTCGTACAGCCGCGACACCAGGTGGGTGATCGTCGACTTGCCCGCGCCGGACGGCCCGACGAGCGCGACGAGCTGCCCGGGCTCGGCCCGGAAGTCGACGTCGTGCAGCACCTCGCGGCTGGGCGAGGTGTCGGTGCGGGCGATCGACTCCAGGGACGCCAGCGACACCTCGTCCGCCGCCGGGTAGGCGAACCGGACGTGGTCGAACTCGATCGACGGCGCCTTGGTGAGGCTCGCGGCGGGCGAGCGGCTCTCGGCGAGCGCGCGGGCGTCCTCGCGGTCGCGGATCAGCGGCTTGAGGTCCAGGACCTCGAAGACCCGGTCGAAGCTGACGAGCGCGGTCATGACGTCCACGTGGACGTTGGACAGCGCGGTCAGCGGCCCGTACATGCGGGTCAGCAGCGTCGCGAGCGCGACGAGCGTGCCGAGCTGGAGGGTGTCGCCCACGACGAGGTAGCCGCCGACGCCGTAGACCATGGCGGTGGCGAGCGCCGCGACGAGCGTCAGCGCGGTGAAGAAGACCCGCCCGTACATGGCGGCGACGACGCCGATGTCGCGGACGCGGGCGGCGCGGCCGGAGAAGTTCTCCTCCTCCTCGGCGGGCCGCCCGTACAGCTTGGCGAGCATGGCGCCGGCCACGTTGAAGCGCTCGGTCATCAGCGAGCCCATCTCGGCGTCCAGCACCATCTGCTCGCGGCTGACGCGCTGCAGCCGCTTGCCGACCCACTTGGCCGGCAGGACGAAGATCGGGAGCAGCAGCAGCGCGATCAGCGTGACCTGCCACGACAGGAACAGCATCGTCGCCAGCACCAGGATCAGGCTGATCACGTTGGACACCACCGACGACAGCGTGGTGGTGAGGGCCCGCTGCGCGCCGATCACGTCGTTGTTGAGGCGGCTGACGAGCGAGCCCGTCTGCGCGCGCATGAAGAACGCGACCGGCTGCCGCTGGACGTGCGCGAACACCTGGCTGCGCAGGTCGTAGATGAGCCCCTCGCCGATGCGCGCGGAGTACCAGCGCTGGGCGAGGCCGAGCACCGCCTCCACCAGCGCGAGGCCCGCGACGGCGACGGCGAGCCACACCACGATGTCCTGGCGGCCCGGCACGATGCCGCTGTCGATGATCGACTTCAGCAGCAGCGGGTTCGCGACGACGATCACCGCGGCCAGCGAGTTCAGCGCGAGGAAGATCACCAGCTCGCGCACATAGGGCCGGGCGTACCCCGCGATCCGCCCGACGGTGCCGGGCTTGAGCTTCTGCCGGGTGACGGAGCTGTCCTTGCGGAACGAGGCCATCACCTGCCAGCCGTTGCCCGGCATTCCCGGCATTCCCACATCTGCCTCCGGCGCGTCCGTGCCATCGATGCCAGCGGCATCGACGTAATCAAGTAAGCATCTCAGTATCCGGCGGGGACAACGCCGCCCCGCCCGCCGCGCTTCCCGGCTCCGCTCACGGCGTAACGGCTCTGGACAACGCGTCCCGCCGGTGTAACTGTGATCATCACCCCCAGGCTCACACCCCCCGGGAGCCCACAGATGAAACGACGCCTCCACGGCGGCGCCGGCGCGCTCACCCTCGCCGCCGCGCTGGCCGCCGCGACCGCCCTCCCGGCGGCGGCGGACGTCCCCGCGAGGGACGGCGCCGCCCCGCGCCTGACGGTGGCGGGCGGCGAGACGCAGCCGGTGTTCTCCCGCGCGGACGCCGTCACCCAGACCGTCACCATCGAGACCACGGCCGACAGCGACCGCGACGGTGTGCGCGACCGGGTGCAGATGCGGATCATGCGCCCGAAGGAGACCGCCACCGCCGGCCTGAAGGTCCCGACGATCCTGGAGGCCAGCCCCTACTGGGCCGGGATCAACAACGTCCCCAACCACCCGGTCGACATCGGCGACGCGCGGGCCCGCTCGCTGACGACCACCCAGCGCGACCTCGCCGACGTCTTCCCCGGCTACTACGACAACTACTTCCTGCCGCGCGGGTACGCCGTCGCGAACCTCGACAGCATCGGGACGGGCGGCTCGACCGGCTGCCCGACGTCCGGCGACCGCAGCGAGCAGGCGGGCGCCAAGGCCGCCGTGGACTGGCTGAACGGCCGCGCCCGCGGCTGGGCCCCGGACGGCACCCCGGTGAAGGCGACCTGGTCCACCGGCAACGTCGGCATGATCGGCCAGTCCTACAACGGGACGCTGCCGAACATGGCCGCCGCCACCGGCGTCGAGGGCCTGAAGGCCATCGTCCCGATCGCCGGGATCTCCAGCTGGTACGACTACTACCGCGCGGGCGGCGGCGTCGTCGCGCCCGGCGGCTACCAGGGCGAGGACCTCGACGTCCTGGCCGAGGCCGTGCTGACCCGCGAGAACCCCGAGGTCTGCGCGAAGGTCATCGAGGAGATCGAGGCGACGCAGGACCGCGAGACCGGCGACTACTCCAAGGTCTGGGCGGCGCGCGACTACGTGGGCCAGGCGCGGAAGGTGCGCGCCGCCGTCATGGTCGTGCACGGGCTCAACGACTGGAACGTCAAGGTCAAGAACTCCGTGCAGTGGTGGAACGCGCTCAAGGAGGCGGGCGTCCCGCGGAAGCTGTGGCTGCACCAGGGCAACCACTCGACGCCGTTCCGCTGGCGGGTCGAGGAGTGGCTGCGGCAGACCCACCACTGGTTCGACCGCTACCTGTACGGGATCCGCAACGGGATCGAGAACGAGCCGCGCGTCGACGTCGAGCAGGCGGACGGTACGTGGGAGACGGCCAAGGACTGGCCCATCCCCGGCACCCGCACCGTCCCGGTCAGCCTGAACGCCGGGCCGTCCGGGCAGCCGGGCACCCTCGGCCTGCGGCCCCGGCCAGGGGCGCCCCAGTCGTTCACGGACGCCGGCCGGACCCGCACCGCCGAGCAGCTCCTCGCCGATGAGGACCTGGCCGACCCGAACCGGCTCGCCTACCTGACCGGGCCGCTGCCGAGCGCCGTCCGGGTCGACGGCATTCCCTCGGTGTCGCTGCGGGCCTCCCTGGACGGCCGGTCGCCGTACCTGACGGCGCTGCTGGTCGACTACGGCACCGACACCCGCCCGACGGGCTCCCGCGTCACCACCGCCGAGCAGGTGTGCTTCGGTGAGAGCGTGCCGGGCGACCCCGGCTGCACCTACCGGCAGCAGCTCGCGACCCAGACCGCCCCCTACAAGATCATCACGCGGGGGTGGCTGGACGCCCGGAACCGGCACGGTTTCAGCCGCAGCGAGCCCGTCGAGGCCGGGAAGCCCTACACGTTCCGGTGGGACCTCGAACCCACCGACTACACCGTGAAGGCCGGCCACCGGCTCGGCGTGATCCTGCTGTCCACCGACTACGACTACACGCTGCGCTACCCGGCCGGGACCGAGGTCTCCGTGCGGCCCGGCGTCAGCCGCGTGCTGCTGCCGCTGGCGCGCGGCGGCCGCGAGGCGCTGAAGTAGCCGCGCCGGGGCGGGCCGGGCGTCCCCCGGCCCGCCCCGCGGCGGTCACTTGCCGAACATCTCCCGCAGCCGGCCGATCTGCTCGCGGCGCTCGGCGGCGCACTGCTGCTCGAGCGTGTTCTCGGCGGCCTCCCACAGCAGCCGCTTCGTCGCCACCGCCGCGCCGGGGTTCACCGCGAGCAGCGCCTCGGTCAGGTCGCGGACGGCGCCGTCCAGGCCGTCGCGCGGGACGACGATCTCGGCGAGGCCGAGCCGGGCCGCCTCGTCGGCGAGCACGGTCCGCGCCGTCAGGCACAGCTCCAGCGCCCGCCCGATGCCGACGATCTCCACCAGCGGCTTGGTGCCGGTCAGGTCGGGGACGAGCCCGAGCGCGGGCTCCTTCATGCAGAACTTGGCGTCGTCGGCGGCGACGCGGATGTCGCAGGCCAGCGCGAGCTGGAACCCGCCGCCGATGGCGTGGCCGTGCACGGCCGCGACCGTGACGATCTCCGGGCGCCGCAGCCAGGTGTAGCCCTCCTGCAGCTCGGCGATGAAGCGGTCGGTCGCCGCGGCGTCCGAGCCGTCGCTGAAGCCCTCGCCGTCACCGGAGAACATGCCGAGGTCGATCCCGGCGGAGAAGCAGGCGCCCTCGCCCCGCAGCACGACGACGCGCACGTCCGCGGGCAGCGAGCGGCCGATCGCGGCGAGCCCCCGCCATGTGTCGAACGTCATGGCGTTGCGCCGCTCGGGCCGGTTCAGGGTGACGGTCGCGACGGCGCCGTCCACCTCGAACCGGAGCCCCGCCTTGGCCAGGTCGGTCCCGGCCGGGACCGCCGTGGCCGTTTCCGGCCGCCCGGCCGCTGTCGCGTCCCCCACTGGTCTTCCTTTCGATGAGCGTGCCCCCGCCCGATCAGGCGGGGGCAATGGCGGGCCCGCCCCGCCGTCCACGGGGCGGGACCCGCTCGCCCGTTCCGCCGCCGCGACCGAACCCTACTCGGTCGGCCGCGGCGCCGGATCAGGCGGTGCGCTCATCCGGGGGCCGGTGTCCGGTCAGGACTTCTTGCCCCGGGTCGCGCCGCCGCGACCGCGCAGGTTGACGCCGGACTCGGTCAGAATCCGGTGGATGAAACCGTAGGAGCGGCCGGTGGCGGCTGCCAGGGCGCGGATGCTCTCACCGGAGTCGTACCTCTTCTTCAGGTCCGCCGCCAGCTTGTCGCGCTCGGCACCGGTCACGCGGGTGCCCTTCTTAAGGGTCTCGGCCACGAGTACCTCCCGTAGTGATGTGGTGACCGCTGCGTTATCCCCCGCCATGATCAGTCATTCCCGGCTGTTCGGCTACCCACTCGGCCAGAAAAGATCTGCGGAAGTCACCGCGCAGGTCACGCGAGCGCCACCAGATCGGCAAACTCGTCACTCCAGATGTCTTCCACACCATCCGGCAGCAAAATCACTCTTTCCGGCGCGAGCGCGTCGACCGCCCCCTCGTCGTGGGTCACCAGGACGATGGCCCCGGCGAACGTCCGCAGGGCGCCGAGGATCTCCTCGCGGCTCGCCGGGTCGAGGTTGTTGGTGGGCTCGTCCAGCAGCAGCACGTTCGCGCTCGACACCACCAGCATCGCCAGCGCCAGCCGGGTCTTCTCGCCGCCGGACAGGACCCCCGCGGGCTTGTCGACGTCGTCGCCGGAGAACAGGAACGAGCCGAGGATCTTGCGGACCTCCACCGGCGCCATCCCGGGCGCGGCCGACTGCATGTTCTCCAGGACGGACCGCTCGACGTCGAGGGTCTCGTGCTCCTGCGCGTAGTAGCCGATCCGCAGCCCGTGGCCGGGCACCACCGAGCCGGTGTCGGGCTTGTCCACGCCCGCCAGCAGGCGCAGCAGCGTGGTCTTGCCGGCGCCGTTCAGGCCGAGGACGACGACGCGGCTGCCCCGGTCGACGGCCAGGTCCACGTCGGTGAAAATCTCCAAAGATCCGTACGATTTCGACAAACCCTCCGCGGTGAGGGGGGTCTTGCCACACGGCGCGGGCTCCGGGAAGCGGATCTTGGCGACCTTGTCGGCCTGCCGCTCGCCCTCCACGCCCGCCAGCAGCTGCCGGGCGCGCCGGTCCATCTGCTGGGCCGCCTTCGCCTTGGTGGCCTTGGCGCGCATCTTGTCGGCCTGCGACAGCAGCGCCGACGCCTGCCGGTGCGCGTTGGCCGACTCGCGCTTGCGGCGCCGCTCGTCGGTCTCCCGCTGGTCGAGGTACTTCTTCCAGCCGACGTTGTAGATGTCGATCACGCTGCGGTTGGCGTCCAGGTGGAACACCCGGTTGACCACGGCGCCCAGCAGCTCCACGTCGTGGCTGATCACCACCAGGCCGCCCTGGTGGCCCTTGAGGAAGTCGCGGAGCCAGACGATGGAGTCGGCGTCCAGGTGGTTGGTCGGCTCGTCCAGCAGCAGGGTGTCGGCGCCGGAGAACAGGATGCGGGCCAGCTCGACGCGGCGCCGCTGCCCGCCCGACAGCGTCCCGAGCGGCTGGGTCAGCACCCGGTCGGGCAGGCCGAGGCTGGAGGCGATCGACGCCGCCTCCGCCTCCGCCGCGTACCCGCCGAGCACGTGCAGCCGCTCCTCGAGGCGCCCGTACCGGCGGACGGCCCTGTCCCGGTCGGCGCCCGTCGCGGTCGCCATGACGTCCTCGGCGGCGCGCAGCTTGCGGATCACCTCGTCCAGCCCGCGGGCGGACAGGATCCGGTCGCGGGCCAGCTCGCCGAGGTCGACGCCGCGCGGGTCCTGCGGCAGGTAGCCGATCGTGCCGGAGGACGTCACGGCGCCCTGCGCGGGCAGCGCCTCCCCCGCCAGCACCTTGGTGAGGGTGGTCTTGCCGGCGCCGTTGCGGCCGACGAAGCCCACCCGGTCGCCGGGGTTGACCCGGAACGAGGCGGCCTCGATCAGCAGCCGGGATCCGGCGCGCAGCTCGATGTCTTTCGCGATGATCACAGTGACAGGGCTCCCCTGACGGACGGCTCGGTGGACAGGCGCACGAAACGGCGCGCCGCGCGGTCCATCGACCGTGGGCGCGCCGGGCGCACTGTCAGTTCGGGAGCGGAACCATCCGTCAAGTGTACGTGACCCGAGGCCGGCACTGGTCATGCCGATCGGGTGCGTGCGATGTGTGAACGCCGCGCGCGGGGCCAGGATGAGGACACGGGCGTGCGGCGGAGAGCACAGGGGGACCCGGGGTCCCGCCACGAAGGAGTGTGAGACGTATGACCAAGGTCACCGGCAATTCACCCGAGGGCACGCCGACCTGGCTCGACATCGGCGTCCCCGACCTCGACCGGGCCAAGGCGTTCTACGGGGCGCTGTTCGGCTGGGACTTCGAGGACGCGGGCCCCGAGGCGGGGCACTACCACACGTGCATGCTGCGCGGCGAGCCCGTCGCGGGGATGATGCTGAACCCCGAGGAAGAGCCCGACGTGTACTGGTGGAGCGTCTACTTCGCCACCGACGACTGCGACGGCTCGGTGAAGCGCGCCACGGACGCGGGCGGGGAGGTCGTCGTCCCGGCCATGGACGTCATGGACATGGGCCGCATGGCCATCATCAGGGACCCGCGTGGCGGCCAGTTCGGACTGTGGCAGGGCCGCACCCACACGGGCTCCAGGATCGTGAACGAGCACGGGTCGTTCGTCTGGAACGACCTGTTCGTCCCCGGCGACGCCGGGCCCGCCCGCGAGTTCTACAAGGCGCTGTTCGGCTACCAGGTCGAGCCGATGCAGGGCGCCGAGGGCCTGGACTACACCACCGTCGCCCGCCCGGACGGGCGGTTCATTGGCGGCGTGCTCGGCGGGGAGGGCCTCGTCCTCGGCGGCGGCTCGGAGGAGGTCGCGTCGTGGCTCACCTACTTCGCGGTCGACGACGCCGACGCGGCGGTCCGGCAGGTCCGGGACGGCGGCGGCACGGTCGACGAGGAGCCGGCCGACACCCCGTACGGGCGGATCGCGACCGTCCGCGACCCGTTCGGCGTGCCGTTCCGCGTGATGAAGCCCGCGCCCGCCCCGGAGTCGTGAGAGGAAGGCCGGGGCCTGGACGCCGTCCAGGTCCCGGCCCGCTCCGGCCCGGTCAGCCGCCGCGCTCGGCGGACAGGCGCTGGGTGATGGTGCGTTGGAGCCGCTGCAGCCCGGTCGTGCCGACCAGCCCGATCTGCCCTTCGAGGTCGCGCAGCAGGACGTCCTCGTTCATCACGACCTCGGAGGACTGCATCAGCACGGTGCCCTGCCCGGTGAAGTCGAACTGGTGCTCCTCGCCGGACTGCCCGCCGATCCCGAACGCCATCCGCGCGGCGCCGAACGCCCCGCGCATGTACGAGTGGTCGTAATGGTGGCAGGGGGACGGGCAGTCGGCCCAGCCGAGCAGCGCCTGCGGGTCGACCCTGATCGGCGGCTCGACGAAGTGGACGGGCCCGTTGGAGGCCGCGACGAACCGTCCCGTCCCGATCAGCGTCAGGAACCCGGGGATGATCGACTGCTTGAGCTCCAGGCCCGGCTCGAACGCCAGGAGGTTCCCGGCGCGGACGGTGAGGTTCCCGTCCTCCAGGTCGAAGGAGTTGACGTCGAACCCGCGGTCGGCGAGGACGAGCTTGCCCTGCCCCTGCGCGACGATCCAGTCCTGCGCGTACTGCTTGCTCTGATACCCCACTGA
>NZ_VCKZ01000292.1 GCF_005889745.1 Actinomadura geliboluensis
GCGCCGTCCCGTCCCCCGCCCCGTCAGGCGTCCCGTCCGGCGTCCCGTCCGGTGCCGCCCCGGCCGGCGTGGTCTCCACCGAGCCGATCTCCGGGCCGAGGAAGCGGCGGCCGAGCTCGGCGAACACGGCGGGGTCCCCGGTGGCACGGAACCGGTGCCGCGGCCGGGGCGAGTCCTCGGCGCGGGCCAGCCCCCGATCGTGCAGCACTCGGTACACGTCCTTGGCGGTCTCGTCGGCGCTTGACACCAGTGTGACCCCGTCCCCGACGACATACGAGATGACGCCCGTCAAAAGGGGGTAGTGCGTGCAGCCGAGGATGAGCGTGTCGCAGCCCGCGTCCACGATCGGCCGCAGGTAGCCGCGGGCGGCCTCCAGCAGTTCGCCGCCCATCGTCACGCCCGCCTCCACGAACTCGACGAAGCGCGGGCAGGCGGCGCTGACCAGCTCGATGTGCGGGGCGGCGGCGAACGCGTCGTCGTAGGCGCGGCTGGTCACGGTCGCCTGCGTGGCGATCAGCCCGACCCGGCCGTTGGACGTGGCGCGCGCGGCCCGCCGGGTGGCGGGGTTGATGACCTCGACGACCGGCACGTCGTAGCGTTCCCGGGCGTCCCGGAGCATGGCCGAGCTGGCGCTGTTGCAGGCGATCACCAGCATCTTCACGCCCTCGTCGACCAGCCGGTCCAGCATCTCCAGGGCGAAGGCGCGGACCTCGGCGATGGGCCGCGGCCCGTACGGCTGGCGGGCCGAGTCGCCCAGGTAGACGATCGGCTCGTTGGGCAGCTGGTCGAGGATGGCCCGTGCCACCGTCAGCCCACCGAAACCGCTGTCGAAGATCCCGATGGGAGCGTCTGGGAGGCGGTCCCCCCGGGATGGATCTGACATGGTGCACAAGGCTAAGCGACACGGCCCCGCGCGGGTGCGTCATGCGTCGGACATCACACCGTAACGCGCCGGAAAACCGTCCAGGTCAGAGGTCGCGCGCGCGATCCGGACGTCCGCGCCGACGAAACGCCGGGCTTTCTCCACGCGGCACCGCCGTCGGCGGCCTCGGTCAGGAGCGGGTGCGGGGCACGCGGGCGATCTGCCGGCTCTGCGCGACGAGCCGGCCGGCGCCGTCCCACACCTCGACCTCCTCGTCGAACCAGCCGTCGGCGAGGAGCCGGCCGGTGCCGTGCACGGCGAGCCAGCCGGGCTCGGGGACGGCCCGCATGTGCCAGGTCAGCTCGACGGTCGGCGCCCAGCCCTGCGCGCCGAGGTTCAGCGCGACGGGCGGCAGCGCGTCCACGGCGAGGGCGAGCGAGAACGCGTCGGTCGGGTAGCCGTCGCGGTGCCGGAACCAGGCGCGGATCTCCGGGTTCCCGCTCGGCTGCCCGTCGAGCCAGCCCATCGTCCGGCGGTCGAAGCGCATGTCGACCCGGTCGGCGAAGCCGTCGCCCGTGGGCGGCCGGAAGTCGGTGCACTCCTCCACCGGCGGGACGGGCGCGGGCGCCGCGCCGGCGTAGACCGGCTCGGCGGCGGCGTCGAGGGTGCCGGTGGTGATCAGCGCGTCCACGATGGGGCGGTCGTCCTGGACGAGCGTGACCAGCGCCGACGCGGCCGTCCTGCCCTGCTTGCGGGTGTCGACGATGATCTGCGCGGGGCCCGGCTTGGCGACCCGGTGGAAGTTGGTCGCGGTCGAGACGGGGTGCGCGTGCGGGGAGGCGTCCACGGCGGCGCGGGCGAGCACGGCCATCAGGTAGCCGCCGTTGAGGGCCTCGGCGAACCCGTAGTCCCCGTCCAGGACGGCCTCGTACCGGCCGTCGCCGACCCGCGCGACGGCCGTCGCCTCGCCGAACCCGCTCATCCGCACACTCCCGCGTCGCCCGGACCGCGGGCGTCCCGCCGGCCCGGTTCTAGAATCACGTTCGAAAACGAACTCTACCGTGCCGGACGGGATGCCACACGGACCAGGTCAGGCCGAGAGCGGAGCCAGGCCAGGCCCCGGTCAGGCCCAGAGCTGGCCTTCGAGGCGGGCCTCGGCCTCCTCCAGCGTGCCGCCGTAGGCGCCGGTGGACAGGTACTTCCAGCCCCCGTCCGCGACGACGAACGCGATGTCGGCCCGCTCACCGGCCTTCACCGCCTTCTTCGCCATGCCGATCGCCGCGTGCAGCGCGCCGCCGGTCGAGATGCCCGCGAAGATGCCCTCCTGCTCCAGCAGCTCGCGGGTGCGGCGCAGCGCGTCCCCCGAGGTGACGGAGAAGCGGGTGGTCAGCACCGAGTCGTCGTACAGCTCGGGGATGAAGCCCTCGTCGATGTTGCGCAGCCCGTACACGAGGTCGCCGTACCGGGGCTCCGCCGCGACGATCTTCACGTCCGGCACCCGCTCGCGCAGGAACCGGCCGACGCCCATCAGCGTGCCCGTCGTGCCGAGCCCGGCGACGAAGTGCGTGACCGTGGGCAGGTCCTCGAGGATCTCGGGACCGGTCGTCTCGTAGTGCGCGAGCGCGTTGGCCTCGTTCCCGTACTGGTAGAGCATCACCCAGTCGGGGTTCTCGGCCGCCAGCCCCTTCGCGACCCGGACGGCCTCGTTCGAGCCGCCCGCCGCCGGCGAGGAGATGATCTCAGCGCCCCACATCTCCAGCAGCTGGCGCCGCTCGGCCGAGGTGTTCTCCGGCATCACGCACACCATCCGGTAGCCGCGCAGCTTCGCGACCATGGCGAGGGAGATGCCGGTGTTGCCGGACGTCGGCTCCAGGATCGTGCAGCCGGGGGTCAGCAGCCCGTCCTTCTCCGCCTTCTCGATCATGTAGAAGGCGGGACGGTCCTTCACCGAGCCGGTGGGGTTGCGGTCCTCCAGCTTGGCCCAGATCCGGACGTCCTCGCTCGGCGACAGCCGCGGCAGGCCGACCAGCGGCGTGCGGCCGAGCGAGTCCAGTAGCGAGTCGAAGCGCATGTGCCGCCCGTCCAGCCCGGCTCAGCCGCCGGCCACGGCGGGCAGGATGGTGACGTTGTCGCCGTCGGCGACCTGCGTCTCCAGCCCGCCGAGGAAGCGCACGTCCTCGTCGTTCAGGTAGACGTTGACGAACTTGCGCAGGCCCTTGTCGTCCACCAGCCGGTCGCGCAGGCCGGCGTGCCGGCTGTCCAGGTCGCTGAACAGCTCGTCCAGCGTCGCGCCCTTGCCTTCCACGGCCTTCGCGCCGTCGGTCAGGTTGCGCAGGATCGTCGGGATCCGGACCTCGATCGCCATCGCGGTGATCTCCTTCTACGTCGTACGGGGCTCCCCGCCCTCTCGCGTCTCAACCGGGCGGGCAGCGGGATGATTCCAGGCGTGATCAGCGCGTCAGCGACAGTCGTAGACGACCTCGGCGCGCGAGTGCCCGAACAGGAAGCTCTGCACGGGTGGCACGGCGGCGGAACCGGCGGTACCGGCACGGCGCCGCGCGCCGCCGTCCGTCTCGTGCCCGCTCGTCCACATGTCGACCAGTTTACCGGCCGCGACCATCCCGATCCGCTCCGGCTCAGCCCGCGTAGGCGTCGACGATGGAGACCTCTTCTTCGGTCACTTCCCCGTCCACGATCCGGAACGACCGGAACTCGGTGTCGTCGTCGGCGCGTGTCGACACGAGCACGTAGTGGGCGTTCGGCTCGGACGCGTAGGAGATGTCCGTGCGGGACGGGTACGCCTCCGTCGAGGTGTGCGAGTGGTAGATCACCACCGGCTCCTCGTCGCGGTCGTCCATCTCCCGCCACACCTTCAGCTGCTCCTGGGAGTCGAACCGGTAGAACGTCGGCGACCGCTCGGCGTTCTCCATCGCGATGTACCGGACCGGACGGTCCGAACCGGCCGGCCCGGCGATGACGCCGCACGCCTCGTCCGGGTGGTCGGCGCGCGCGTGCGCGATGATCTTCTCCACGAGGGCGCGCTCGATCGTCAGCATGGCCCCGAGCCTAGGGCAACGGCCCGCCGGCTCACGGCGAGGGCTCCCGAGCTCACGGCGACGGCTCCCACAGGACGCGGACGAGGCTCTCCTGGAGCATGGTCAGCCAGTCGTAGACGGCGAACAGGGAGGCGCGCGGGTCCCGCGGATCCATCTGGTTCGCCTCCTCGTACCACTCCTCGGTGACGTCGAGCCGGGTGCCGAGCGCCAGCCGGATGTCGTTCAGCGCCCGCAGCCAGCACTGCGCCTGCTCCTCGTTCAGGACGGCGTCGGTGCCCTCCTCGCCGAGCGCCGACAGCACCGCCCCGGCCGCCTCGCGCTTGCCGTCCCGCAGCCCCATCTCGGTGTAGCGGCGGAACTCCCCCGCGGCCTCGCCGTCGTCGCGGTAGGCGTCGGGGAACAGCCGCGCCAGGACGGGGTCGTCCGGCTTGGTGGCGCCCTCGGCGATGCCCATCGCGGCCAGCTCGTCGTCACCGCCGGGGGCGTCGCCGATCAGCGCCAGCAGCTGCTCCATCAGGGCGCGCAGCAGCGCCGTCTCCTCGGCCTCCAGCCGTATCTCGACGGCGTCCCCGGACCTGCTCACATCGGTCATCGGCTCAGTCGTCCCGTTTCACGGTCGCCCACAGCCCGTAGGAGTGCAGGATCTCCACGTCCCGCTCCATCTCCTCGCGGGTGCCGTTCGCCACGACCGCGCGGCCCTTGTGGTGCACGTCGAGCATCAGCTTCTCGGCCTTCGTCTTCGGGTAGCCGAACACGGTCTGGAACACGTAGGTGACGTACGACATCAGATTGATCGGGTCGTTCCAGACGATCGCCAGCCAGGGCCGGTCTGCGCTCACGTCCTCCTCGGCGTCCGGCCGCTCCAGCTCGACCGGTGCGGGCGCCGTGCTCATGGCGCTCATCTGCCCGGTTCGCCCCCTCTCTCTCCGTGACTCCTCGCGCGCTGTCCGTCCGCCCACCGCACCCGATGCTATGCGCCGGTCCCCCCGCCGGGTGCGCGAGCCCGCACATCCATGGTGCCCGCAGTCGGGCTTAGGGTTCCACTTGTGGACCTTGGTGACGGCACCGCCCTGCTGACCGACCAGTACGAGCTGACCATGCTGCAGGCCGCGCTCCGCAGCGGGACCGCGGACCGCCGCGCGGTCTTCGAGGTGTTCGCGCGGAGCCTGCCCGCCGGCCGCCGGTACGGGGTCGTCGCGGGGACCGGGCGGCTGCTGGACGCGATCGAGGCGTTCCGGTTCGACGCCGCCGAACTGGACTTCCTCACGTCCAACGGCATCGTGGACGAGACCACCGCGCAATGGCTGGAGAAGTACCGCTTCAGCGGGAACGTCTGGGGTTACGCCGAGGGCGACTGCTACTTCCCCGAATCGCCGGTCCTGGTGGTCGAGGGGACGTTCGGCGAGGCGGTCCTGCTCGAAACGATCGCGCTGTCGATCCTGAACCACGACTGCGCGATCGCGTCCGCCGCGTCCCGGATGGTGCAGGCCGCGCAGGGCCGCCCCATCATCGAGATGGGGTCGCGCCGCACCCACGAGCGCGCCGCCGTGGCCGCCGCCCGCGCCGCCTACATCGCCGGGTTCACCACCACGTCCAACCTGGAGGCGGGCCGGCTGTACGGGGTGCCGACGGCCGGGACGAGCGCGCACTCCTTCACCCTCCTGCACGACAGCGAGCGGCACGCCTTCGAGGCGCAGCTCGCCTCGCTCGGCGCCGGCACGACGCTGCTGGTCGACACCTACGACGTGGAGCGGGCCGTCCGGACCGCGGTCGAGCTGGCCGGGCCGTCGCTCGGCGCCGTCCGCATCGACAGCGGCGACCTCGGCGTCATGGCGCGGCGCGTCCGCGACCAGCTCGACTCGCTCGGCGCGCACGACACCCGCGTCGTGGTGACCGGCGACCTCGACGAGTACGGCATCGCCGCCCTGGCCGCCGCCCCCGTGGACGGGTACGGGGTCGGGACGTCCCTCGTCACCGGCTCCGGCGCGCCGACCGCGTCCCTGGTCTACAAGCTCGTCGCGCGCTCCGACGGCCCCGCCGACGACGCGCCCATGCGCCCGGTCGCCAAGCGGTCGACGGGCAAGCCGAGCCGGGGCGGGCGCAAGTCCGCCGTCCGCCGCGTCGACGGGCACGGCGTCGCGTTCGCCGAGTCGGTCTCCACCGGCGAGCCGACCCACGGGCCGCGCGACCGGCCGCTGCACGTCCCGCTCGTCCGGGACGGCGAGATCGTCGGACGCGAGTCGCTCCAGCAGGCCCGGGACCGCCACACCCGCGCCGTCGCCGAGCTGCCCGCGACCGCGCTCCAGCTCTCCAAGGGCGAGCCCGCCGTCCCCACCGAGTTCGTCCACGGGGGCCCGTGACGGTGCGCCGGCGCCCGCCTGGGGTACGGTCGATTCGGGGCAACCGGTAACAGGGAGCGGTCATGGGCAAGAAGGCTCTGATCATCGTGGACGTGCAGAACGACTTCTGCGAGGGCGGGTCGCTGGCCGTGGCCGGCGGCGCGGACGTCGCCACCGCCATCTCCGCGCACGTGGCCGGGCACCGGTCCGAGTACGCGCACATCGTGGCGACCCGCGACTTCCATCTCGACCCCGGCGACCACTTCTCCGCCGAACCCGACTTCGTCGACTCCTGGCCGCCGCACTGCGTGATCGGCACCCCCGGCGCCGACTTCCACCCCAACCTGGCGCTCGCCCCCATCGAGGCCGTGTTCAGCAAGGGCCGCGAGACCGCCGCCTACAGCGGCTTCGAGGGCGTCTCCGACGACGACACGCCGCTCGCCGACTGGCTCGCCGCCCGCGGCGTCGACACCGTGGACGTCGCCGGCATCGCCACCGACCACTGCGTCCGCGCCACCGCCGTCGACGCCGCCCGCGCGGGCCTGCGCACCACGGTGCTGCTCGGCCTCACCGCCGGGGTCGGCAAGACGACCGTCGACCGCGCCCTCGACGAGCTGCGCGCCGAGGGCGTCGCCCTGACCGGAGACCCGGTGGTGACCGCCTGACCATGAGCACTCCACCCCCCAGTGTGATCGTGATCGCCGGCGTCTCCGGCAGCGGCAAGACCACCATCGGAACCCTCCTCGCGGAGCGCCTCGGCTGGGACTACGCCGAGGCCGACTCCTTCCACTCCGAGGCCAACATCGCCAAGATGCGCGAGGGCCACCCCCTGACGGACGCCGACCGCGCCCCCTGGCTGCGCACCATCGCCGCCTGGATCACCGACCGCCTCGACAGCGGCCGCCCCGGCGTCGTCACGTGCTCCGCCCTGAAGCGCAAGTACCGCGACCTCCTCACCGCCGGGAACCCGGCGGTGGCGATGGTCCTGCTCGACGGCGACCGCGACCTCATCGCCGCCCGCATGAAGGCGCGCAAGGGCCACTTCTTCAAGGAGACCCTCCTCGACACCCAGTTCGCCGACCTCGAACTCCCCACCCCCGACGAGGACGTCTTCACCGCCCCCATCACGGGCACCCCGGCAGAAACAGTCGACCAGATCGTCAAGGCACTGAACCTGGACGCCGCCCCCCGCTGACCCGTTCCGGGGGGCGGGCGCCGCCTCAGTCGCGCACGTAGTAGTGCCCGAGGACGCCGTCGTAGCGTCCGGTGGGCCGGCAGCAGCGCCGGAAAGCGCCGCCCGGACCCGCAGGGGCAAGGGTCGTCGCCGCCCAGCTTCTCGATCAGCTCGGTGTCGGCGCCGACCGTCCGGTCGCCGCGCTTGACCTTGGTCTCGCTAGAGGGAACCCCCTGCGGCGCTTGCTGGTCCGCTCAAAAGGACGCCTCGGTGTCGCGGTCGCGGTACATGGCGATCTCCTTCACTCGGGATCGGACGCGCCCGACGATAGGTCTGGCCGTCCCGGCGGAGCCAGCGAATTTTCCCGAGAAGCCCGCGCAGCACATATAGTCTCATGTGAGATTATCTTAGGTGATCAGATTGGGGGGACGCCGTGGGGAGCGTCATGTGGCTTGTCGCGCGCCGTTCGCTGGCGGAGGGGCGGTTGCGGCTGGCCGCGACCCTGCTGGCGGCGCTGGGGTCGATCGCGCTCATCGCGGGCTCGCTGCAGTTCGCGCTGCGGGCGCAGGAAGCAGTGGCGGGCAGCGACGCGAGCGAGTACTTCCGCGCCGACGTGCTCGTGCAGGGCGGGACGGCGGACCCCGGCGACCCGGACGCGCCGCCGGACGGCCGGGTCCGGCTGGACCGGGTCGCGTCCCAGCCCGGCGTGGCGGCCGCCGCCGGGGACGCGTCGGTGGCGGTCACGGCCACCGGTTCCGACGGGCGCGCGATCACGGCGGCGGCCGAGGGCCGGACGCTGCTGCGCCCCTGGGTGTCCGATCCGGGGCTGGCCCCCTACCGGCTGGAGGAGGGGCGCGCACCCGTCGCCGATGGCGAGGTGGCGGTCGTCCAGTACATGCCCCGCGCCGGGCGGGCCGGCGTCGGCGACGCCCTGACGCTGACGCTGCCCCACGAGACGCGCCGGGTGAAGGTCACCGGGGTCGTCACCGTGCAGGGCCGGGACGCGGTGGCCGCCGGGAACCTCGTGCTGGCTCCGCCCGAGACCGTGCGGCGCGCCGCGATGCTGCCGGCGGGCACGTGGCAGAGCGTCTGGCTGAAGGCCGCCCCGGGCGTGACCCCCGAGCGGCTGCGCGGCGAGCTGGCCCGGGACCTCGGCGGCGGCGCCACCGTGCGCACCGCTTCTTCCGTCCGGGACGCGCAGGCCGCCGCCGCGGCGGGTGAGGGCGCCTCGGTCGCCGGAGTCATCGGCGGTCTCTCCCTGGTGGCGGTCTTCGTCGGCCTGTTCACCGTGGCCAACACGTTCGGCACGCTGGTGCGGCAGCGGACCCGGCGGCTGGCGCTGCTCGGCGCGATCGGCGCCACGCCCCGGCAGCTCGGCCTGCTGGTCCGGCTGGAGGCGCTGGCATTGGGCGCGATCGCGGCGGTGGGCGGCGTGGCGGCGGGCTTCCCGCTGGCCGCGCTGATCACCCGGCTGTTCGCCCGGGACGGCTTCGACGTCTCCGCCGCCGGTCCCCGGTTCGGCTGGGTCGCGCTGGGCGTCCCGGCCGCCGCCGGCCTCCTCGTCACCCAGCTGGCCGCCTGGCGGGCCGCGCGCCGCGCCGCCGGAGTCTCCCCCGTGCAAGCGCTGCGCAGCACCGTCGCCGAGACCCCCGAACGGCGCTGGCCTCGGCTGCTCGCCGCGCTCGCGCTCTTCGCCGGCGCGGGCTTCTGGTGGGCGGTGGCGACCGCGATCCGCGTCAGCGATCCGCCCGGCCAGGACCGCACGTTCGGCGTCGCCCTGATGGTCCTGTTCGGCTCGATGCTGGCCATGACCGCCTTGACCGTCCTCACCCCGTTCTTCGTCGCGCCGCTGGGCGGGCTGGTCGGACGCGTCGGACGGCTGGTCGGCGGCGAGACCGGACGGCTCGCGCACGCCACCATCACCCGCAGCCCCCGCCGGGTCTCCTCCGCCGCGTCGTCGCTGATGCTGGGCGTCGCGCTGGTCGCCTCGGTGGCGCTGGTCACGCAGTCGGTCAACGACAGGTTCGCGGAGGCGGGACGCCAGGTCATGGCGGCCGAGCACGCCGTCACCGCCACCGCCAGGACCGCCGAGGGCGCGCCCGCACCGCTCGCGCGCAATGTGGCCGACCTGGTGGCGGACGCACCGGGAGTGACCCGCGCGACCGCCCTCACCCAGACCGAGGTTGGGCTCGTGTCGCCGCCGTCCCCCGACGACGACCCCGAACCGTTCCGCCTCCTGGTCAGCGGCGCCGAGCAGGCCGGGCTGCGC
Organism: Actinomadura geliboluensis; assembly: GCF_005889745.1. Taxonomy (GTDB): domain Bacteria; phylum Actinomycetota; class Actinomycetes; order Streptosporangiales; family Streptosporangiaceae; genus Spirillospora; species Spirillospora geliboluensis. The sequence continues at coordinate 9,701 of NZ_VCKZ01000292.1, forward strand.
GACCTGCTGCGGCTGGGCGGCGACCCGCCCGCGCTGCGTCCCGGAGAGATCGCGCTGTCGTCCACCGTCATGAAGGAGCGGGGGCTGCGGCTCGGCCAGCAGATCACCGTGCGGGCCGCCCACGGCCGGGTCGCGCTCACGGTCGCGGACGCCTACCACGACCCCTCCCACCTGTTCGCCGAACAGGCGCTCGTGGCTCCGGCGACGATGGACGACCTCGACGCCAACGCGGCGACTCAGGCCGTCCTGGTGCGGGGCGGCTCGTCCGAGGCCCTGGCGCGGGCCGTGGCGGAAGTGCCCGGCGTCCGGGTCCTCGACCGGGACGCGTACGTGGACGCGGCGTCGTCCTCCCTCACCCGGCCGCTGCGGGCGACCTACACCTTCATCGGCATGGCCCTGCTGCTGGCGCTGTTCGGGATGGCGACCACGGTCTCGATGGGCGTCGCGGAACGCACCCGCGAGTTCGGGCTGCTCGGCGCCGTGGGCGCCACGGTCCGGCAGATCCGCGCGATCGTCCGCTGGGAGGCGGCCACCGTGGTCGCCCTCGGCACGATCCTCGGCCTTGCGATCGCCATGGGCACGCTGACGCTGCTGCACGTGACCACCGGCAGCTCCTTCCTGCGCCCGGACCCGCCGTGGTGGCTGGTCCCGATCGTGGCGGCGGGCGCGGCGGCGGCGACGCTCGCGACCTCGGCGCTGCCCGCACGCCGGGCCGCCTCGGTCCCCGTCCTGGAAGCCGCCAAGGCCGAGTGACCCGGCCGCGCGGAGCCGCTATTCCATCAAACTGGATTGATGTATCGTCGGAGACATGGCGTCGACGAGCCAAGCCACCCCGGCGTTCCTGCGCCTCGCCGCGCATCCGCTGCGCTGGCGGCTGCTGACCGAACTCGCGGTCGGCGACCTGCGCGTCCGCGAACTCACCGCACTGGTGCAGGCGCCGCAGAACCTGGTCTCCTACCATCTGCGGCTGCTGCGCAAGGGCGGCCTGGTCACCGCCGCCCGCAGCAGCTTCGACGGCCGCGACAGCTACTACCGGCTCGACCTCGACCGCTGCGCCGACGCCCTCGCCGACACCGGGGCCGCCCTGCACCCGGCACTGCGCCGCACCACCGAGCCACCGGAGGCCGAGCAGCACCTGCCCCAGGTGGACGTGCTGTTCGTCTGCACCGGCAACAGCGCCCGCTCACCGATCGCCGAGGCGCTCCTGCGCCACCACACCGCCGGACTCGTGACCGTGACCAGTGCCGGAAGCCGCCCGAAGCCGAGCCTCGACCCGCGGGCGGTGGACGTCCTGCGCGACCGGTACGGCATCGACATCTCCGATCAGCGGCCCCGCGACCTGGAGAGCCTGCGCGACCGCCGGTTCGACTACGCCATCACGCTCTGCGACCGGGCCCGCGAGGTCTGCCCCGAGTTCGGCGACCGGTCCCGGCGGATCCACTGGAGCATCCCCGATCCGTCCGCGGCCGGCCCGTCCGCAGCTGGTCAGGGCGGCGCGTCCGAACCGTTCGAGCGCGCGGCGGCCGACATCGACGCCCGCGTCCGCCAGCTGATCCCCGTCCTCGCCCAGCCACCCGTCCTCACCCGGCCAACGGAGGCCCGCCCATGAGCACGCCCGACCAGTACGCCAGCGTCCGCTACCTCGTCGACGACGTCCAGGCCGCCGTCGACTTCTACACCGCCCACCTCGGCTTCACCCTCGACCTCGACGCCGTCCCGGCCTTCGCCGACGTCCGGCGCGGGCCGCTGCGGCTGCTGCTGTCCGGCCCCGCCAGCTCCGGCGCCCGCGCCACCCCCGCCGACGCCGCCGCCCCGGGCCGCAACCGCATCCACCTCACCGTCGACGACCGCCTAGGCGCAGCCGTCAGCCCCGCCGACCAAAC
>NZ_VCKZ01000293.1 GCF_005889745.1 Actinomadura geliboluensis
AAACTTGCGCGGTCGTCGGCAGAGTCAGTTGTGTATAAGAGACAGCCACGGAAGACTTGGTGGCCGCTCGCTAGGACCCGTCCGCCCTCCGACCGCGCAGCGCCCGGTCGGAGGGCGACGCGCGGTCGGAGGGCGACGCGCGGTCAGAGGGCGACGAAGGTCAGGCCGCGCTTCTTCAGCTTCGGGATGGCGTCCCGCAGGGCCTTGATGGTCTGGGAGCGGTCGCCGCCGCCGTCGTGGCACAGGACGATGTTGTTCTCCTGGCCCTTCAGCAGGGCGCGGCGGATGCGGCCCACGCCGGGGCGGGCCCAGTCGCGGGGGTCGACGGCCCAGTCGATCGGGAGCATGTCGTGCTCGGCGACCAGTTCCAGGACGGTCTTCGACCAGGCGCCGCCGGGCGAGCGGAAGAACTGCGGGACGACGCCGGTGACGTCCGCGATCCGGTCGTGCGCCTCGACGATCTCCTTGCGGACCCTCTTCTCCGGCAGGCTCGCGATGGCGATCGGGTGCGTCATGGTGTGGTTGCAGATCTGGTGCCCGGCGTCGGCGATGCGGCGGGTGAGCTTCGGATACTCCTTCACCTGCTCGCCGATGATGAAGAACGTCGCGTGGACCTCGTGCTCGGCCAGCAGGTCGAGCATCTTCGGCGTCCACGTCGGGTTCGGGCCGTCGTCGATGGTCAGCGCGATCGACTTCGGCGGCGCGGGCGGGGCCAGCTGCGACAGCTCCCGGACGGGCTTCTCCAGCGCGGTGAGCTTGCCCGGCGTCCAGGACGCGGCCCGCGGCGTGGGGGTCGGCGTCGGCGTCGGGGTCGGCGTCGGATGGATCACCGGCCGCGCGCGGGGCGTCGCCGCGGGCGCGGCCGCGGCGCGGGAGCCCGAGGGCCGCGCGGCGTCGGCACCGAGCGTGGCGAGCCCGGCGGCACCCAGCAGCAGAAGCGCTTTGCGGCGGGATGTCCCACCTGACTCCTCAACCTCCACAAGTCCCACGCTATCGAGGTTTTAACCGGGTAGGGGGTCGCTATGGGATCACAATCGGCTCATTTGGGCGGCAGGTGAGTGCGACCCCGGAGGTCGGTCCGTTGCTGGCCTTCGTGCTGGCGTCGCTGGCGGCCGTCGCGGCGGTGCTGGTCCGGGTCGGCGGGCTCGGTCTCGGCCGGGACATGCTGGTCGTCTCGGTGCGCGCGGCGGTGCAGCTCACGGCGGTGTCGCTGCTGATCGCGGCGGTGCTGCGCAGCGCGGGGCTGACGGCCGCGTTCATCGCCGGGATGGTGGTGATCGCGGTCGTGACGGCGGGCCGCCGCATCACTCGGTCGCGGCGCGGCCCCGGCTGGTGGACCGCGCTGCCGATCGTCAGCGGCGTCGGGCCCGTGCTCGGGCTGCTGATGGCGACCTCGCTCGTCCCGGCCCGCACGGTGTCGGTGCTGCCGATCGCCGGGATCTTCATCGGCGGCGCCATGTCGGCGACCGGGCTCACCGGCCGCCGCGCGCTGGACGAGCTGGCGACGCGCCGCGGCGAGTACGAGGGCGGCCTCGCGCTCGGGCTCCTGCCGCGCGACGCCGCGCTGGAGGTGTGCCGCTCGTCGGCGGCGCTCGCGCTCTTCCCCGTCCTCGACCAGACCCGGACGGTCGGGCTGGTCACGCTGCCGGGCGCGTTCGTCGGGGTGCTGCTCGGCGGCGCCGACCCGGTCCAGGCGGGCGCGGTGCAGCTGCTCGTCCTCATCGGGCTGCTGGCGATCGAGTCGATCGCCGTGCTGATCACACTGGAGCTGGTGGCCAGGGGCCGGTTCGCCGTCGCCCCGGCGGACGGGAGGCGGACGCACGGGCATTGACGGCAGGGCGGTGGACGTCCTCGGTGAGTTCCCGCAGGTGGGGGTGGGAGCTGCCGGTATACATCCGCATAAATTGGCAACGGTCCCGCCCCGATCGCCGTAACCCTTTGCCTAAGAACAATCATGTTCGCCAGAGGTGTTACGGTCTTCAGTGCAATATCGGGGGCCGGACGTCCCCGGCCGGATTCGAGCCGGGACGGCCGTGCGATCACGGCCCGGCGCAGCCGGCGTGTGGTGACCGAGTGTCCAGGCAGTGCGCCACGGGGGCCGATCTGTGCTGGAACACGCCCGCGTCGCCGCCCGCGGCGCTGACCCCGTCGCCGGGCCGATCCACCGAGAAGCCGCGCGGCCCCGCGGTTCTCACCGGCCCCACCGGCCCATCGGCCCGTCCCACCGCGATCCGGTGGCGGCGGCCGGGGTCCATCCCCCCCCCCGCGCAGGGCGGCCTTACGGGAGCAGGCCGGCGCGGCGGGCGGCGGTCACGGCCTCCAGGCGGGTGTGGCTGTCCAGCTTGCGCATCGCCGAGCGCAGGTAGCTCTTCACCGTCTCCGGAAGCAGGCCGAGCCGTTCGGCGGCCTCCGCGTTCGTGCAGCCGATCGCCACGTACGACAGGACGTCCAGCTCGCGCGGCGACAGGACGGGACGCGGCGCGGCGTCCGCGTCGTCCAGCCCGGCGGCGGCGAGCCGCAGCGACGCCCGGCGCAGGCGGTCGCGGGTCGGCAGGTCGCTGACCTCCTCGGCCAGCGCCCGCAGCTCCGCGTGGACCGCCCGCACCTCCTCCCAGCGCGCCGCCGACGTGCCGGGTCGCGCCCGCGCGAGGGCGTCGTCGGCGCGGTCCTGGACGGCGAGGTCCTGTTCGAGGTCGCGGGCGACCTGGACGGCGGCGCCCACGATGCGGTCGGCGAGGCCGAGCGGTTCGCGGAGCGCGCCGTACAGGACGCCGCGCACCCGCCGCCGGACGACGATCGGGACGGCGACGATCGACAGCAGCCCCTCCCGCCCCACGGGCTTGTCGTAGTCGTGGCTGATGGCCGCCGAGCACGGGTAGTTGCTCACCCAGGCGGGACGCCCGAGGGCCATCGCCTTGCCGCCGAGCCCGTTGCCCCGCCGCACGACGAGGCCGTTCAGCGAGTCGGTCGTGTTGCCGACCAGCTCGGTGATGCACAGCCGGTCCCGGCCGCTCAGGGCGCCGCCGAACACCATCGGCAGCCCGGTCGTGCGGTGCAGGGACAGCACCGCCGACCGGACGGATCCCGCGTCGTCGCGCGCGCCTCGGGGGGCGCGCCCTCCCGAGGCCCCCGGTTCAGCCGCATCCATGCTCCGAGCATGCCCTGAGCGACCCTCGCCCCGAAAGGCCGGACGCGGAGAAACGCGGGGGTTTCCGCAGGCGGTCAGGCGTGCCGCGCGGTGGCGGCGTCCTCCAGGCCGAGGATGTCGACGGCCTCCGCGCGCATCTGCACCTTGCGGATCTTGCCGGTGACCGTCATCGGGAACTCCTCCACGACGTGCACGTAGCGGGGGATCTTGTAGTGCGCCAGCTTGCCCTCGCAGAACGCGCGCAGCTCCCCGGCCGTCATCCCGGGCACGCCCTCGCGCAGCCGCACCCAGGCCATCAGCTCCTCGCCGTACTTCTCGTCGGGGACGCCGATGACCTGCGCGTCCACGATGTCGGGATGGGTGTAGAGGAACTCCTCGATCTCGCGCGGGTAGATGTTCTCGCCGCCCCGGATGACCATGTCCTTGATCCGGCCGGTGATGTTGACGTAGCCGGCGTCGTCCATCACGGCGAGGTCGCCGGTGTGCATCCAGCGGGCCGCGTCGATGGCCTCGGCCGTCTTGTCCGGCTCCTCCCAGTAGCCGAGCATCACCGAGTAGCCGCGGGTGCAGAACTCGCCGGGCACGCCGCGCGGGACGGTGACGCCGGTCTCCGGGTCGATGATCTTGATTTCCAGATGCGGCAGCACGGTGCCGACCGTGGACACCCGGCGGTCGAGGGAGTCGCCCGCCCGGGTCTGCGTCGACACCGGCGACGTCTCCGTCATGCCGTAGCAGATCGCGACCTCGCCCATCCCGAGCCGCTCGATGACCTGCTTCATCACCTCGACCGGGCACGGCGACCCCGCCATGATCCCGGTGCGGAGGGTGGACAGGTCGAGGCCGTCCAGCGAGGGCTCGTTCAGGACGGCGATGAACATCGTCGGCACCCCGTACAGCGACGTGCAGCGCTCGGCGGCGACCGCTTCGAGGGTCGCCTTCGGGTCGAACGCCGGCGCCGGGATCACGACGCACGCGCCGTGGCTGGTCGCCGCCAGGTTCCCCATCACCATGCCGAAGCAGTGGTAGAAGGGCACGGGCACGCACACGCGGTCCTCTTCGTCGTAGCCGCACAGCTCACCGACGAAGTAGCCGTTGTTCAGGATGTTGTGGTGCGAGAGCGTCGCGCCCTTGGGGAAACCCGTCGTCCCGGACGTGTACTGGATGTTGATGGGGTCGTCGGCGGTGAGCGTCCGCGCGATGTCGACCAGGACGGCCGGGTCGCTCGTCCGGCCCGCCTCCATGAGCCCGTCCCAGTCGGGGGTGCCGATGAGGATGACGTCGCGGAGGGCGGGGCACTTCGGCTTGACCTCGTCCACCATCGCCGCGTAGTCGGACGTCTTGAACGTGGACGCCGACACCAGCGTCCGGATGCCCGCCTGGTTGAGGACGAACTCCAGCTCGTGCACCCGGTAGGCGGGGTTGATGTTGACGAGGATCGCGCCCAGTTTCGCCGTCGCGTACTGGACGAGCATCCACTCGGCGCAGTTCGGCGACCAGATCCCGACACGGTCGCCCTTGACCACGCCGAGGTCGCGCAGGCCGAGCGCTACGGCCTCCACGTCGTCGGCGAACTGCTCGTACGTCCAGCGGCGGCCGGAAGTGCGATCGACCAGCGCGTCCCGTTCGGGGAACGCGGCGACCGTCTTGTCGAGGTTCGCGCCGATGGTGTCACCGAGCAGGGGGGTGGTCGATACGCCCGACGCGTAGGAGAGGTTCATCGCAGGTCCTCCTCGCGGAACTCGCCCGGCGGCCGGTCGTCCGGGCCGGGATGCTTGTCGATCTCGCTGGTCCGCAGCTCGACCCGGCGGATCTTGCCGGAGATCGTCTTCGGCAGCTCGGCGAACTCCAGCAGCCGCACCCGCTTGTACGGCGACAGCTGCGCCCGGCTGTGCTCGAAGATCGCCTTCGCGGTCTCGGCGGTCGGCTGCCAGCCGTTCGCGAGCGTCACGTACGCCTTCGGCACGGCCGCCCGGACCGGGTCGGGCGACGGCACGACCGCCGCCTCCGCGACCGCCTCGTGCTCGATCAGCACGCTCTCCAGCTCGAACGGGGAGATCTTGTAGTCGGACGCCTTGAACACGTCGTCGGCGCGTCCGACGTAGGTGATGTAGCCGTCCTCGTCGCGGGAGCCGATGTCGCCCGTGTGGTAGTAGCCGCCCGCCATGGCCTCTTCCGTGCGGGCCTCGTCGCCGTGGTAGCCGGTCATCAGCCCGAGCGGGCGGTCCTCCAGTTCCAGGCAGATCTCGCCCTCGTCGCCCGGCTCCCCGGTCAGCGGGTCGATCAGCGCCACCTTGTAGCCCGGCACGGCGCGCCCCATCGACCCCGGCTTGACCGGCTGGCCCGGCGTGTTGGCGATCTGCACGGTCGTCTCGGTCTGCCCGAAGCCGTCGCGGATCGTCCGGTCCCAGGCGTCCCGCACCCGCTCGATCACCTCGGGGTTCAGCGGCTCGCCGGCCGCGACGACCTCGCGCGGCGGCGTCGCGAGGCGGCCGAGGTCGGCCTGGATCAGCATCCGCCACACGGTCGGCGGCGCGCAGAAGCTCGTGATGCCGCAGCGCTCCATCGTGTCGAGCAGCCGGTCGGCGTCGAACCGCGTGTAGTTGAAGATGAACACGCACGCCTCGGCGTCCCACGGCGCGAAGATGTTGCTCCACGCGTGCTTCGCCCAGCCCGGCGACGAGATGTTGAGGTGGACGTCCCCGGGCCGCAGCCCGATCCAGTACATCGTCGACAGGTGCCCGGCCGGGTAGGACGCGTGGGTGTGCTCCACCAGCTTCGGCTGCGCCGTCGTCCCGGACGTGAAGTAGAGCAGCAGCGTGTCCCGCGACATCGTCAGCCCGTACGGGGTGTACGACTCGCCCTCCTCGTAGGCGTCGGCGTACGCCGTCCAGCCCTCGACGGGCGCGCCCACGGCGATCTTCGTGTAGTCGCCCTCGACGCCGTCGAACTTGCCGGTGTCGGCCGAGGCGACCACCACGTGCCGGGCCTTGCCGCGGGTCAGCCGGTCCTGCAGGTCGGCCGTGCCGAGCAGCGGCGTGCACGGGATCATGATCGCGCCGAGCTTCATCACCGCGAGGACGGTCTCCCACAGCTCGACCTGGTTGCCGAGCATCAGGATGACCCGGTCGCCGCGCCGCACGCCCGTCCGGCGCAGCAGGTTCGCGACCTGGTTGGACCGCCGCGACAGCTGCGCGAACGAGTACTTGGCCTCGGAGCCGTCCTCCTCGACGATCCACAGCGCGGGCGCGTCGTTGCCCTCGGCGATCTTGTCGAACCAGTCCAGCGCCCAGTTGAAACCGGTCAGCACCGGCCAGCGGAACTTCTCGTACGCCGTCGCGTAGTCGTCGCGATGCGCGAGCAGGAAGTCGCGCGCCGCGCGGAACTCGACTGCGGGCATGGTCTCTCCTCGTAGCCGCACGGACACCCGGTCACCTGGATGGTTGGCCATCCGGGTGACCCGCGCCACCCCCGAACGGGGGTAGTCGGGATCGTCCTACCCGCCCGTCGTGAACGTGGACCGCAGCAACCGCGCCATGTGCTCGCCGATCTGCTCCGGCGTCCACCCGCGCTCGTTGAGCAGCGTCTCGCTGACCCCGTTGGAGATGAGCGCGAGCAGCATGTCGGTGGCGGTGTCGACCGTCCAGCCGGGGGCGAGGACGCCCTCCTCGTCCAGCCGGCGGATCAGCGCCCGGTTGGTCTCCAGCCGCCAGTACAGCGCCGCCTCCCAGTGCCGCGCCGCGTCCGGGTCGTTGCCCGCCTCCCGCTCGACGGCCCGCGACACCTGCAGGATGCGCGCCATGAAGTCGGCGTGCCGGTGCGCGAACGCCTCCAGCGCCGACACCGCGTCGGGCGCCTCGCTGATCGGCGCGAACCGGCCCTCCAGGTCCTCGACCTCGTTGACGTAGCCGAACAGCTCGGTGATCAGGTCGGCGCGGGACGCGAAGTGCAGGTAGACGGCCCGCCGCGACACCCCGGCGTGCTCGGCGACGGCCGCCATCGTCGTCGCCGCCATGCCGCGCTCCTCGACGAGCTCGCGGGCGGCCCGCAGCAGCGCCATCCGGGAACGGCGGCTCCGCGCGTTCCGCGGCTCCTCGATCGACCTGGGCATGGCCCCATGATTCCAGCCTTGTCGAAACTGCACGCGCTGTGTACTTTTTAACTTCACATCATGTGCAGTTAAGGGGGATGTATGCGGCAGTGGTGGCCGGTCGCGGGCAGCGGCCTCGTCGTCTTCATGGCGACACTGGACACGAGCATCGTCGCGGTGGCGCTGCCGTCGCTCGAACGCGGCTTCGGGGTGCGGACGTCCGCCGCCGAATGGGTCGTCCTCGGCTACCTCGCGCCGCTGATCGCGCTCACGCTCCCCGCCGGCCGGTGGCTCGACCGCACCGGCCCGCGCGCGGCGCTGCTGCTCGCCGTGGCCGGCTTCACGCTGAGCAGCCTGGCCGCCGGGCTGGCGCCGTCCCTCGCGCAGCTCGTCGCGTCCCGGGTCGCGCAGGGCGCCTTCGCGGCGGTGCTGTTCGCGGTGATCCCGACGATCGTGATCCGCGCCGTCCGCCCCGACCTGGCCGGACGGGCGGGCGCGCTCGTCATGACGCTCGGCCCGCTGGGCGCCGTGAGCGGCCCGCCGCTCGGCGGAGTGATCGTCCAAGCCTGGGGATGGCCGTGGATCTTCTACATCAACATCCCGATCGGCGTCCTCGTCACGGCCATCGCCCTGACCACCCTGCCGCCGGACGCCCTCCGCCTCCCGGGCCGCGCCTTCCTGTCCGAGACGGCGCTCCTCGCCGCGGCGAGCGTCACGCTGCTGCTCTCCCTCTCCCTGTCGGCGAGCCACGGCATCGCGTGGCTGGCCCTGTCCGCCGGCGCCGTCCCGCCCCTCTGCCTCTGGGGCCGGACGAGGGCGAGCGACCCCGTCCGGGCCCTCCTCCGCGTCCCGGCGCTGGCCGCGCCCGTCGCGGCGATCATGCTGAACGCCCTGGTCATCTCGCTCACCGAGTTCCTCGCGCCGTTCTACCTCCAGCGGACGCTGGGGCTCTCCCCGTCCGCCACCGCGGCGGCGATCCTGGCGTTCCCCGTGGCGATGGTCGCGGCGGGCCCCGTCGGCGGCGTCCTCGGCGACCGCTGGGGGACGGACCGCGCGGCCGTCCTCGGAGCCGCGGTCACGGCCGCCGGCGTCCTGCTGCTGGTGCCCCTCGGCACCGGCTGGCACCCGGCCGACCTGAGCTGGCGCCTGGCCGTCGTCGGCGCGGGCACCGGGCTCTTCGCGGGCCCGACGTTCGCAAGGCTCATGTCGAGCGCGCCACCCGACCTCCAGGGCACGGCCGGAGCGGCGCAGAGCCTGGCCCGCCAACTCGGCTTCTCCCTAGGGCCCGCCTTGGCGACCACTGTGTGGGCCTTGTCCGACTACAGCCTCGTCGGCCTGCGCACGGCCTTCGCCTTGGCCACGGCTACCGCCCTCACGACCGTGCTGACCCTGCGCCTCCGTACCGGACGCTGAAACGGCGGACGACCCGGAGCCGGATGGCCTCGGGTCGTCCGCCGTGCTTTTGCTCAGCGCTTGAGGGAGTGCAGGAGCTCGCGGGTGTCGTGGCGGCGGTTCCAGGCGATCGCGGCGAAGACGACGGCGAACGCGGCGGGCATCAGGCTCCAGGCCGGGTCCAGGACCAGCAGGTGCGTGGTGATCGCGCCGGCCATCAGGCCGATCAGCCCGGTCGCCGCCAGCCCGGCCAGGCGCGGCACCAGCAGCCCGATCGCGCCCGACACCTCGACGATCCCGGTGACGTAGCGGAACCACTGGCCCCACCCGATCAGATCGAAGGTCTCCACGGCGTCGGCCTGCCCGACCAGCTTCGGCAGCCCCGACGCGATCAGCAGGAACGCCGCGAGCAGCACCTGCGGCACCCACAGCACCTTGCGCACCGAGCCACCGTCAACAGCGGCGGCGGCGGTGGTCGGGGACTGGACGGTCTGAGCGGTCTGAGCGGTCATGGCGGTGGTCCTTCCGTGTGGTGCATCTCATCGGCCTTCACTGACGCGTCGCACGGACCCCGACCGGATCGACATCCCGCTCGTTTTTTCTTCAAGATTTTTTCGAGGCCACATAAGCCCAGGTCAGGCAGGGTAACCCCGCATCAGAAGCCGTCAAGCTGCCTCTGGAAGATCGCCCCATATTGTGGGGAAATGTAGGGGAGTGGTGGCGGCGAGGCTGGGGGCGTCATGGCTGTCCGGATCGGCGGTATCGAACTCCACGCGGGACCTACCGTCCTCGGCGGCCCCGACGACCTGGACGCGGTGATCCGCGACTTCGTCACCGAGGCCCGGCACACGCTGCGCGTCGCGGTGCAGGAACTGGACTCCCGGACGATCGCGCAGGCGATCCTCGCGGCGCGGGCGCGCGGTGTGCGGGTGCAGATCATCCTGGAGGGCGACTACCTGCGGGAGGACCGTCCGGCCGCGGATCCGTGGGCGGCGGCCGGGGCCAACGAGGAGAACCGGCTCATCCACGCGGCCCTGCTGCGCGCGGGCGTGGACCTCGTCACCGACCTGAACCCGGCGATCTTCCACCAGAAGTTCATCGTGCGCGACGCCGGCGAGCCGACGGCCGCGGTGCTGACCGGCTCGGCGAACTTCACCCTCACCGACACCGGCACCAACCCGGCGGGCGGCTCCGCCGGCAAGGCGGGCAACAACCTCAACCACGTCCTGATCCTGCGGGGCCGCCGCGCGGCGGCGCTCTACCTGGAGGAGTTCCTCCGGATGCGCTCGGGGACGTTCGGCGCGATGCACGAGCGCGTGGAGCCGCGCCCGGCGGAGTTCCGGCTGGGCCAGGTCCGCGTCAAGCCGCTGTTCGCCCCGCGGCACGGCCCCGAGATGGAGATCATGAAGCAGATGCTCAAGGCCGCGTCGAGCGTCGACTTCGCGATGTTCACCTTCGCCCGCTCGTCCGGCATCGACGACACGATGATCAGGCTGGCGCCGTCCCTGACGCGCGTCCGCGGCGTGCTGGACCACGGCCAGGGCGCCCAGGCGTGGGCCGCCACCGAGCCGCTGAAGGCCGCCGGGGTTCAGTTGTTCGAGAACAAGCCGGGCACCGGCGTCCGGAAGGTGCACCACAAGCTCATGGTCATCGACGAGCGCCTGGTGATCGCCGGCAGCTTCAACTACACCGCGCCCGCCACGACGCTGAACGACGAGAACATCATCGTCCTCGGCGACCTGGAGGAGACCCGCGCTGACGCCGAGACCGCCCAGCGCCAACTAGCCGCATTCGCCCTCCACGAGATCTCCCGAATCACCACCGACCTCTCCCGCCCCGCCTGAAGGACGGGACGGGAGAGGTCGGCAGGCGACGACTGCTGGACGAGGCGAAGGGTTCAGCGGGTCGTGGTCAGGCCGCCGGTTACGGCGAGGATTTCGCCCACCGTGTAGCTGGAGTCGGCGTCGGACGCCAGGTACACGTACGCCGGCGCCATCTCCTCCGGCTGCGCGACGCGGCCCATCGGGCCCTCGCTGCCGAGGTTCGCGAGCCCTTCCTCCGGCATGTTCGGGTCGGCGATGTTGAGCACGGTCCACGTCGGGCCCGGGGCCACCACGTTCGCGCGGACGCCGTCCTTGGCCAGATGGAAGGCGATCGACTTGGTGAAGTTGACGAGGGCGGCCTTGCTGGCCGCGTAGTCGATCATCGTGTCGCTGCCCTTGAGGGCCTCCTCCGAGGCGGTCGCGATGATGGAGTCGCCCGCCTTCAGGTGCGGGCGCGCCGCCTGGACGAGATGGAAGTACGAGTACACGTTCACCTTGAAGGACCGGTCCCAGTCCTCGTAGGAGAGTTGCGAGAGGTCCAGCTGGCTGTTCAGGTGCGCGGAGTTCTGTACCAGGATGTTCAGGTCGCCCAGTTCACGCACCGTCCGCTCGACGGCGTCGTGGCAGAACGACGCCTCGGCGAGGTCGCCGGGCAGCAGCAGGCACTTGCGGCCTTCGGCCTCCACGGCGCGGCGGGTCTCCTCCGCGTCCGGCTGCTCCTCCGGCAGGTACACGATGGCGACGTCGGCGCCCTCGCGGGCGTAGAGCACCGCCACCGCGCGTCCGATGCCCGAGTCGCCGCCCGTGATCAGCGCGACCTTGCCGTGCAGCTTGTCCGCCGCGCGGTAGCGCTCCGCCTGGTAGCGGGGCTTCAGTTCGACGTCCTGCTCGTTGCCGGGCGGCTGCTGCCGCTGCTTGGGGTACGGCGGCACCGGCTCCGAGAGAACCTGCGGTTCCGTGCGGTCGTTCCCGTTGTCCTGCACGTTCTGCAACCCCCTGGGCGTCTGCGATGGAAGGGGCAGGGCCCCCGTCACTGCCTGTGGCGGCTACCCCTGAAGCCGTCCGCCAAACAGGACGCTGGTGGGGGTCATTGTGGGGG
>NZ_VCKZ01000747.1 GCF_005889745.1 Actinomadura geliboluensis
GCTCGTCGGTGACCTCGGCGACCACGTCCATGTCGCCGGCCTTCCACTCCTTCTCCCGCTGCGCCTTCTGCCCCAGCAACTGCTTCTCCGAGTCCCGCAACGCGGCGGCCTTCTCGAAGTCCTGCGCATCGATCGCCGACTCCTTGTCCCGGCGGACATCGGCGATCTTCTCGTCGTACTCGCGCAGGTCCGGCGGCGCCGTCATCCGCCGGATCCGCATCCGCGACCCGGCCTCGTCGATCAGGTCGATGGCCTTGTCGGGCAGGAACCGGTCACTGATGTACCGGTCGGCCAGCTGCGCCGCCGCCACCAAAGCGCTGTCGGTGATCGACACCCGGTGGTGCGCCTCGTACCGGTCCCGCAGCCCCTTCAGGATCTCGATCGTGTGCGACAGCGACGGCTCGGCCACCTGGATCGGCTGGAACCGCCGCTCCAGCGCCGCGTCCTTCTCCAGGTGCTTGCGGTACTCATCCAGCGTGGTCGCACCGATGGTCTGCAGCTCACCCCGCGCCAGCATCGGCTTCAAAATGCTCGCGGCGTCGATCGCGCCCTCGGCCGCGCCCGCACCCACCAGCGTGTGGAGCTCGTCGATGAACAGGATGATGTCGCCCCGGGTACGGATCTCCTTCAGCACCTTCTTCAGGCGCTCCTCGAAATCACCCCGGTACCGCGACCCGGCCACCAGTGCGCCGAGGTCGAGGGTGTAGAGCTGCTTGTCCTTCAGGGTCTCGGGAACCTCGCCCTTGACGATCTTCTGCGCCAGGCCCTCGACCACGGCGGTCTTACCGACGCCGGGCTCCCCCACCAGGACCGGATTGTTCTTGGTACGGCGGGACAACACCTGCATGACCCGCTCGATCTCCTTGTCCCGGCCGATCACCGGGTCAAGCTTCCCCTCACGCGCAGCCTGCGTCAGGTTCCGACCGAACTGGTCCAGCACGAGGGAGGTGGAGGGGGCCGACTCCGAGGGGCCGCCGGACGCGGCGGGCTCCTTGCCCTGGTAGCCGTGCAGCAACTGGATGACCTGCTGGCGGACCCGGTTCAGGTCGGCGCCGAGCTTCACCAGCACCTGGGCGGCCACGCCCTCGCCCTCACGGATCAGGCCAAGGAGGATGTGCTCGGTGCCGATGTAGTTGTGGCCGAGCTGCAGCGCCTCACGCAGCGACAGCTCCAGCACCTTCTTGGCACGCGGAGTGAACGGAATGT
>NZ_VCKZ01000294.1 GCF_005889745.1 Actinomadura geliboluensis
GTCCGGGATGGACGGCGCGGCGGCCGAGCTGCGGGAGGCGCTCGTCGAGGGCAACCGGGCCTACGAGGAGCGGTTCGGGCATGTGTTCCTGATCCGCGCGTCGGGAAGGTCGGCCCTGGAGATGCTCGCGGAACTCCGGGAGCGGCTCGGCAACGACGCCGAGACGGAGCGGGCCGTCGTCCGGAGGGAGCTGGCCGAGATCGTCGACCTCCGGCTGGTGAAGCTGGCGAAGGAGAGGACATGAGCCTGTCGACGCACGTGCTGGACGCGGCGAAGGGGGCGCCGGCGGCGGGCGTCGCCGTCCGCCTCGACCGGCGCGACGGGGACGGCTGGACGGCCCTGGCCGAGGCCCGCACCGACGCCGACGGCCGCATCCGGGAGTGGGGCGCGGAGCCGGGGAAGGGCGTGCACCGCCTCACGTTCGACACCGCCGATCTGTCGGAGTTCTACCCCGAGGTCACCGTGGCGTTCACCATCGACGATCCGGGGCGGCACTACCACGTCCCGCTGCTGATCAGCCCGTTCGCGTACTCGACCTACCGGGGGAGCTAAGATGGCCGTCGTCCTCGGACCCAACCGCTACGGGAAGGCGGAGACCCGCGTCGTCCGCGTGACCCGGGACGGCGGCGCCCACCGGCTCAAGGACGTCAGCGTCAGCGTCTCCCTCTCGGGTGCGATGGACGAGGTGCACCTGACCGGCGACAACGCTGCCGTCCTGCCGACCGACAGCCAGAAGAACACCGTGTTCGCGTTCGCCAGGCGGCACGGCATCGACGCGATCGAGGACTTCGCCCTGCTGCTCGCGCGGCACTTCACCGCGTCGCAGCCGGCGGTCGCGCACGCGCGGGTCGAGATCAGCGAGTACGGCTGGCGCCGCATAACGGGCGGGCACTCGTTCGTCCGGGACGGCGGCGAGGTCAGGACGGCGCTGGTCCACCACGACGCCGACGGCACCGAGAGCGTGGTGTCCGGCCTCACCGACCTGGTCGTGTTGAACTCGACCGGAAGCGAGTTCCACGGGTTCGCGCGGGACGAGTACACGACCCTCGAACCGACCGACGACCGCGTCCTCGCCACGGCCGTCACCGCCCGATGGCGCCACAGGGCGACGGACGCGGCATGGGACGACTCGTACGCCGCCGCCCGCGACGCCCTGCTCACCGCCTTCGCCGAGACGCACAGCCTGTCGCTCCAGCAGACGCTCTTCCAGATGGGGCGGAGCGTCCTGGACGGCCAGGACGGCCTCTGCGAGATCAGGCTGTCACTGCCCAACAAGCACCACTTCCTGGTCGATCTGGAGCCGTTCGGCCTGGACAACGACAACGAGGTCTACTTCGCGGCGGACCGCCCGTACGGGCTCATCGAGGGCACGGTGCTCACCGATGACGCGCGGGACGCCCCGTCCGCCTGGAACTGAGGAACTCTGGAGACATGGACTTCCTGCGACCGCTGACCTGGGAGGACGCGCTGGCCGCCAAGGCGGGGCGGCCGGGCGCGCGGCCCGTGCAGGGCGGCACCGACGTCATGGTCGAGATCAACTTCGACCAGGACCGCCCCGAGGCGCTGCTCGACCTGACCCGCATCCGCGACCTCACCGAATGGGACAGGGTGGACGGCCGGCTCCGCGTCGGCGCCGGCGTCCCCTACGCGCGGCTGATCACCGAGCTGGGCGGGCCGCTGCCCGGCCTCGCGCAGGCGTCCCGGACGGTCGGCTCGCCGCAGATCCGCAACCGGGGCACCGCCGGCGGCAACCTCGGCGCGGCGTCGCCCGCCGGGGACGCCCATCCGCCGCTGCTCGCCGGGGACGCGGTGATCGAGGCCGAGTCGGCGGCGCGCGGCGTCCGGATGATCCCGGTCGGCCGGTTCTTCACCGGGGTGAAGCGCAACGCGCTGGAGCCGGACGAGCTGATCCGCGCGTTCTGGGCGGTGCCCGCGTCCGGCCCGCAGTACTTCTCCAAGATCGGCACCCGGAACGCGATGGTGATCGCCGTGTGCTCGTTCGCGCTGGCCCTGCATCCCGGGGAGCGGCGCGTCGGCACCGGCCTCGGCTCCGCCGCGCCGACCCCGCGCACCGCCCCCGAGGCCGAGGCGTTCATCTCCCACGAGCTGGACTGGGACGGCCGCCGCCCGCTCCCGGAGCCGGCGGTGCGGCGGTTCGGCGACCTGGTGCGGGACGCGGCGTCCCCGATCGACGACGTGCGCGGGACGGGCGGCTACCGCCGGCACGCGCTGTCGGTGCTGGCGCGCCGCACCCTGACCTGGGCCTGGGACGAGTACCGGGCGGGCGCGAACGGAAGGAGGGCGTCCTGATGCGCGTGAACGTCACCGTGAACGGGGCGGCGGAGGCCGTGGACGACGTGTGGGAGGGCGAGAGCCTGCTCTACATGCTGCGCGAGCGGATGGGCCTCCCCGGTTCGAAGAACGCCTGCGAGCAGGGCGAATGCGGCTCCTGCACCGTCTACCTGGACGGCGTGCCGGTGTGCGCCTGCCTGGTCGCGGCCGGGCAGGCCGAGGGCCGCGAGGTCGTCACCGTCGAGGGCCTCGCCGAGGGGCCGCCCGGCGACGAGCGGCTGGACCCCGTCCAGGAGGCGTTCGTGGAGACGGGCGCGGTCCAGTGCGGGTTCTGCACGCCGGGCCTGATCGTCCAGTCGCACGACCTGCTCGCCCGGAACCCGGCGCCGAGCGACGCCGAGATCCGCGAGGCGCTCGCCGGGAACCTGTGCCGCTGCACCGGCTACGAGAAGATCCTGGACGCGGTGCGCCTCGCCGCGCGGCGGAGGGCCGGCGCATGATCATCGAGAACGCGCACGTCGTCACCGTCTCCGGCGAGGAGTACCCGGACGGCCACATCGTGATCGACGGCGACCGGATCACCGCAGTCGGCCATGGAAGGGCCCCCGGCGCCGACCCGGAGCGGATCGACGCCCGCGGCTGCCTCGCCACCCCCGGCCTGGTCAACGCCCACCACCACCTCTACCAGTGGGCGAGCCAGGGCATGGTCACCGACGGCACGCTCTTCGAGTGGCTGACCACCCTCTACAAGCCCTGGTCGGCGATGGACGCCGAGGTGGTCGCGGGCGCGGCGACCGCCGGGCTGGCGTGGCTCGCCAAGTCGGGCTGCACCACCTCCACCGACCACCACTACCTGTTCCCGAAGGGGCGCGGCGACCTGTTCGCGGCGGAGATCGAGGCGGCGCGGGAGGTCGGCGTCCGGTTCCACCCGTGCCGGGGCTCGATGGACCGGGGCGCGTCGCAGGGCGGCCTCCCGCCGGACGAGGTCGTCGAGGACCTCGACACGGTCCTCGCCGCGACCGCGGACGCGATCGACCGGTACCACGACCCGTCGCCCGGCTCGATGCTGCGCGTCGCCGTCGCGCCGTGCTCGCCGTTCTCCGTCACCCGCGACCTGCTGGTGGAGTCGGCGCGGCTGGCGCGCGACAAGGGCGTCCGGCTGCACACCCACCTCGCGGAGACGGTGGACGAGGAGGAGCACACCCGCGAGCAGTTCGGCATGACGCCGGCCGAGTACATGGACTCGATCGGCTGGCTCGGCCCGGACGTGTGGCTCGCGCACTGCGTCCACCTGCACGACACCGACGTCAAGCGGCTCGCCGAGACCGGCACCGGCACCGCGCACTGCCCGAGTTCGAACGCGCGGCTCGGCGCCGGGATCGCCCGTGTGTCGCACCTGCTGGCGGAGGGCGCGGCGGTCGGGCTCGGCGTGGACGGCTCGGCGTCGGCGGAGCTCGTCCCGCTCGCCGGGGAGATCCGGCAGGCCCTCTACATGCAGCGCGCCCGCTACGGCCCGACCGCGCTGACCGCCCGGCAGGCCCTGGAGATGGCGACGCTCGGCGGCGCCCGCTGCCTCGGCCGGGAGGACGAGATCGGCTCCCTCGAACCCGGCAAGCTCGCCGACATCGCGCTGTGGCGCGTGGACGGCTTCCAGGCGGCGATCGACGACCCGGTCGTCGCGTTCGCGTTCGGCCCCGTGCCGCCGCTGCGGCGCCTCCTCGTCGGCGGGCGCACCGTCGTGGACGGCGACACCCTCGTGACCGTCCCGCAGGACGAGGCGGCACGGCGCGGCGCCGACGCCCACCGCCGCCTCATGCGGCTCGCGGAGGAGGTGCTCTAGATGGGGTCACCGTCCGGTAAGGCGTCCCCGGTGAAGAGCCCGGGACATGTCGCCGCGCCCGGCATCGGCGGGGTCGGGGAGAGCCCGCTGCGGCCGGACGGGACGCTCAAGGCCACGGGCGAGTTCGCGTACGCGTCCGACCTGTGGATGGAGGGCATGCTGTGGGGCGCGACGCTCCGCAGCCCGCACCCGCGCGCGCTGATCCGGTCGGTCGGCATCGGGCCGGCGCTCGCGCTGCCCGGCGTCCGGGCCGTCCTCACCCACGCCGACGTGCCGGGCCGGAAGGTGTTCGGCATCGACCACACCGAGGACCAGCCCGTCCTCGCGATCGACCAGGTCCGGCACCAGGGCGAGCCGGTCGCGCTCGTCGCCGCCGACCACCCGGAGACGGCGCGGCGCGCGCTGGAGCTGATCGCCGTCGAGTACGACGTGCTGGAGCCGGTCACCGACCCGCGCGCCGTGATCGCCGACCCGGAGCGGCTGAAGGTCCAGGACCGCGGCGGCATCACCCGCCACCAGCCGGTCCGCGTCGGGGACGTGGACGCCGCGAAGGCCGAGGCCGACGTGGTCGTGTCCGGCGAGTACGAGGTCGGCATCCAGGACCAGGCGTTCCTCGGGCCCGAGTCGGGCCTGGCGATCCCGTCCGAGGACGGCGGCATCGACCTGTACGTCTCCACGCAGTGGATCCACAACGACCTCAAGCAGATCGCGCCCTGCCTCGGGCTCGCCGAAGACCAGGTGCACATGACGCTCGCGGGCGTCGGCGGGGCGTTCGGCGGCCGCGAGGACCTGTCGATGCAGATCCACGCCGGGATGCTCGCGCTGCACACAGGCCGGCCGGTGAAGATGTCGTACGACCGGTACGAGTCGTTCTTCGGGCACGTCCACCGGCATCCCGCGCGGATGCGCTACGAGTACGGCGCGACCTCCGGCGGGAGGCTCCTCTACGCCGACGTCGAGATCGTCCTGGACGGCGGCGCGTACACCTCGTCCACCATGAACGTCGTCGGCAACGCGGCGTCGCTCGGCGTCGGCCCGTACGAGATCCCCAACATCCGGATCGACGCGTACGGCGTCTACACCAACAACCCGCCGTGCGGGGCGATGCGCGGGTTCGGCGCCGTCCAGGCGTGCTTCGCCTACGAGTCGATGATGGACAGGCTCGGCGCGGCCTGCGGCCTCGGGCCGATCGAGATCCGCCGCCGCAACGCGGTCTCGCAGGGGTCGCGGCTCGCGACCGGGCAGGTCATCGAGTCGCCCGCGCCGCTCGCCGAGATGCTGACCCGGCTGGAGGCGATGCCGCCGCCCGCCGCCGCCGACCCGTCCGACCTGCGGAACCTGCCGGGCGGAGTCGCGCAGACGACGCACGGCGAGGGCGTCGTGCGCGGCGTCGGCTACGGCGTCGGGATCAAGAACATCTGCTTCTCCGAGGGCTTCGACGACAAGTCGACCGCCCGCGTCCGGCTGGAGGTCATCGGCGGCGAGGCGACCGCGCTCGTCCACACGGCGGCGGCCGAGGTCGGGCAGGGGCTCGTGACCGTCCAGGCGCAGGTGGCGCGGACGGAGCTGGGCGTCGAGCGGGTCACCATCGCCCCGGCGGACACCGGCGTCGGCGACGCGGGCTCCTCCAGCGCGTCCCGCCAGTCGTACATGACGGGCGGCGCGGTGAAGGCGGCCTGCGAGGCGGTGCGGGCGCGGCTGCTCGCGCTCGCCGCCGACCGCCTCGGCCGCACCGATCTGACCGTCGCCGGCGGGAAGATCGTCTCGCGGTCGGGCGGGGTGCTCGGCACGATCGAGGACGTCCTCGGCTCCGACGCCATCGAGGAGACCCGCGAGTACCACCACCGGCCCACCTCCCGGATGGACCCCCTCACCGGGCAGGGCCGCAGCCACACCCAGCTCGCGCTGTGCGTGCACCGGGCCGTCGTCGACGTGGACGTGGAGCTCGGCCTCGTCAAGGTCGTCGAGCTGGCCGCCGTCCAGGACGTCGGTAAGATCATCAACCGGCTGTCGCTGGAGGGCCAGATCCACGGCGGCTCCGCGCAGGGCCTCGGCCTCGCCGTGATGGAGGAGATCGTCGTGGCGGACGGGCTCGTCCGGAACCCGTCGTTCACCGACTACCTGATCCCCACCATCCTCGACATGCCGCCCATGCGGCTGGACATCCTGGAATATCCCGACCCCGAGGCGCCGTACGGGCTGCGCGGCGCGGGCGAGCCGCCGACGCTGTCGTCCACGCCCGCGATCGTCGCCGCGATCCGGGACGCGACCGGCCGCGCCCTCACCCGCGTCCCCGTCCGCCCCGAGCACATCGTCTCCGAGCACATCGTCCAAGGAGGGCCATGACCCGCCGGTTCGCGGTCAACTGCTCGATCCTGTTCACCGAGTTCCCGCCGCTCGACCGCCCGGCGGCGGCGCGGGCGGCGGGCTTCGGCGAGGTCGAGTTCTGGTGGCCGTGGAACGGCGAGCCGGAGCCGTCCGCCGCCGACGCGGACGCGTTCTGCCGGGCGGTCGAGGACGCCGGCGTGCGCCTCATCGCGCTCAACCTCTACGCGGGCGACCTGGCGGCGGGGGAGCGGGGCGTGCTGTCCGACCCGTCCCGCGCCGAGGAGTTCCGCCGGAGCCTGGACGTGCTCCTGCGGATCGCCGAGCGCACCGGCGCCCGGTCGTTCAACGCGCTCTACGGGCAGCGGCTGGACGGCGCGGACCCCGCCGCGCAGGACGACGTCGCCATCGCGAACCTCGTCCACGCCGCCCGGCGGGTCGGCGAGATCGGCGGGACGCTGCTCATCGAGCCGCTGGCACGCGGCCTCAACGGCGCCTACCCGCTGGAGACGGCCGCCGACGCCGCCGGGGTGGTGGCGCGCGTCCGCGCGGCGGGCGCGGACAACGTCCGGATCCTGTACGACACCTTCCACCTGGCGACGAACGGCGACGACCTGGAGAAGGCCGCGCGTGCGCACGCCGCCGACATCGGGCACGTCCAGATCGCGGACGCGCCCGGCCGGGGGCGCCCCGGCACCGGCCGGATCGACTTCGACCGCGTCTTCGCCGTCCTCGACGACATCGGGTACGGCGGCCGGGTCTCGCTCGAATACGTGCCGCAGGGGCCCTCGGCGGAGGAGTTCGCATGGACGACCTCCTGATCAGGTCGCGCCGCGCCGTGCTGCCGGACGGCGAACGCCCCGCCGCCGTCTCCGTCCGCGACGGCCGGATCACCGCGATCTCCCCCTACCCGGCCGGCGGCCCCGCCGCCGACGCGGTCGACCTCGGCGACGTGGCGCTGCTGCCGGGCCTGGTCGACACCCACGTCCACGTCAACGAACCGGGCCGCACCGAATGGGAGGGCTTCGCCACCGCGACCCGGGCCGCCGCCGCGGGCGGCGTCACCGCGCTCATCGACATGCCGCTCAACGCGCTGCCGCCGACCGTCGACCCGCCCGCGCTCGCCGCCAAGCGCGCCGCCGCCGAGGGCGCGTGCGCCGTGGACGTGGGGTTCTGGGGCGGCGCCGTCCCCGGCAACCTCGCCGCGCTGCGCCCGCTGCACGACCTCGGCGTGTTCGGGTTCAAGTGCTTCACGTCCGACTCGGGCGTCCCGGAGTTCCCGCCGCTCTCCGCCGCGGAGATGCGGGCCGCGTTCGAGGAGATCGCCGGGTTCGGCGGGCTGGTGATCGTCCACGCCGAGGAGCCGGCGGAGCTCAGCCCGCCGGCGGGCGGCGGCTACGCGGAGTTCCTCGCGTCACGGCCGCCGTCCGCCGAACGCCTCGCCGTGGAGCGGGTCGTCCGGCTGGCCGAGGAGACCGGGGTGCGCGCCCACATCCTGCACCTGTCGGCCGCCGACTGCCTGGACGTCCTCGCCAAGGCCCGGTCGGACGGCCTCCCCGTCACCGCCGAGACCTGCCCCCACTACCTGGCGCTCTCCGCCGAGGAGGCCGCCGTCACCGCCTTCAAGTGCTGCCCTCCCATCCGCGGCACCGCCAACCGCGAACTGCTCTGGCAGGCGCTCGCAGACGGCGTCATCTCGTGCGTCGTCACCGACCACTCGCCCTGCACGCCCGAGCTGAAGCGAGGCGACTTTGCGACCGCCTGGGGAGGCATCTCGTCCCTGCAACTGGGCCTGCCCGTCGTCTGGACGGCCGCACGCGAACGCGGGCACGGCCTGCACGCGGTCGTGCGCTGGATGTCCGAGGCGCCCGCCGCCCTGGCCGCCGTCCCCGGCAAGGGCGGCATCGCCGTCGGCAACGACGCCGACCTCGTCGCCTTCGCGCCCGACGAGACGTTCACCGTGGACCCGGCGGCCCTCCACCACCGCCACCCCGTCACCCCCTACGCGGGCCGGACGCTCACCGGAGCCGTCCAGGCCACCTGGCTCCGGGGAGAGCCCGCCGGCCGCGGACGCCTCCTCCACCGGGAACCGCGATGACCGAGTTCACCACCCTCCCCGACCTGGCCGTCCGCACCCTCGGCGGCTCGGTGGCGGCGGCGAGCGACGAGTCGTTCGCGGACAAGGAGAACCTGATCAACCCGTGGGCCCCGGCGTTCTCCCCGGAGACGTTCGGCCCGAAGGGGCAGCTGTACGACGGCTGGGAGACGGCCCGCCGCCGCGGCGGCGGCCACGACTGGGCGCTGATCAGGCTCGGGCTGCCCGGCGTCGTCCGCGGCGTCGTGATCGACACCGCCTGGTTCAAGGGCAACTACCCGCCCCGCGCGTCCGTGGAGGCGTGCGCCGTGGACGGCTACCCGTCCGACCTGTCCGGCGCGGACTGGGTGGAGATCGTCCCGGAGAGCCCCCTGAAGGGCGACACCGCGCACGCCTTCCCGGTGGCGGTCGAGCGGCTATCCACCCACGTCAGGCTGAACATGTTCCCGGACGGCGGCATCGCCCGGCTCCGCGTCCACGGCGAGGTGGTCCCCGACCCCCGCCTGCTCGCCGGGCTCACCGTCGACCTGGCCGCCCTGGAGAACGGCGCCCGCGTCACCGAGTGCTCGAACATGTTCTACTCCTCGCCCGACAACATGCTGTTCCCCGGCCTGGCCCGCAACCAGGCCGAGGGCTGGGAGACGGCCCGGCGCCGCGACGCCGGCCACGACTGGGCGGTGGTCCGCCTCGCCGCTCCCGGCGTGGTCAGGCTCGCCGAGATCGACACCGCGAACCTGAAGTTCAACGCCCCCGGCTCGGCCGCCCTGCACGGCCGCGACGCCGCCGGCGCCTGGCACCCCCTGCTGCCCCGGACCGCCCTGCTCCCCGACACCAGGCACCGCTTCCGCCTGACGGCGTCACCCGAGGTCACGCACGTCCGGCTCGACATCCACCCGGACGGCGGCATCGCCCGCCTCCGCCTCCTCGGCGACCTGACCCCGGACGGCGCCCGCGCCCTGGACGCCCGCTGGACCGCCCTGAAACATTAGGCAAACCATTGACGACCGCTAGGAATCTGCCTAAATTCTGAGCACTCCACCACCTCCGCACCCCTGTCACGGCCAAATACTCGACAAAATCCTGACGCTCGCTACGCCAACATCCATTTATTGAGTCCGGCCCAGGAGGAACCCCCATGAAACGACTCCAGGCAGGCGCGCTCGCCGCCGTCCTGGCGGCGCCGTTGGCCCTCACCCCGGCGGCCCACGCGGCGACCGCCCCCGCGCACTACACCGGCACGCTCCCCGACGGCGCCACCTGGATCGCCGACGTCCCGGCCGACTGGAACGGCACGCTCGTCCTGTTCAGCCACGGCTTCGGGCCCCTCACCCCGGCCGACCGCCCGAGCGAGGCCGCCGGCAAGGCCCTCCTCGACCGCGGCTACGCCCTCGCCGGCTCGTCCTACGACCCGGACGGCTCCCTGTGGGCCCTCGGCAGTGCCGTCCGGGACCAGATCGGCACCCGCGACGCCCTCGCGAAGCTCATCGGCCGCCCCCGCCGCACCCTCGCCCTCGGCCAGTCCATGGGCGGCCTCGTCAGCGCCAAGCTCGCGGAGACCCGCGCCGTGGACGGCGTCCTCACCACCTGCGGCATCGTCGGCGGCGGCCCCGACCTGAACAACTACCAGCTCAACGCGGGCCACACGATCGCGACCCTGCTCGCCCCGTCCCAGCGGATCAAGCTGACCGATTACACGTCGCCCGTGGACGGCGTCGTCGCCGGAGCGCAACTCACCCAGGCCGTGGCCGACGCCCAGCCCACCCCGGGCGGCCGCGCCCGCATCGCCCTCGCCTCGGCCTTCCTCAACCAGTCGTCCTGGTTCTCCGGCGACTCCCCGCCGCCCCGCCGCGACTACGCCGCCCAGGAACTCCAGCAGTACCAGTGGCTGTCATCGGGCGTCCTGACCTTCATCTTCAGCGGCCGCTACTCGATCGACCAGGCCGCGGGCGGCGACAGCGCCTGGAACAAGGGCCTGGACTACGCGCGCCTCCTGCGCACGTCGGCCAACCTCCGCCAGGTCGAGTCCCTCTACCGCAAGGCCGGCCTGAACCTGCGCGCCGACCTCGCCGAACTCTCCGCGACCGCCGCCAAGCAGGTCGAGCCCGCGCCTCTCGCCTGGCTGACCCGCACGTCCGAACCCACCGGCCGCCTGACCGTCCCGACCCTGACCGTCCACACCATCTCCGACCAGCTCGTCCCGGTCGAGCACCAGAACGAGTACGCCGGGACCGTCCGCGCCGCGGGCCGCACCCCGCTGCTGCGCCAGGCGTACGTCAAGCGCACCGGCCACTGCAACTTCACCGCGTCCGAGTACGTGGCCTCGCTCCAGACCCTGGAGAAGCGCGTGAAGACCGGCCACTGGCCCAGCACGACCGCGGACTCCCTGAACAGGACCGCCGCGTCCCTCGCCCTGGACCCCGCGGCCTTCCTGACCTACCGCCCGAGCGCCCTCGTCGTCCAGCCCTCGCACCCCTAGCGGAGGGAGCCGCCCCCGCCTCGGACCGCGGGCGGGGGCGGACCGCCGCGGATCAGTGGGTTTCGGTGGGGTCCTCTTCCAGGAGGTCGTCGAACTCGCCGTCCTTGACGCCCGCGATGAAGGCGTCCCACTCGGCCTCGGTGAAGTAGAGGATCGGGCCCGCGGGGTTCTTGGCGTCGCGCATCACGACGGCCCTCTCACCGAAGTCCTTGTGCTGGACGGGGACGTCCTTGCCATCGATGAACTCGATGATGACCCCGTCGCTGAGGATCGGTTCCTGCTCGGTCACTGGCACACCTTCTTCGTCCTGGCTCCCTGACGGGGCCAAGGCTAGTCCCAATGCCGGGAAGTTAAGGTGACGCCGGAGGTGTCAAGGGTTCTCGGCTGGTGGCCGGACATGAGAACGGAGATCCAGTAGAACGGGTGTTCTCTCACAAACGTCCGAACAGACTGGATCTCCGTTG
>NZ_VCKZ01000295.1 GCF_005889745.1 Actinomadura geliboluensis
GCGCCCCACCATCCCCAGGCGTCCCCGAAACCCGATGAAAGCGCAGCTCAGCCACTGACCACCGGACGGGACGCGCGGTACCGCAGAACCACCCGGCAGGGTAGTTGACAACTGTGCCAGACGGCGCGTAAAGCGCCTGTCCGATATCTGTGATCACGAAAAGATCGATTTCGGAGGGAAGTCACGATCAAGGCGTGCGCGCTCCTCGCCCATCCGATACAAATCCCTAGCCTGAAGGTCATTGCGGACAGGGCCCCGGGATTAACGCCCACCGAGTCACGTTTTCCGGCGGTCCGGTAATGGAATGAGTCAACATCCGCAGGCGCCTCGGACGCTTCGGCGGCGACAGTTCACAGAGGTGGTCTTTCGGCGACCAGAGTACATCCCCCTCGACGGAACCGGCCACTTCGACGTTGTTCCCGTGCCGTTTTCCAGGCGCCGCCCGGAAGCGGCCGCCGAAAAGCGGGCGCGCAGTTCAGGAGGCCGGCGGGTTGCCGTAGACGCGGCGCGGGGTGACGAGCACGGCGGCCCGCCGCTCCTCCGCCATCACGCGGTCGTAGGTGTCCCAGTCGTCGTGCGTGCCACCGGCCGCGGTGAAGATGTCGCGCAGCAGCACCCGCAGCGCCTCGCCGTCGACGCCGGGCCGCGGATCGTCCGGGCCGATGATCTCCGCGTCGCCCTCCACGGCCGTCCACCGCCAGCCCGCGCGGGCGACGATCGTGGCCCGCGGGTCGGCGCGCAGATGGTGCAGCTTGCGGGAACCACCGGTGGCGACGAGCCCGACGACCCGTCCACCCCGCAGCGGATGCTCTAGAACTCCGGCGTTGACGACGGACGACTGCACACCGCCGTCGCCCCGCAGCGTGCTGACCACGCACAGGCCGTGATCCAGCGGTATCAGTTCGGCGAAGCCTTCGAGGTCGGTCCCCATCGATCAGCCTTTCTCCCTGAGCCCCCGCCCGGAGCCGCCGGCCGACGCTTCGAGCACATCCGGTGTTCTACCCAGCCGAGAGCCCGCCAAGGCGATGCCGCCGAGCACGGGCCGGCAGGCGGTCCGGTAGAAAGATCGCATGGCAGTCATCTACGAGACGACCATGACGCCCGGGAAGCTGGAGCTGCTCACCGCATGGCTCCCCGCGCAGCCCTGGTACGCCGGCCCGGGACCCGCGCCGCGCCTGACCAGGGCGGGCGGTTTCCGGCTCGACGACCCGGACGGCGAGGTCGGCATGGAGTTCATGGTGGTCACCGACACCTCCGGCGACCGGCCCATCTCCTACCACGTACCGCTCAGCTACCGCGGCGCCCCGCTGGACGGGGCCGAGGAGGGACTCGTCGGCACCTCCGAGCACGGCGTCCTGGGACGGCGATGGATCTACGACGGCACCCGCGACCCGGTGCTCGTCGCCCAGCTCCTCGCCCTCCTCCAAGGCCGCGCCGAACCGCAGCACCAGACCATCGGCGACAAACCGGACCCGTCCGTCTCGGCGCACTTCACCGGAACCACCGCCTCGACGCTGACCGCGATCAAGGCCGTCGAGCACGGCCCCGACCGCACCGACATCACCGTGGCGACCGAACCGAGCGGCACCCTCACGATCGGCGTGACCCGCGTCCTAGACCCCCACGACACCGCCACCGACGTCCAGGCCCACGTCACCGCCCCCTGGCGAACCCCGGACGGCACCGAGCACCGCGTTCCCCTCGCCGTCCTCCACTGATCACCGGCCGTCCCCTGACCAAGATCGGCTAACCGGCCCGCCGTGCCCTCCGGACGGACGGCGGGCCGAAAAAGGGCCATGGATCCGGCCCCCCTTTGACACGGAACTCAGCCGAGGACGAACGGGAGCCGTGCGGCCAGGTCCCCGAGCGCGGCCCTGTCGGCGTCCGCTGGAGGGCGGCGGCCGGTGCCGATCAGGAGGGCGTCCGTGTCGGAGAACGAGGCCGGAAACCGGGCCCCGGCGATCCGCTCCAGCGACGCGCGCGCTGCGGCGAGGGTCTCGGCGGGCGGGCCGGCCGCCTCGGGCACGTCCGCGATCAGGTCGAGGTGGTGCAACGTCCACTCCATGACGTACGCGGAGAGGTAGTCCCCGGCGGTCAGCACCATGTCCTGGGTCGCGACGCGGAGCTCCGGATCGGCGAGTGCGGCGGCGCGCCCCGCGGCGGAGCCGACGTCGTCGAGGTGGAACTTCAGCAGGGCCGGGTCGCCGTAGGCGGCGGCCAGCCGCGGGATCAGCGCGTCGAGCGGGTCGTCGCCGGTCGGCGGGTCGACGAGCTTCCAGTAGGTGTCGGCGTCGGCGGTCGGTTCGCCGTCGGCAGGCGTGACCAGGGTGATCAGCACGTCCTGGGCGTCGATGACCAGGTGGCACACCAGGTCCCGGACGAGCCACCCCGCACAGCCGGACGGCCGCTCCCAGTCCCCATCGGAGAGTTCGGCGACCGCCCCGAGCAACGCCGTCCACGAGCGTGAGAAGTGATCCACTCCGGCCAAGCTAGTGCCGCCCCGAGACGGCGGGCAATCGGATTGACCGAGGCACGACGACATCAACACCCGCGCCCTTCTGGACGCCCGGCAAGCGCGGGCTCCACTGATCGTGGACGCCCTGAAGCCGCCGCGCCGTGCCCGTCAGGCGATCCGGTCGATGATCAGCGGGTGCGGGGACGCGGCCGCGCCGTCCTCGATCTCGTAGGCGCCGTCCAGGGACTCCAGGGCGCGGGCGAACCGGGCCTCGTCGTCGCCGTACAGCGTGAGGAGCGGCTGCCCCGCGCTGACCGTGTCGCCCGGCTTGGCGTGGCAGATCACGCCCGCGCCGAACGAGACCGGGTCCTCCTTGCGGGCCCGGCCGGCGCCGAGCCGCCACGCCGCGACGCCCACCCCGTAGGCGTCCAGGCGGGTCAGGACGCCGCTGGACGGCGCCGTGACCGTGTGGGTCTCGCGGGCCGTCGGCAGCGGCGCGTCCGGGTCGCCGCCCTGGGCGGTGATCATGCGGCGCCAGACGTCCATGGCGGAGCCGTCCTTCAGCGCGTCCGCCGGGTCCTTGCCCGTGATCCCGGCGGCGTCGAGCATCTCCCGGGCCAGGGTCAGGGTCAGCTCGACCACGTCGGACGGGCCGCCGCCCGCCAGGACCTCCACCGACTCGGCGACCTCGACGGCGTTGCCGACCGCGTTGCCGAGCGGCCGGTCCATCGCGGTGAGCAGCGCGACCGTGCGCAGGCCGTGGTCGGTGCCGATCGCGACCATCGTCTCGGCCAGTTCGCGGGCGTTCTCGACCGTCTTCATGAACGCGCCGGAGCCGACCTTGACGTCCAGGACGAGCGCGCCCGTCCCCTCCGCGATCTTCTTCGACATGATCGAGGACGCGATCAGCGGGATCGACTCCACCGTGCCGGTCACGTCGCGCAGCGCGTACAGCTTGCGGTCGGCGGGGGCGAGGCCGCTGCCCGCCGCGCAGATCACCGCGCCCGCCGCCCGCAGCACGTCCAGCATCTCGGCGTTCGACAGCGACGCCCGCCAGCCGGGGATCGACTCCAGCTTGTCGAGGGTGCCGCCGGTGTGGCCGAGGCCCCGCCCGGACAGCTGCGGGACGGCCGCGCCGCACGCCGCCACCAGCGGCGCCAGCGGCAGCGTGATCTTGTCGCCGACACCGCCGGTGGAGTGCTTGTCGGTGGTCGGGCGGTCCAGCGCCGACCAGTCCATCCGCTCACCGGAGCGGATCATCGCCTCCGTCCACCGCGCCACCTCGGCCCGGGTCATGCCGTTCAGCAGGATCGCCATCGCGAGCGCCGACATCTGCTCCTCGGCGATCGCGCCCCGCGTGTAGGCGTCCACCGCCCAGTCGATCTGCGCGGGGCTCAGCACCCCGCCGTCGCGCTTGGCGCGGATGACGTCAATGGCATCCATGGATCAAGCTCTCTCGATCAGGTCGTCGGGGCCGAAGGCGTCCGGGAGGACGTCCGACATGGGCAGGACGCCGCGGACGGTCTCCAGCAGCATCGGCGCGCCGCCGTGCTCCCACAGGAGCTGGCGGCAGCGCCCGCACGGCATCACCGGGTCGCCGTGCTTGTCGACGACCGACACCGCGACGAGGCGGGGCTGCTCGCCCTTGCCGGGGCCGTGCAGCGCCGACACGAGCGAGCACTCGGCGCACAGCCCGACCCCGTACGAGGCGTTCTCGACATTGCACCCGGTGATGATCCGGCCGTCGTCCACCAGCGCGGCGGCGCCGACCGGGAACCCGGAGTACGGGCAGTACGCACGCGTCATCGCCTCCCGCGCGGCGGTGCGCAGGCCAGGCCAGTCGATCTCCATGAGAGTCATCTTGCCTCGCCTCGCCTGTAGCGCACGCCGTTGGCCGCGGGCATGCGGAGGCGCTGGCTGGCCAGGGCCAGGACGAGCAGCGTCGTCAGGTGCGGTGTGAAGGAGACCAGCTCACCGGGGACGATCTCGCTCATCAGGAACCAGACGAGCAGCCCGGCCGCCGCCACCAGCGACAGCACCGCGCCGAGGGAGGCGTTGCGGACCTCGCGGCGGCCGAGGTCGGTGACGATCTGGCCGCGCAGCCGGTTCGCCCGCAGCGCCTGCCAGACCGCGACGCCGATCAGCAGGATCGCGACGAACAGCAGCAGCGCGTGGACGGCCTGCCCGCCGCCGCGCACGTTCATCGCGTCGGTGTAGCCGAACAGCAGCGAGCCCGCGGCGAGCCCGCCCGGCCGCCAGTTGCCGAAGATCATGGCGGCGAGGCCGATGAAGCCGCGGCCGTTGGTCTGGCCGTCCTGGTAGAGCGGGGCGGCGACGGTGACGAGGAACGCGCCGGCGAGGCCGGAGAACGCGCCCGAGATGACCACGGCCGCGTACTTCATCCGGTACACCTGCACGCCGAGCGACTCGGCCGCGTACGGGTCCTCGCCGCAGGAGCGGATGCGCAGGCCGAACGGGGTCCGCCACAGGATCACGAAGCTGAGCGGGACGAGCAGCAGCGACACCAGCGTCAGCAGCGACATGTCGCTGGTCAGTCCGCGGGCGATGCCGGCGATGTCCGACAGCAGGAACCAGTGGCGGCCCTCCAGCGAGCCGAGCCAGTCGGGGCTCTGCCAGCCGCCGATCTTGCCGCCGGACAGCACCGGCAGCGTCAACGTCATGATCGGATCGACCGGCGGGGACTGCCGGGGCCCGCCGCCGAGCGCCTTCGCCGCTCCCGTGTCGAAGATCAGCCCGGCCAGGAACTGGGTCAGCCCCAGCCCGAGGATGTTGATCGCGACACCGGACACGATGTGGTCGACGCCGAACGACACGGTCGCGATGGCGTGCAGCAGCCCGCCGAGCGCGCCGCCGATGATCCCGGCGAGGACGCCGATCCACGGGCCCCACTGGTAGCCGGCCCACGCGCCCGTCCAGGTGCCGAGGATCATCATGCCCTCGAGACCGATGTTGATCACACCGGACCGCTCCGACCAGAGCCCGCCGAGCCCGGCCAGGAAGATCGGCACGGCGAGGCGCAGCGCGGCGCTGACCGTCCCGCTGGAGGTCACCGGGTCGGCGTCGTCGATGACGCGGACCAGCGACAGCAGCACCAGCAGCCCGGAGCCGATCAGCAGGTAGTGCGGCCAGCGCAGCCTGATCTTGCCCTTGGCGGCCTTCACGGTGGCCACCGCCTCGGTCGCGGCGCTCATGAGGCGCTCCCAGCGGCCTCGCGGGCCAGGTCGTGGCCGGTGGCCAGTTCGGCGGCGACGGCCCGCTGCTGCAGCCGGATCTCCCAGCGCCGGACGAGCTCGTACACGATGACGACGGTCAGCACGACCACGCCCTGCATGACCCCGACGATCTCCTTCGGCACGTCGACCTCCTGGAGCACGTCGGAGGTCTGGTCGAGGAACGCGAACAGCAGCGCGGCGAGCGCGATGCCGGCCGGATGGTTGCGGCCGAGCAGCGCCACCGTGATGCCGGTGAAGCCGAGCCCGGCCGGGAAGTTCAGCGAGTACTCGTAGGACGCGCCGAGCAGCTCCGGCATGCCGATCAGGCCGGCCACCACACCGGACGCGATCATCGTGTAGACGATCATGCGGCGGGCGTTGACGCCGCTGGCCTGCGCGGCGGACGCCGACAGCCCCGACACCTTCAGGTCGAAGCCGAACCGGGTGTAGTTGATCACGACCCAGAACACGATCCCGACGAGGACCGCGAGCGGCAGCAGCCCGTACACGTCGCCGGGCAGGTCGATGCCGAGCGAGGACAGGAAGCCGTTCAGCGGCCCGACCCGTCCCGACTCGGGGATCTGCGCGGTCGCGACGTTGTTGCTGCCCGGCCGCACCTCGGCGAGCCGCTTGTCGTTCAGCAGGTAGGCGATGACGCCGGTCGCGATCGCGTTCAGCATGATCGTGGACAGCACCTCGCTGACCCCGCGGGTCACCTTCAGCACGCCCGCGATCGCGGCCCACAGCCCGCCGACCACCATCGCCGCGACGATCACCAGCAGCTGGCCGAACGGCGCGGGCAGCGTGATCGCGCCGCCGAGCGCGGCGGCGAGGAACGCGGCGATCCGGTACTGGCCGTCCACGCCGATGTTCAGCAGCGCCATCCGGAAGCCGATCGCCACCGCGACCGCCGACAGGTAGTACCGGGTCGCGCGGTTGACGATGTCGACGATCGAGTTCTCGGTGGTGCCGTAGTCGATCATGCTCTGGATCGAGCTGATCGGGTCGGCGCCGGTGACCCGCAGCAGGATCATCGTGATGCCGAGCGAGATCAGCAGCGCCAGCACCGGCGCGCCGATCTTCAGGCCGAGCCCGGTCGGGCCCAGCCCGCGCAGGATCGCCTTCCACGCCGGCACCGGCTCCGGGACGCCCTTCCCGGCGTCCTTGCCAGCGTCCTTGCCGTCGGCGGGCGGCGCGTCCTTCGACAGGCTCTTCGGCGCGTCCTTCGACGCGTCCTCGGGGGGCTCAGGGGGTTCGCCGCCGCCCGGGGGCGTCGGGTCCTTCGGCTCGCTCATGAGGCGCCGCCCGCGCCGGTCATCGCGGAGCCGAGCTCCTCGGGGGTGACGGTCCGCGGATCGACCTCCGCGACCAGCCGGCCCCGCAGGATCACGTGCAGGGTGTCGGACATACCGATGAGTTCCTCAAGATCGGCGCTGATCAGCAGCACGGCCAGCCCGTCCGCGCGGGCCTGCCGCAGGTAGTCCCAGATGGCGGCCTGGGCGCCGACGTCGATGCCGCGCGTCGGGTGCGCGGCGATCAGCAGGTGCGGGTCGCCGGACATCTCCCGGCCGACGATGAGCTTCTGCTGGTTGCCGCCCGACAGCGCGGCGGCGGGCACCTCGATGCCCGGCGTCCGGACGTCGTACTCGCGGACGATCCGCGTCGTGTCGCGGCGGGCGCCGCGCCGGTCCGTCCAGGGGCCGCGGACGTTCGGCTTGCGGGTCTGGTGGCCGAGCATCCGGTTCTCCCAGAGCGTCCCCTCCAGGATGAGCCCGTGCCGGTGCCGGTCCTCGGGGATGTAGGCGATGCCGGCCTCGCGGCGTCGGCGGGTCGCCCAGTGCGCGATGTCGTCGCCGCCGTACACGATCGTCCCGGCGTCGGCGTTGCGGATGCCCATGATCGCTTCGATGAGCTCGGTCTGCCCGTTGCCCTCGACCCCGGCCAGCCCGACGATCTCGCCGCGCCGGATGCGCAGCGACACGTCGTCCACCACGGGACGGCCCTCGGGGGTCAGCACCGTCAGCCCGCCGATGTCCAGCTGGACGTCCTCGGTGACGGTCGACTCGCGCAGCTCGGGGGTGGGCAGCTCGGACCCGACCATCAGCTCGGCGAGCCGCCGGGAGGTGACCTCGGCGGGGTCGAGCCGGGTCGCGACGGTGGTGCCGCGCCGGATCACCGAGATGGTGTCGGCGACGGCGAGCACCTCGTCCAGCTTGTGCGAGATGAACAGCACGGTGAGGCCCTCGGCGCGCAGCTCCCGCAGGTTGCCGAACAGCTCGTCGACCTCCTGCGGGACGAGCACCGCGGTCGGCTCGTCCAGGATCAGCACGCGGGCGCCCCGGTACAGCACCTTGAGGATCTCCACGCGCTGCCGCTCGCCGACGCCGAGGTCCTCCACCAGTGTGTCGGGGTCGACGCGCAGCCCGTACGCCCGCGCCATCTCCTTGATCTTGGCGCGGGCGGCGGCGAAGTCGATCCGGCCGCGCCGCCAGCCCTTCCCGCGGGGCTCCGCGCCGAGGACCACGTTCTCCAGCACGGTCAGGTTGTCGGCCAGCTTGAAGTGCTGGTGGACCATGCCGATGCCGCGGCCGATCGCGTCGGCCGGGGTCCGGAAGGAGACCTGCTCGCCGTCGACCTCGATGGTGCCCTCGTCCGGCCGCTGCATCCCGTAGAGGATCTTCATCAGCGTGGACTTGCCGGCGCCGTTCTCGCCGCAGAGCGCGTGCACCTCGCCGCGCTCGATGGTGAGGTTGATGTCGCGGTTGGCCACCACTCCGGGGAACCGCTTGGTGATCGATGTCAGCCGCACGGCCGGCACCTGGTCAGGCACGAGTGCCCCTCCTCCTGCCTCGAACGTGCACGGAAGGCGCCGCGGGACGGGGCCGGGGACACGCCGCCGCACCGGGGGCCGCCCGCCTGGACGGCTCCCGGTGCGCGGTCGCTGCCGGGTGGTGCGGCCTCACGCCGCCACCGCGCGGGGGAACGTCCCCGCACTCCCCGATCGCCGGCTCACGCCTTGGTCGGGACCTTGATCTCGCCGCTGACGATCTTGGCCTTGAGCTCGTCCAGCTTGGCCTTGATGTCGTCGACGTTGCCGCCGGACGTCGAGTAGCCGACCCCGTCGTTCTTCAGGTCGTACGTCGTCGTGCCGGCCTTGAAGGTGCCCTTGGCGACGCTCTCGACGAAGTCGAACACCGAGAGGTCGACGTGCTTCACCATCGAGGTGAGGATGTGCTGCTTCACCCCGGCGACCGCGGGCTGGTTGTACTGGTCGGAGTCGACGCCGATGGCCCACTTGCCGGCCGCGCCGACCGTCTTGATGACGCCGATGCCGGCGCCGCCCGCGGCGTGGTAGATGACGTCCGCGCCCTGGTCGAGTTGGCCCTTGGCGGCCTCGTTGCCGAGGCTGGTGTCCTTGAAGCCGTTGAAGTTCGGCGGCTGCGTCAGGTACTTCGCCGGCAGGATCTTGATGCCCGGCTTGGCGGCCTTCGCGCCGGCCTCGTACCCGGCCTGGAACTTGTGGATCAGCGGCACGTTGACGCCGCCGATGAAGCCGATCGTGCCGGACTTGGACTTCAGCGCGGCGGCCGCGCCGACCAGGAAGGAGCCCTGCTCCTCGGCGAAGCAGGCGCCGCTGACGTTGGCGCCCTCGACCTTGCACTGGTCGGCGTCGACGACGAGGAACTTGGTGTTCGGGAAGTCCTTGGCGACCTTGACGATCGAGGTGGTGTAGGCGAACCCGACACCGATGATCGGGTTGTAGCCCTTGTTGGCCAGCAGCCGCAGGCGGGACTCCTTGTCGGAGTCCGGCTCGTCCGGCTTGGCCGAGATCTCCTCGGTCTGGACGTCCAGGTCCTGCTTGGCCTTGTCGAGGCCCGCGGCGGCCGAGTCGTTGAAGGACTGGTCGCCGCGGCCGCCGATGTCGAAGGCCAGACCGATCTTGAGGGTCTTCTTGCCGCCCTCGTCACCGCCACCGGTGTCCGCCTTCTTGCCGCCGCACGCGGAAGCGCTGAGCAGCAGCGCCGCACCCGTCACGGTGACGAGCGAAGTCTTCAGTCCACGGCGCAAGGTAGCGCTCCTTCCGTTCCCCACCCACGGTCCGGTGACCGATGCGGTCACCGAAATCGATGGGACGCTACCTCGCGAATGAGGGCAAACTTCCCGCCTGCACCGATTCGCAACAGGTCCGTTACCAATGCGTACGCATATCGCCACAGGTCAGCGGCGCGGCCACGGTCCTGAGCGGGCGCGGGCCGACGTGGGGGACGCGCCGCGGCACAGGTCACCGGAAAGGGGAACGGGCGGTCACGCACGGTGACCGCAGCGGCGGATCAGGCCAGCGCGGCACCTTCGATCGGCTCGCTGTCGCCCGGCCGGCCGCCCTCCCACAGCGCGGTCAGCGCGGTCGCGCTCAGCACCCGCAGGCCGACCGCGATGCACCGCTCGTCGACGTCGAAGTCGCCGCGGTGCAGGTCGTACTCGCCGGGCGAGCCGGGGGTGCGCACGCCGAGCCGGGCCAGCGCCCCGGGGATCGACTCCAGGTACCAGCCGAAGTCCTCGCCGCCGAGGCTCTGCGGGGTCGGCACGACGCCGTCCTCGTCCATCACCTGCGCGGCGGCGTCGCGGAACATCTGCACGCTGGCCGCCTCGTTCACGGTCGGCGGAACGCCCCGGACGTACTCCAGCGACGCCTCCACGTCGTAGGCGGCGGCGACCGACTGCAGCAGCGCCTTCATCATCTCCGGCGCGCGGTGCCACGCCTCGTCGTCCAGGCAGCGGACGGTGCCCTCGGCGATGCCGTCGTCGGGGATCGCGTTGGCGACGGACCCGGCCGACACCCGCCCCCACACCAGCGACAGGCTGGAGCGCGGGTCGACGCGCCGCGACAGCGCGGACGGCAGCTCGGTGACGATCTTGGCGAGCGCGTACACCAGGTCGGCGGTCAGGTGCGGCCGGGCGGTGTGCCCACCGGGGCCGGTGACCTTGACGTACACCTTGTCGCAGGCCGCGGTGATCGGGCCGGTGCGCAGCCCCAGCTGGCCGACCTCGATGCGCGGGTCGCAGTGCAGCGCGAACGCGCGGTCGACGCCCGCGATGCCGCCGGCGGCCATCACGTCCAGCGCCCCGCCGGGGGTCTCCTCGGCGGGCTGGAACAGCAGCCGGACCCGGCCCGGCAGCAGCCCGGCCTCGGCCTGCTGCGCGAGGAACAGGCCCGCGCCCAGCACCATCACGGTGTGCACGTCGTGGCCGCACGCGTGCGCGACGCCGGGGACGGTCGACCGGTACGGGACGCCCTCCTTCTCGTCGTGCAGCGGGAGCGCGTCGATGTCGGCCCGCAGCGCGACCGTGGTGCCGTCGGCGGGGCCGATGTCGCAGAACAGCCCGGTGCCCTTCGGCAGGATCACCGCGTCGAGGCCGGCGGCGCGCAGCCGCTCGGCGATCTTCGCGGTGGTGCGGTGCTCGGCGTAGCCCAGCTCGGGGTGCGCGTGCAGGTCACGGCGGAAGGCGATCAGCTCGGCCTCGTGCGCGGCGAGGAAGGCGT
The DNA here is from genome assembly GCF_005889745.1 of Actinomadura geliboluensis. GTDB lineage: Bacteria > Actinomycetota > Actinomycetes > Streptosporangiales > Streptosporangiaceae > Spirillospora > Spirillospora geliboluensis. The sequence goes on from NZ_VCKZ01000295.1 coordinate 11,231, forward strand.
CGAGCTCCGGCTGCAGGACGGCGCCGCCGAGCGGCACCGGCGCCGTGCGGGCCGCTTCGGCGGGCACGGGGGCGGGCACGGCGGCGTCGGGCAGGGCGGTCGCGTCGGCGGGCGGGGCCGGCGCCCTTCTCTTACTCTGAG
>NZ_VCKZ01000748.1 GCF_005889745.1 Actinomadura geliboluensis
CTAGGGTGGCCACGAGGTCTCCGGGACATTGGTCTTCTTGGTCGAAGAACCACCTACCGGAGACCTCACTGCGTCCCGGGCACCGACACGCCAGACCGCACGATCACTTACAAAACAGGCTCTAGGCCATAGATCATGGCGGTCTGCGCCTCACCGAAAAGGCGCGAACCGTCCAGGTCCATGCCGGCGAGCACCTGGTCGACCGAGCCGAGGTCGGAGAAGAACGCGGTCCCAGGGGAATGAACGACCTGGTAGCCGTCGACATACAGATCGATCGAACCCCGCCCGCTGACCAGGCAGATGTCATGCCATTCGCCGTCGTCCCAGCGCCCGGGGGCACGGACCTGGGCCACCACGTCGGACTCGATACGCACGCAGTAGACGAGGTCGCCGGATTCCACACTCAGACGCAGCACGCCCAGGGAGCCGCGAGCGGCCACGATGACACCGCCCTGGCCTTGCCCGCGCGTGCGGAACCGGGCGCGAACCGCGCCGGCGCTGAGTTCGCCACAGCGCCGGGCGTCGCGCGCGGACAAGGCCGCGGCGGCGAACTCCACGAAGGGTCTCACCGCCGCGGACCGCGCGACGACGGCGTGCGGGGTCAGGGGCGCGTCCCATACGACCAGGCGCGTCACGTCCATGATCCCGTCGGGGTCCATCACGATCCGGCACACACGGATCTGAGAGAACCAGGCGCCGAGGGTGGTCGAGAAGGCTTCGTAACCGTCTACATGGACGTGGGTCCCCATCCCGTCGACGGTCAGCCCCAGTGTGTGCACGACACCGTCGTCCAGGCCTAGTGCGTCCTCGGCGTCGAGGACGCGCACTTCAGGGCCGAGACGCGCCTCACCGAGTAGCCGCCCACCGGAGATCGACAGGTTCACTGAACCGTTCTCGCCGTCGATGGCGAGAAGGGGGCCGTCGATGGAACTCGCGACATCAAAGAGCAGCGTGCCGGATTCAAGACCGGATAGTGCCGAGAGGTCAGCAACAGCCGCCTGAATAGATCTGAAGTCTCCGCTGACGTCGATGATCGGTGTGGCAGTCGAAGTGGGCACGGTGGGTCCCTAAGATCGTTTTGTCTGGAGTGAGTCGCTCTGGATGCCCAGGGCGACGGGGTGTGGCTGATGGTTGTTTGCCGCTGTTGTGGCTTGAAAGGAATGGCCGCCTCGTCGCCCTGGACGCCCTGGCC
>NZ_VCKZ01000296.1 GCF_005889745.1 Actinomadura geliboluensis
GTGCCGGCGCCCGCCGGGGGGCGGGTGCTCATCGGGCCCCGGCGGGGGCAGTCGGTGAACGAAGATCCATCGCAGGTCAAGCCTGTCACAGTGCGGGCGGCGCACCGGTCTCCGGCCCGGAAACGCTCAGCAAGTTCTCTGCCGAGCGCCCGCCGGCGCCCGCCGCACCCGTCAGCGCTCGGCCGTGCCACCCTCGCCGTCGGTCTCCTTCGCGGCCTCCGCCGAGCCCGCGGCGACCTTCTCCTCGGCCTTGTCGGCGGCCTTCTCCTCCGCCTTCTCCGCCTGCTCGGCCTTCTCGGCCTTCTCGGCCTGCTCCGCCTTCTCGGCGGCGCGCTTGGCCTTGTGGGCGGCGGCGTCCACGACGCCCGCGGCCTCCTCGGCCGGGTCGGTGAGCGGCGGGTGCTGGCGGCGGCGGATGCCGAGGATGCTGACGAACAGCGAGGCGAAGATGGCCTGGAAGCTCATCACCAGCGCGGTCGCGGCGGGCACGACGATGCGCAGCGAGTGCCGCGGGTCGAGCTCGCCGAAGCTGTTGACCCGCCAGTGCAGCAGCGACGCGACGAGGCCGGCGAGACCGGCGACCGCGAGCAGCCCGCCGATCAGCAGGCCGCGCTCCAGGCTCCACCAGTCGATGATCTTCTGCACCCGGCGGTCGTGCGGGAGGAATCCCTCCTGCATCGCGTAGACCTTCGTGAGCAGCGCGAACAGCACCGCCTGGAAGCCGATCACCAGCGCGGCGGACGCGCCGACCAGCGTGTCGACGTCGAAGGCGATCTCCCCGACGGTCACCGGACCGGTCGACAGCGCGATCCCGGCGACGAGGCCGAGAGTCATGAAGACCAAACCGGGGATGAGGAACAACCAGCGGGGGCTGTAGAGGAGGAGGAAGCGCAGATGGCGCCATCCGTCACGCCAGGTGTTGAGGTGCGGGGCCCGGGTGCGGCCGTCGGGCGACAGCGTGGTCGGCACCTCGCGGATGTCGTAGCCCTGCAGGGTCGCCTTGACGACCATCTCGCTGGCGAACTCCATGCCGCCGGTCTGCAGGCCGAGCCGCATGATGGCGTCCTTCTCGAAGGCGCGCAGCCCGCAGTGGAAGTCGCCGATCTTGCTGCCGAAGAACAGCCGGCCGATGAAGCTCAGCACCGGGTTGCCGAGGTAGCGGTGCAGCGGCGGCATGGCGCCGTCGGCGATGCCGCCCTTGAACCGGTTGCCCATGACGAGGTCGGCGCCGTCGCGCAGCTCGTCCAGGAACGGGCCGAGGGTGGTGAAGTCGTAGGAGTCGTCGGCGTCGCCCATCGCGACGTACTTGCCGCGCGCGGCCCGGATCCCGCCCATGAGGGCGTTGCCGTAGCCCTTGTCGATCACCGGCACGACGCGGGCGCCGGCGTCCCTGGCGAGCTGCTGGCTGCCGTCCGTGCTGCCGTTGTCGGCGATGACCACCTCGCCGTCGATGCCCTTGTCCTCGAAGAAGCCGATGGTCTTGCGGACGCAGGTCTCGACCGTTTCGGCCTCGTTCAGACATGGCATCACTACGGAGAGTTCCACGCGATCTCCTTCGTTACCCCTGGTGACCGTCTGCGGTGTTTTCCACTAATCTCAGTTGTTCCGCGGGGCGGCCCGTCGTCGTTCATGATGCCTGCCGAGGACGGGTAATGATGGCCGCTCTCGTCAAGAGCACCCGTATCGTGTTGCGCACTTGCAACCGAAAGACCCTCTCCGCCACGGTCGCGGGCGGCAGGCTAGGACGTCAAGCATACGGGCACGGCGGCCCGGAAAGGGTGGGTCTGCTGTGACGCGCGCCGTGGAACGCAGTGTCGGCGGAGAGAGCAGTGCCACCGGACCGGGGGCCGGACAGCGAAGGGGAGGTGCGGCAGTGGCGGGGGAAGCGCCGCGGGGCACCGCGCTGGAGACAGGGCTTGACACCGCGTCCGATGCCGCCGGGGACGGCGATGCGGAGGCGTCCGCCGAGGTCGGAGCGGTCGCCGAGGCCGGTGACACCGCCGCCGGGACGAACGGGAAGACCGCCGGGAAGAGCGCCGCCGGGGCCGACACGCCCGGCGGCGCGAGCACCTCGGGAAATTCTGGCAAAGCCATTGCGGACGCCCCCGAATCCCCCACTGGAGCAGGCCGGAAGAAGGGCCGCGCCGCCGCCGGAAAAAAGACCGGAGATGCACCGCCGATTGACGGAACCTCCGGAGACGCACCGCTTTCGGGTGGTAAGCGACGCGCGCGCGGGCTGTGGGCGCTGGCGCGCCGGCATCCGGCATTCAGTGTGATCATTGCCACAGCGGCACTGCTCCGGCTCATCGCGATGCTCGGCTACCAGCCGGTCATGTACTTCAACGACAGCTTCGACTACCTGCACGTCGCGACCGACCCGTATCCGCATCCGCTGCGCCCCGACGGCTACGCCTTCCTGCTCTGGATCCTCAAGCCGCTGCACAGCTTCGCGCTCATCGCCGGGCTCCAGCACCTGATGGGCCTGGGCATGGGCGTGATGATCTACGCGCTGCTGCGGCGCCGGTTCGGGCTGCCCGGCTGGGGCGCGGCGCTCGCCGCCGCGCCGGTCCTGCTGGACGCCTACCAGCTCCAGCTGGAGCACCTCGTCCTGTCGGACACGCTGTTCACCTTCCTGGTCGTGAGCGCGGTCACGCTGCTGCTGTGGCGGGACCGCCCGTCCTGGAAGATCGCCGCGGCGGTCGGGCTGATCGTCGGGATGGCGTGGCTGACCCGCTCGGTCGGCATGCCGGTGCTGCTCGGCGTGCTGGTCTTCCTGCTGATCCGGCGGGCCGGCTGGAAGCCGATCGCCGTCACCCTCGCCGCGTGCATGCTGCCCGTGGTCGCCTACATGGGCTGGTACAAGGTCGACGGCGGCAAGTTCGCGATCACCGAGAGCAACGGGATCTTCCTGTACGCGCGGGTCTACAAGTTCGCCGACTGCCACCAGATGAAGGACCTGCCGGTCCGCGAGTACCCGCTGTGCACCGAGCCCGCGAACCGGCTGCCCAACTCCCAGGACGGCATCTGGAACGCGCAGTCCCCGCTCAACCGCTACACCGGCACCCGGTTCAGCCCCGAGAACAACGCGCTCGGCAACGACTTCGCCAAGCGGGCGATCATCGCGCAGCCCGGCGACTACCTGCAGGTCGTCGCGCACGACTTCTTCCGCGTCTTCCGGTGGGACCGGACGGTCTTCCCCGACCCGGCCACCTACTCGCAGTACGAGTTCGAGAAGACCAGCCGCCCGCTGCCGGACTGGCACATGCCGGGCGGCGGCGTCGCCTCCCAGGAGGCCAAGGCGTACGAGCGCGGCAACGCCCGGACGCAGGTGGTGGAGCCGTTCGCCGGCATCGCCCGCGGCTACCAGGACGTCTTCTACCTGCGCGGGACGATGCTGGGCGGCGTGCTGCTGCTCGGCCTGGCCGGGCTGGTCCCGCTGTGGCGGCGGTTCGGCGGCGCGGCGCTGCTGCCGTGGACGCTCGCGACCGGGCTGCTGCTCGCTCCGGCCGCGACCGCCGAGTTCGACTACCGGTACGTGCTGCCCGCCGTCCCGCTGGCGGCGCTGGCCGCCGGGGCGGCGTTCGCGCCCGACGTCCGCACGACGGTCGCCGGGTGGGGGCGCCGGCTGCGGCGCGGGCCCGCCGCGGCGGCCGCGCCGGCGGCGGACGCGCCGGAGATCGAGACCAAGGTCCCCGAGGTCGCCGCGAAGTGACCCGCGCCCGGGCGCCCCGCGCCCGGGTGACGGCCGGGATCGGCTACCAGGCGTGCATGCGGCGCAGGTGGAAGACCATCGCCACGTCGCTGCCCGCGCGGGTCTGCGGGAGCTCGCCCTCCTTGCCGCGCATCGCCGACAGCGCCTTGACGTTCTGGCTGCCGCACTTCGGGCAGGTGCGGTCCGTCCAGGGCGTCGTGCAGGGCTGCCCGCCGCGCTCGTAGATGACGGCCTCGTTGCCGTGCCCGTCGCCCGCGTGGCGGACCTCGAACTCCTCGTTCCAGGTCGTCGTGCAGTTGAGGCACTCCAAGACCCATACTTCGTGGCTCGTCCATGTGTCCAGCACGGCACTCACCCCCTCGGAGACCGTCTCGGGCGCGTCCCGCTGACCGCGTCCCAGTTCCATGGTGGCCCCGACGTGCCCATAGTGCGCCCGCCGTGCGGCCACCGATAGGGGTTATTCCCAGAAAGAACCGGTTCGACCGGTCTGATGCCGCGCCTACGCCCTGGACTTCACAACGGCGTCGTAGACCACGCGCTTCGGGGCGCCGTTCTCCTTCGCGACCTCCGCGATCGCCTGCTTGCGGGGCGTCCCGGCCTCCTCACGGGCGGCGACGGCCGCGGCCAGCTCGGCCGGTTCGCGCAGCCCGGACGGCTCCGGCGCGCCCCCGACCACCAGCGTGATCTCGCCGAGCACCCCGCCGGCGGCCCAGCCGGCCAGCTCGCCGAGCGTCCCGCGCCGGACCTCCTCGTAGGTCTTGGTCAGCTCGCGGCAGACCGCGGCGGGACGGTCGGCGCCGAACGACTCGGCCATCGCGCCGAGCGTGTCGGCCAGCCGGCGGGGGGACTCGAAGAAGACCATCGTGCGGGGCTCGTCGGCCAGGGCGCCGAACCGGCGGGCCCGCTCGCCCGGCTTGCGGGGCGGGAAGCCCTCGAAGCAGAACCGGTCGGTGGGCAGCCCCGACACCGCCAGCGCGGTCGTGACGGCGGACGGCCCGGGCAGCACCGAGACCGGCACCTGCGCGGCGACGGCCGCGCGCACCAGCCGGTAGCCGGGGTCGGACACCCCCGGCATGCCCGCGTCGGTGATCACCAGCACGTCCCGCCCGGCCAGCAGCTCCTCGACCAGGCTCTCGGCCCGCGCCCGCTCGTTCAGGTCGTTGTAGGACACGACGCGGCCGGCGGTCTGCACCCCGAGGTCGGCCACCAGCCGGCGCAGCCGCCGGGTGTCCTCGGCCGCGATCACCGGCGCGGCCGCGAGCGCCGCGCGCAGCCGCGCGGACGCGTCCTCGGCCCGCCCAATGGGCGCCGCCGCCAGCAGCAAGGTCCCGGTCACGCGGATCATTGTCCCACCCGGCCGCGCCCCCGGCGCGCACGGCGGGGCCCGGCGCGGACGCCCGGCCGTGCCGCCGGGTCCGCCCGGAGGGGCCGTGCGGGGCGGGGCCGCCCGTACGATGACGGGATGGCGACGACGGATACGGCCCCCGCTCCTGCCACCGCGTCCGGGCGCCGGACGTCCCCGCTGCGGGACTGGCTCGCGCCCGCGATCCCGGGCAGCGCGCTGCTGTCCTGGCTGGGCCCGCTGCTGGTGACGGCGCTCGCCGGGTTCCTGCGGTTCGACGGGCTGGGCTCGCCGAAGGCGGTGGTCTTCGACGAGACGTACTACGCCAAGGACGCGCTCGCCCTGCTGAAGTTCGGCTGGGAGCACAACACCGTCGAGAACGCCGACAAGATGCTGATCGCCGACCCGGACGCGCACATCTGGGCGAACGGGCCGGCGTTCGTCGCCCATCCGCCGTTCGGCAAGTGGATGATCGCCATCGGCGAGTGGATGTTCGGCGCGACGCCGTTCGGCTGGCGGTTCATGCCCGCGCTGGTCGGGACGCTGTCGGTGCTGATCCTGTGCCGGGTCGCCCGCCGGATGACGGGGTCGACGCTGCTCGGCTGCGCCGCCGGGCTGCTGCTCGCGCTGGACGGGCTCGCGTTCGTGACCAGCCGGGCCGCGCTGCTGGACGTCTTCGTGATGTTCTGGGTCCTCGCCGGGTTCGCGTGCCTGGTGAACGACCGGGACCGGTCCCGCCGCGCCCTGGCCGACCGGATCGGCCGCGGCGAGATCTCGGTGTACGGCCCGTTCCTCGCGCACGGATGGCGGTGGGCCGCCGGGATCTGCCTCGGCCTGGCCTGCGCCACCAAGTGGACGGGCGTCTTCTACGTCGCCGCGTTCGGGCTGATGGTCGTCCTGTGGGACTACGGCGCCCGCCGCGCGGCCGGGGTGCGCGCCCCGTTCACCGGGACGCTGCTGCTGGAGGCCGTCCCCGCGTTCGTGCAGCTCGTCGTGGTGGGCCTGGTGACCTACCTGGCGACCTGGTCGGGGTGGATCTTCAAGCCGGGCGGCTGGGGCCGCGGCGACGCGTCCGGAAGCGTGCTGTGGCGGCCGTTCGAGGCGATGCCGAAGCTGTGGGACTACCACTCGCAGATCCTCGGCTTCCACACGGGGCTGCACGCCAAGCACCCGTACCAGTCGTGGCCCTGGGACTGGCCGATCCTGCGCCGCCCGGTCGCGTTCTTCTACACCGAGCCGAAGGGCGGGTGCGGCGCGGCGCGCTGCTCGCGGGAGATCCTCGGGATCGGCACGCCCGCGCTGTGGTGGGGCGCGCTGGTCGCGCTGGTCGTCGTCGCGTTCCTCTGGCTGATCCTGCGGGACTGGCGGGCGGGCGCGATCCTGCTGGGCTTCCTCGCGGGCTGGGCGACCTGGTTCCCGTCGGCGTTCGCGGACCGGACGATGTTCCTGTTCTACGCGACGCCGCTGATCCCGTTCATGGTGCTGGCGGTGGTGCTGGTGCTCGGCTACCTGATCGGCCCGGCGCCGGCCTGGGCGGCGGGCGCGCACGCGGCCCGTCCCTGGGAGTCCGGCGGCTCCGTGCCCGCCGTCCCCGCCGGGCCGTACGGAGACGACGCCTACGAGGACGGCGCCTACGGGGAGAGCGGGGCGTACGCGCCCGTCCCGGCCCAGGGGCCGGGGGTGCGGCGGCTGGTCGGCGCCGCCGCCGCGGGGGCGTTCCTGCTGGTGGTGCTGGCTAACTTCGCGTACTTCCACCCGATCCTGTCGGCGCAGACCCTCCCGTACGACGACTGGCACGAGCGGATCTGGTTCCAGTCCTGGGTGTGACCCCCGGCCCGCCGGGGTCCCCAATCTCGCGAGGCAGTACGGCTAGGCGGTGACGGCGGCGCTGCGGCCGGGGCGCAGGGTCCGGCCGCCGACCAGGAAGAGGGCCAGCGCGAGCGCGCCGCCCACGCCGGCGCCCGCGAAGGCGCCGGGGACGCCCGCCGCGTCCTGCCCGACGCCGGCGACGAACGAGCCGAGCGATCCGCCCGCGCCGATCGCGGCGACGACCCAGGCGAACGCCTCGGTGACGGTCCCGGCGGGCGCGAGCCGGTCGACGAGCGCGAAGCTGCACGCCAGCACGGGGGCGAGGGAGACGCCGGACACGAACGCCAGCACCGACATGACCGGCAGGGACGGCGCGAGGACGAGCGGGACGTACCCGGCGGCGAGCGCGGCGAGCAGCCAGCGCAGCCGGCGGTGCGGCTCGCCCGGCCACGGCCGGGCGCCGTAGCCGATCCCGCCGGCGAGGGCGCCGCCCGCCATGCACGCCAGCAGCAGCCCGGACGCGATGTCGCTGCCCTGCTCCTCGGCGTAGGCGACGACGGCGACGGCGTAGACGCCGAGCGCGATCCCGGCGAAGCCGAGCGAGAGCAGCAGCACCCGCAGGCCCGGGGAGCGCAGCGGCCCGGCCCAGTCGGCGGCGCGCGGCGCGCTGCGCCACCGGCGGGACGGCCCGGACAGCGCGACGACCAGCGTCCCGGCGATGCCGAGCGCGCCGGTGAGCACCAGCGCGGCCTCGGTGTTCAGCGCCGCCGCCGCGACGACGAGCAGCGGCCCGACGGTGAAGAGGATCTCCTGGGCGGCGGCGTCGAGCGCGTAGGCGGCGTCGACCTGCTCCTGGCCGTCCAGGACGTCCGGCCAGAGGGCGCGCAGCCCGGCCTCCAGCGGCGGGGTGGCGAACCCGGCGAGGACGACGGCGGCGACGGCGACCGGCAGCGGGTGGGCGCCGACGAGGGCGAGGAGGACGAATCCGGCCGCGGCGGCGCAGGCGGCGGGGACCAGCACGGGCGGCTGGCCGTAGCGGTCCATGACGCGGCCGAGGACGGGCTGGCCGGCGGCGGTGGCGAGGCCGAACAGCGCGGCGAGCGTCCCGGCGAGCGGGTAGCCGCCGTCGTCCGCGCGGACGTGCAGCACGACCGCGAGCATGCCCATCCCGTTGGGCAGCCGGCCGAGCAGGGTCCCGCCGAGCAGCCGCGCCGCGTACGGCCTCCGCAGGAAGACGACATAGCCGCGCATTCGATGGCCCCCGGAGATCCCCGTCGTACGTACTCTCGTCATACGTATTACTGAACCCGTCATACGTACCACTTCCGGGGCCCTCGGCTCTAGTCTGTTTTCGTCCCAATGTCCGCACAGGGAGGACCGGGTGCCGGCCATCAGCCGTCCCACCAGCAAAGACGTGGCCCAGGAGGCCGGGGTCTCGCAGTCCACGGTCTCGCTCGTGCTGGGCGGCAAGTGGAGCGGGCGCGTCTCCCCCGCCACCGCGCGCAGCGTCCGGGACGCGGCCGAGCGGCTCGGCTACCGGCCGAACCAGGCGGCCCGGAACCTGCGGCTCGGCACCACCCGGACCGTCCTGCTGATGGTCCCGACCCTGACCGCGCCGTTCTTCGGCCCCGTCTACACGGGTGCGGCGCGGGTCGCCGCCCGGCACGGCTTCGGCGTGGTGGTGTCGACGTGGCCGGACGACGCGGAGGGCCCGGCGGACAGCCCGTTCGGGTCGGAGGAGGCGATCGACGGGGTGCTCGCGTCCTCGATGGCGGTGGACGCCCTCGGCCGGTTCGGCGAGACGCCCGCCGTCATGCTCGACAGCGGCCCCGACCCGCGGACCGGCGGCACCGTCCCCACGATCGACTTCGGCGTGGCGGACGGCATGCGCGCGATCGCCGGGCATCTCGCCGGCCTCGGCCACCGCCGGTTCGGGCACGTGGCCGCCGCCGTCGACCAGTGGACGTTCCGCGCGCGCGCCGCCGCCCTGGCCGCCGTCGTCACGGGCCTCCCGGGCGGCGCCCTGCTGCGGGAGGAGTGCGCGATCGACGTCGCGTCCGCGAAGGACGCCGCGCTGCGGCTGCTGTCGGCCGCCGACCCGCCGACCGTGCTCGTCTGCGACGACGACCTGATCGCCGCGGGCGCCTACAAGGCGGCGCGGGCACTCGGGCTGGACGTCCCGTCCGAGCTGTCGGTCACCGGGTTCGACGACGTGCTGCTGGCGACCGCGCTGGAGCCGGAGCTGACGACCGTGCGGCTGCCCGCCGAGGAGCTGGGCGCGCAGGGCATGGCCGCGCTGCTCGACCTGCTCGCGGGCCGCCGCCCCGCCGCCCGGGTGCTGCCGGGCGATCTCGTCGTGCGCGCGTCGACGGCCCCGCCCCGGGCCGGGTCGCGCGCGAAGGAGGTGTGAGCCGTGGGATCCCATCCGTCCGAGACCGACGTCGAGGGGCATCCGGAGAACCGGATCGGCGGCGCGCCGCCGCGGACGCGGGCGTGGCGCGGCGGCGAGCTCGTGGCGGAGGGCTTCCCCGTCGGGGAGGCGAGCGAGTACCTGGCCCGCCCGGACGTCGTCGTGTGGCTCGACCTGTGCGCGCCGCGCCACGAGGACCTGCGCGTCATCAGCGACGAGCTCGGCCTCGACCACGTCGCCGTGGAGGACGCCGTCTCCCGGCACGAGCGCGCGAAGCTCGACCGGTACCGGGGCTACGCGTTCCTGAACGTCTACGTCCCGTACGTCGCCGGCGGGCACCTGACGCTGCACGAGCTGTCGGCGTTCGTCGCCCAGCGCGCCCTGGTCACCGTCCGGCAGGACCCCGATCTCGACGTCGACGCGCTCATCGCGCGGTGGGACGCGAGCCCGGACGCCGGCCTCGCCGAGCCGACCGCCGCGTTCCTGCTCTACGGGATGCTGGACCTCGTCGTCGACCTGCAGCTGGCCGCCGTGCAGGCGCTCGACGAGGAGGCCGACGCGGTCGAGGACCTGGTGTTCGCCGACGCGTTCCCGGTCAAGGAGATCCAGCGGCGCAGCTACGCGCTGCGCAAGAACCTCGCCGCGCTGCGGCGGATCGCGCTGCCGATGCGGGAGGTGCTGAACACGCTGCTGCGCCGCGACCTGCCGATCGTCCCGCCGCCGCTGGTCCCCTACTTCCAGGACGTCTACGACCACACGCTGCGCGTCGGCGAGTGGACCGACGGCCTGCGCGACCTGGTCGCCGACCTGCTCGACACCCGGCTGGCGCTGCAGAGCAACCGGATGAACGAGGTGATGAAGAAGGTCACCAGCTGGGCGGCGATCATCGCGGTGCCGACGGCCGTCACCGGGTTCTACGGGATGAACGTCCCCTATCCGGGCTTCTCGCAGCACGCGGGGTTCATCGCCAGCACCGCCGTGATCGTGGTCTGCAGCCTCATCCTCTACACGGTCTTCAAGCTCCGGGACTGGCTGTGACACCGGACAGGCGGCCAGGTCAGGCCGCATCCATATGACGGCCGATATCGCTTGCCGACCCATATCAATATTGGACACCGGCTTCGCGCCTCTGGTCTGCTCACCGGCATGACGAAACACGCTCCCGTCTTCCGGGCGGTCGCCGCCGCCGTCCTCGCCGTGTCCGCCGCCGCCGGCTGCGGCGCGGACGCGGACCCGGCCGTCAAGAGCGCGGCACCGCAGAGCAACGCGTCCCGGACCGCCTCGCAGACCGCCGTGCAGACCGCCGCGACGCAGGCGGAGGTGACGAAGCAGCTGACCCGCCTTGAGACGACCCGCCGCACGCGCATCGGCGCGTACGCGATCGACACCGGCAGCGGGCGGGCCGTGGGGCACCGGGCGGACGAGACGTTCCCGTTCGCGTCCACGTTCAAGGCGATGGCGTGCGGCGCCGTCCTGCGCAAGGCCCGGCAGAGCGCCCCGGGCCTGCTCGACAAGGTGATCCGCTACACGAAGGACGACCTGCAGGAGTTCTCGCCGGTCACCGAGAAGCACGTGGACACCGGGATGACGGTCGCGGAGCTGTGCCACGCGACGATCACCCAGAGCGACAACACCGCCGGCAACCTCGTGCTGAAGGAGATCGGCGGGCCCGCCGGCCTCACCGCCTTCCTCCGCTCCCTCGGCGACACGGTCAGCCGCAGCGACCGCATCGAGCCCGGCCTGAACGACTGGAAGCCGGGCGAGAAGCGCGACACGACGGCGCCGCGCCCCTGGGCGAACGACCTGCGCGCGCTCACCGTGGGCGACGCGCTCGTCCCCGCCGAGCGCGCGCGGCTGATCGACTGGCTGAAGGCGACGGTCACCGGGGACAAGCGGATCCGCGCCGGGCTGCCCAAGAGCTGGACGGTCGGCGACAAGACCGGCACCGGCGGCACCTACGGCAGCGCCAACGACATCGCGATCGCCTACCCGAAGCCCGGCGGCGCCCCGCTGATCATCGTGGTCACCACGACCCGGAAGGGCGCGGAGGCCGACGCGGAC
>NZ_VCKZ01000297.1 GCF_005889745.1 Actinomadura geliboluensis
GCCCCGTCCACCACGTCCAACGCCTGCGTCGAACAGCCCGCGCAGGCCCGCGTCCGCGCCGGGGCCCACGCCACCGAACGGAACCAGCCGAGCGCGGCCAAGGTCGCCGCGATGGAGAAGGACTTCCAGAACCGCGTCGGCAAGCTCAAGAAGGCGCACACGGCCGCGGCCATCACGGTCAGGGTGCACTTCCAGGTCGTCTACGGCAGCGCGGGCAACGTCTCGGACACGGTCCTGGGCCGGCAGCTCGACGTCCTCAACAACGCCTATTCGGGCAGCGGCGTCACGTTCACGCTGGCGGAGATCAGGCGCACGAACAACGCGGCCTGGTTCTCCAACCCGGAGGGCTACGAGAGCCAGATGAAGAACGCCCTGCACACGGGCAACGCGCAGGACCTCAACGTCTACACCGCCGACCTCGGCTCCAGCCTCCTCGGCTGGGCGACGTTCCCGAGCAGCTACCGCTCCCAGCCGTCGATGGACGGCGTCGTCATCCACTACCAGAGCCTGCCGGGCGGTTCCCTGGGCAACTACAACGAGGGCGACACCGCCACCCACGAGGTGGGCCACTGGATGGGGCTCTACCACACGTTCCAGGGCGGATGCGGCGGCCAGGGAGACCGCGTCTCCGACACCCCAGCCGAGCAGAGCCCCGCCTCAGGCTGCCCGACCGGGCGCGACACCTGCTCGTCCCCGGGCGCAGACCCGATCCACAACTTCATGGACTACAGCTACGACTCGTGCATGTACGAGTTCACGCCGGGCCAGAACGCGCGCATGCAGTCCCAGTGGGCCGCCTACCGCGCCTGACCTGAACACCCCTGCGAGCCCACCGCGAGCACTGCTCGCGGTGGGCTCTCACCCTCTGGTGAAGGGATCAGGTGATGTCGACGATGGGCAGCTTCAAGGCCGCCGGAGCCGTGGCCGGGACGGCCGGGTTCTTCGGCAGGACGGGCCCTATGCGGCGGTAAGCCTCACCCAGGGCTGGGCGCGGGTCGTCCTCGGCCCGGTTAGGCCAGAACGACATCGCGCGCTCGGCCTGGGCCGTGATGGTCAGCGACGGGTTCACGCCCAGGTTGGCCGAGACGGCGGACCCATCCACGATGTGCAGGCCGGGGTGCCCGTAGACGCGGTGGTAGGCGTCGATGACGCCGGAGTCGGCGGAGTCGCCGATGGGGCAGCCGCCGAGGAAGTGCGCGGTCATCGGGACGTCGAACAGGTCGCCCCACGTGCCGCCCGCGATGCCGCCGATCTCCTCGGCGATCAGCCGCGTCGCCTCGTGGCCCTCCGGGATCCACGTCGGGTTCGGCTCGCCGTGCCCGGCGGACGCGCGGACGTCCCAGCCGAACGGCCCCTTCTTCGGGCGCAGCGTGATCGAGTTGTCGCGGGTCTGCATGACCAGCGCGATCACCGTCCGCTCCGACCAGTGCCGCACGTCGAACAGCTGGATCAGGTCGCGGGGGCGGCGCACCACCTCGCGGGCGAACTTCCGCAGCCGGGGCGTGTGCCGCTCGCCCGGCCGGTCCCCGTCGACGAGGAGGGTCTGCAGCCCGGCGAGCAGGTTGGAGCCCCGCCCGTACCGGACGGGCTCGACGTGCGTGTCCGGGGCCGGGTGGAACGACGACGTGATCGCGACGCCCTCGGAGAAGTCGGGCCCCGGCTTCCCGTTGCCGCGCCCGCCGCCGAGGATCGCCTCGGAGTTCGTGCGGGTCAGGGCGCCGAGCCGGTCCGACAGGCGCGGCAGCGCGCCGGTCGCCTTGAGCTTGTGCAGCAGCTTCTGCGTCCCGTAGGTGCCGGCGGCGAACACGACCTGCCCGGTCGTGAACGTCTTGCGGTCGCGGCCGAACGAGCCGGTCCGCACGATCGCGACCTCGTACCCCCCGCCGGGCAGCGGCCGGACGGACGTGACGCGGCTCAGCGGCATCACCCGCGCACCGGCCTTCTCCGCCAGGTAGAGGTAGTTCTCCGTGAGCATGTTCTTCGCGCCGTGGCGGCAGCCGACCATGCACTCGCCGCACTCCAGGCAGCCGCGGCGGCGCGGGCCCGCCCCGCCGAAGTACGGGTCGGCGCTCTCGATCCCGGCGCCGCGCCCGAAGTAGACGCCGACCGGGGTCTTGACGAACGTGTCGCCCTTGCCCATCCGGTCGGCGACCCGCTTCATGACCTTGTCGGCCTCGGTCGTCGTGGGGTTCTGGACGACGCCCAGCATGCGCTTGGCCTGCTCGTAGTAGGGCGCCAGCTCGTCCTGCCAGTCGGTGATGTGCGCCCACTGCCGGTCCTTGAAGAACGGCTCCGGCGGGACGTACAGCGTGTTGGCGTAGTTCAGCGACCCGCCGCCCACGCCCGCGCCCGCGAGCACCATCACGCGGCTCGACTTCGCGCCCCGGATGAGGTGCATCCGCTGCATGCCGGTGAGGCCGAGCGCCGGCGCCCACAGGTAGCGGGCGATCCGCCAGTTGGTCTTGGGCAGCTGCGGGTACCGGGACCCGGGTGCGCCGGCCGGGTTCGTGTCGAAGCGGCGCCCCGCCTCGATCACGCCGACCTTGTACCCCTTCTCGGTCAGCCGCAGCGCGGCGACGCTGCCGCCGAACCCCGACCCGACCACCAGCACGTCGAAGTCATGCTTCACGGGCGCTTCCCTACTTGATCCGCAGCTTCTTCATGAGCCTGATGCCGTTCGCCATGTAGTCGGCGAACGTGTCGTAGCCGATGCCGGCGGGCGGTTCGAGGTCCATGAGGTGCTGGCTCGCGACGGTCTGCACCTCGGTGAACTTCAGCAGGCCCTCGGCCCCGTGGCGGCGTCCGACGCCCGACTGCTTCATCCCACCCATCGGCGAGTCGTAGGAGGCGTACGCGGCGCCGTAGCCGTCGTTGATGTTGACCGTCCCCGCCTGGATGCGGGCGGCCAGCCGGCGGGCCCGCGCCGGGGACTTCGTCCACACCGACGCGTTCAGCCCGTAGTCGGTGTCGTTGGCGCGGGCGACGACCTCGTCCTCGTCCCGGTACTTGTAGACGGCGACGACGGGCCCGAACGTCTCGTTCGCGCACAGGTCCATGTCGCCGCTGACGTCCGCGAGGACGGTCGGCTCGTAGAACAGCGGGCCGACGTCGGGCCGCGCCTTGCCGCCGGCGAGGACGGTGGCGCCCTCCTCGACGGCCTGGTCGACGTGCCGGGTCACCGCGTCCAGCTGGCGCCGGTGGGTCAGCGAGCCCATCTCGGCCTCGAAGTCGAGGCCGGTGCCGAGCTTCATGCCCTTGACCAGCTCGACGAACCGGGGCACGAACCGGTCGTAGACGTCCTCGTGGACGTACATCCGCTCGATCGAGATGCACAGCTGCCCGGCGTTGGTGAAGCAGGCGCGGACGGCGCCGCGCGCGGCCCGCTCCACGTCGGCGTCCGCCATGACGATCATCGGGTTCTTGCCGCCGAGCTCCAGCGAGTAGCCGATCAGCCGGGGCGCGACCTTGGCCGCGATCGCCTTGCCGCCGCGCGTCGAGCCGGTGAAGGAGACGTAGTCGGCCTCCTCCAGCAGCGGGTCGCCGATCTCCGCGGGGTCGCCGACGACGATCTGCCAGAGGTCGCGGGGCAGCCCGAGCGAGACCAGCAGGTCCAGCACCCACAGGCTGGACAGGCAGGTCTGGGTGTCCGGCTTGTGGATCACCGCGTTGCCCGCCATCAGCGCGGGCGCGATGTCGCTGGCGCCCAGCGCGAAGGGGTAGTTCCAGGGGGCGATCAGCGCCACGACGCCCTTCGGGTGCCGCAGCTCCCGCACCCGCGTCAGCCCCGGCATCATGCCCTGCCGGCGCTTCGGCTTCAGCAGCCCCGGGGCCCGCCGGGCGTAGTACAGCGAGCACAGCGCCACGTCGAGGAACTCCTCCAGCGCGTGGCGGCGCGCCTTGCCCGTCTCCAG
This sequence comes from Actinomadura geliboluensis, assembly GCF_005889745.1. Lineage (GTDB taxonomy): Bacteria > Actinomycetota > Actinomycetes > Streptosporangiales > Streptosporangiaceae > Spirillospora > Spirillospora geliboluensis. The sequence continues at coordinate 3,912 of NZ_VCKZ01000297.1, forward strand.
CTGGATGACGTCGAGGATCTCCGCGCGCCGGGCGACCAGCGCGTCCGCCAGCCGCAGGAACGGCTTGACCCGCTCGCCGGCCGGCAGCGCCGCCCAGGCCCGCTGCGCCTCCCGGGCGCGCGCGTAGGCCTTGCGGACGTCGTCGGCACCGGAGATCGGGACGGTCGCGAGGGGCTCACCGGTGAACGGACTGGGGATCGTCGCGGTCTCGGAGCCGTCCGAGGCGACATGGGAGGCCAGCCGGTCGATCAGGGTCTGGGGGAGCGTGTGCTCTGCCGCGCCTTTGGCAGGGACCGTCGGGGATGCCATGCAGGCAGCGTATGACCACCCGCCCATTTTGGCTACCCGCAAGTAACGCGCTACTTGGAGTGATATGCCCCACCTGATCGCGTTACGTCCGTCCCCACCTGACAAGCCGCGCCGAACGGAGCGTTCCAACCGCCCGGACTTGCGCAACCGGGAGACTGACCATGCTCCGCCGGTGTATCCCCGAAGGAGAGAATCTCGGGCGCGCGTACCGCGGACGGAGGGACGGACCGCGCGCCCCGGGGCGCGCGGGTCTCGACACGGAGGGGAACAGCGAATGACGGACGCCCACGGCGACCAGCGGCCAGCGGCGGGGGCGACCGGCCGGCCGCCGTCCGGCGGCCGGCCGCGCCCGCGCCGCGACCGGCGCGAGCAGACCCGCACCGCCCTGCTGGCCGCCGCCGAGCGGCTCTGGGCCGAGCGCGGCATCCACGGCGCCTCGCTGGACGACATCGCGGCGGCCGCGGGCCTCACCAAGGGCGCCGTCTACTCCAACTTCGCGGGCAAGACCGACCTGCTGCTGGCCCTGATGGAGCGTTTCACCAGCGACCGCACCGGCCCGGAGGTCTGCGACGAGCTCCGCGCCGCCGAGCGGGACGCCGCCCGCGACGCCGCCCGGGAGGCCGCCGTCACCGGCCGCCCGCCCCGCCGCGGCACCGCCGACGACCGCCCCCGCCGCCTCGCGCTGCTGCTCGTCGAGTTCTGGCTCTACGGCATGCGCGACTACGCCGCCGGCTGGCGCATCGCCGACTGGTACGCCGAGCGCCGCGACCGGCTCGCCCGCGAACTCGAACCCGCCGACGGCGGCGCCCCCGGGGAGGGCACCGCCGGAGAGGGCGGTGCCGACCGCATCGGCGCCGCCGACCGCGCCGCCCTCACCATGGCCCTCGACTTCGGGCTGGCCTTCCAGCACCTGCTGGACCCGGCCCGCGTCCCCGCCGACCTCTACGCCACCGGCAAGACCCTGGTGCAGGCGCCCCGCCCCGACCGGCCCGCCTGAGCGCGGCGCCGGCCGGCGGCGAGCGCGATCACGGAGTCGCTATCGGCACGATGTCCGGGGCGCCGCGCCGGTGCGCGTCCGCCTCCTGGTCGCCCTCCTGCGTCTGGGAGGCGCGCTCGGCCTCCACCCGCTTGCGGTAGTACTCGATCTCCCGGTCGCGCTGCTTCTTGGACCAGCCGAGCACCGGGGCCAGCAGGTCGGCGGCCTCCTGGGCGACGCCGACGCCCCGGTCCCACGTCTCGATCGAGATGCGGGTGCGGCGGGCGAGGACGTCGTTGAGGTGCCGGGCCCCCTCATGGGTGGCGGCGTAGACGACCTCGGCGCGCAGGTAGTCGTCGGCGCCGGTGAGCGGCTTGGCCAGGTCCGGCTTGTCGGAGATCAGGCCGAGCAGGTCGTCCAGCAGGGTGCCGTAGCGGCGCAGGAGGTGCTCGATGCGCGCGACGTGCAGGCCCGAACGGGACGCCAGCCGGTGGCGCGCGTTCCACATGGCCTGGAACCCGTCGCCGCCGACGAGCGGGATGCGGTCCGTGCAGGACTCGGCGACCTTGCCGTCCAGGCCGTGGGCGACGGCGTCTATGGCGTCCTTGGCCATCACCCGGTACGTGGTGTACTTGCCGCCCGCCACGAGGACGAGGCCGGGCACCGGGTGCGCGACCACATGCTCGCGCGACAGCTTCGACGTCTCCTCGGTCTCCCCCGTGAGGAGGGGGCGCAGGCCCGCGTAGACGCCCTCCACGTCGTCGTGCGTGAGCGGCGTGGACAGCACCGAGTTGACGTGGTCGAGGACGTAGTCGATGTCGGCCTTGGACGCGGCCGGGTGCGCGCGGTCGAGGTCCCACGCGGTGTCGGTCGTGCCGATGATCCAGTGCCGGCCCCACGGGATCACGAACAGCACGGACTTCTCCGTGCGCAGGATGATGCCCGTCGAGGAGTGGATGCGGTCCTTCGGGACGACCAGGTGGATGCCCTTGGACGCCTTCACGTGGATCTGGCCGCGACCGCCGACGAGCTCCTGGATGTCGTCCGTCCAGACGCCGGTGGCGTTCACGACCTGCTTCGCGCGGACCTCGCTGGTCGTGTTGCCCTCCAGGTCGCGGATCCGCAGGCCGGTGACGCGCTCGCCCTCCCGCAGGAAGCCGAGGCACTGGGTGCGGGACGCGATCTGGGCGCCGTACTGCGCGGCCGTCCGCAGCGCCGTCATCACGAAGCGCGCGTCGTCGACCTGCGCGTCCCAGTACTGGATCGCGCCGGTGAACGAGTCCTTGCGCAGGGACGGCGCCAGCCGCAGCGCCCCGCGCCGGGTCAGGTGCCGGTGGTGCGGGACGCCGCGCGTGCTGCCCATCTGGAACGCGAGCGCGTCGTACAGGGCCACGCCCGCGCCGAGGTACGCCCGCTCCCACACGCGGTGCGTCGTCGGCAGCAGGAACGGGACGGGCTTCACCAGGTGCGGCGCGATCTGCTGCAGCAGCAGGCTGCGCTCGGTCAGCGCCTCGCGGACGAGGTCGAAGTTGTACTGCTCCAGGTAGCGCAGGCCCCCGTGGATCAGCTTCGAGGAGCGCGACGAGGTGCCGGACGCGAAGTCGCGCGCCTCGACCACCGCGACCGACAGGCCGCGGGTCGCCGCGTCGAGCGCCGCGCCCGCACCGACGATCCCGCCGCCCACGACGACCACATCGAACTCCTCGCGGGCCATCCGATCGAGCGCCGCGGCCCGTTCGGCCGGGCCCAGCCGGGAGCTTCCGAGGCCCGTCACCGGTGATGCCGTCATCGCTTATCCCCCCACAGCGTTCGGTTTCCGAGCAGTACCTACCCAAGAGTAAGGATGGGCCCACCCCGGAAATTTCCGCACGAGGCGTGGGTTCGCTCTCAGTCGGTGGACCGGCGGGGAGCCACCACGACCTGTACCCGCTGGAACTCCTTCAACTCCGTGTAACCGGAGGTCGCCATCGCGCGGCGCAGCGCCCCGATGAGGTTCATCGAGCCGTCCGCGACATGGGACGGGCCGTGCAGGATCTGCTCCATCGTCCCGATCGTCCCGAGGTCGAGGCGGGTGCCGCGCGGGACGTCGCCGTGGTGCGCCTCGCTGCCCCAGTGGTAGCCGCGGCCCGGGGCCTCGGTGGAGCGGGCGAACGGGGAGCCGACCATCACCGCGTCGGAGCCGCAGGCGAACGCCTTGGCGATGTCGCCGCTGTTGACCATGCCGCCGTCGGCGATGACGTGCACGTACCGGCCGCCGGACTCGTCCATGTAGTCGCGGCGGGCGGCGGCCACGTCCGCGACCGCGGTCGCCATCGGGACGGCGACGCCGAGGACGGTCCGCGTGGTGTGCCCGGAGCCGCCGCCGAACCCGACGAGCACCCCCGCCGCGCCGGTCCGCATCAGGTGCAGCGCGGCCGTGTAGGTGGAGCAGCCGCCGACGATCACCGGGACGTCGAGGTCGTAGATGAACTGCTTGAGGTTCAGCGGCTCGGCGCGGCCGGACACGTGCTCGGCGGACACCGTCGTGCCGCGGATCACGAACAGGTCGACGCCCGCGTCGATCACGGCCTTGTGGAACTGGGCGGTGCGCTGCGGGGACAGCCGCGCCGCGACGGTGACGCCCGCCTCCCGGACCTCCTCGATCCGGCGGCCGATCAGCTCCTCCTTGATCGGCTCGGTGTAGATCTCCTGGAGCCGCTGGGTGGCGCGGACGTCGTCCAGCGAGGCGATCTCGGCGAGCAGCGGCTCGGGGTTGTCGTACCGCGTCCACAGCCCTTCGAGGTCGAGCACGGCGAGGCCGCCGAGCCGGCCGACGGCGATCGCGGTGGCCGGGCTGACGACGCTGTCCATCGGCGCGACGACCAGCGGCATCTCGAACCGGTAGGCGTCGATCTGCCAGGCGACGCTGACCTCCTCGGGGTCGCGCGTCCGGCGGGACGGCACGATGCCGATGTCGTCGAAGGCGTACGCCCGGCGGCCGCTCTTGCCCCGGCCGATCTCCACCTCAGCAGCCACTCTGTTCCTTTCATCGCCCTCGGCGTCAGATGCCGGAGCACCTTCCCTCGGCGGGCGATGCGGCGATCGCTGCATCGCTCCGACTCGCCCAGGGGGCTCGCTGCGCGATCAGGTTCTCGCAAGCTCGAACCCGGCTTCGCACGCGATCGCGACGTTTCGGTTGTTGCAGGTTGGGGTTCCTACCCTGGGGATTCTATCGGCCTTGGTAATTCGGGGCCTCGACGGTCATCTGGATGTCGTGGGGGTGGCTCTCCCGCAGCCCGGCGGCGCTGATCCGCATCAGCTGGCCGCGTTCCTGCAGCTCGGGGATCGTCCGGGTGCCCGCGTACCACATGGACTGGTGCAGGCCGCCGACGAGCTGGTGCGCGACGTTGGCGAGCGGGCCGCGGTAGGGCACCTGGCCCTCGACGCCCTCGGGGATCAGCTTCTCCTCGGCGCTGACGTCGGCCTGGGCGTAGCGGTCCTTGGAGTAGGACGCGCCGCGCTCGCGGTTGCGCATCGCGCCGAGCGACCCCATCCCGCGGTAGGACTTGTACTGCTTGCCGTGCACGAAGATCAGCTCGCCCGGGGACTCCTCGACCCCGGCGAGCAGGCTGCCGAGCATCACGGTGTCGGCGCCCGCGACCAGCGCCTTCGCGATGTCGCCGGAGTACTGCAGGCCGCCGTCCCCGATCACCGGGACGCCGGCCGGCCGCGCCGCGCGGGCCGCCCCGGAGATCGCGGTGATCTGCGGCACGCCGACGCCGGCGACGATGCGGGTGGTGCAGATCGAGCCGGGCCCGACCCCGACCTTGATCGCGTCGGCGCCCGCGTCCACCAGGACCTGCGCGCCGGCCTCGGTCGCGACGTTGCCGCCGACGACCTGCACCCCCGAGTTGCCCTTGATCGAGGCGATCGTGTCGGCGACGCCCTTGGAATGGCCGTGCGCGGTGTCGACGATGATGACGTCGGTGCCCGCCTCGATGAGCGCCTTCGCGCGGCGGATCGCGTCCTCGCCGACGCCCACGGCGGCGGCGACGAGCAGCCGGCCGTCGCCGTCCTTGGTGGCGTCCGGGTACTGCTCGCTCTTGGTGAAGTCCTTGGTGGTGATGAGGCCCTTGAGCCGGCCGTCGGCGTCCACCAGCGGGAGCTTCTCGACCTTGTTGCCCGCCAGCAGCCGGAACGCCTCGTCCCGCGCCACCCCGACCGGCGCCGTCACCAGCGGCATCGGGGTCATCACCTCGCGGACCGGCCGGGACAGGTCCGACTCGAAGCGCATGTCGCGGTTGGTCACGATGCCGACCAGCACGCCGCGCACGTCGGTCACCGGCACGCCGGAGATCCGGTAGCGGGCGCACAGCTCCTCGACGTCGGCGAGCGTCGCGTCCGGCAGGCAGGTGACCGGGTTGGTGATCATCCCGGACTCGGACCGCTTGACCCGGTCGGCCTCCTCGGCCTGGTCCTCGATCGACATGTTGCGGTGCAGCACGCCGATGCCGCCCTGCCGGGCCATGGCGATCGCCGTCCGCGCCTCGGTCACCGTGTCCATCGCCGCCGAGACGAGCGGGATCCGCAGCGAGATCTCGCGGGTCAGCCTGGTCGTGGTGTCGGCCTCGCCGGGCTGGAGGTCGGAATAGCCCGGGAGCAGGAGCACATCGTCGAAGGTCAGGCCCTGCGGAAGGAACTTGTCGGGCTCGGCGGCGGGGTTCATGACAACCTTCCCGTATCGGTTGCGGCATCGGGCCAGGTCACAAGGACCCTGTCCCCATGGTAGGGCGTCCGCCCGCACCGGCGCGGGCTCTTGCACGCTGCGGCCGCGTGGCCTTGATGACATCAGGAAACACGCCGGACGCCCCTGAGCATTCCCCCGCCCGGCGGACACTCCGCGTAATTGTTCGCGCACAGAGGAGACCGGGGGGTGCACCTTTCGGGGGCTCCGGCAGTAGCGTGGGAGTGTGCACGACGACGCACCGCTCGACCCGTTCGCCGGAGACCCGGAGGATCCGGCGGCGGCGCTCGGCGACCCCGGCGACGAGGCCGCTCCGCTCAGCGTGACGGAGCGGGAGGACGTGCTGGCCGACCTCGCCGACCTGGAGGTCTTCCGTGCACTGCTGGAGCCGCTCGGCGTGCGCGGCCTCACCGTCGACTGCGGCGACTGCGGCAAGCTCCACTACATCGACTGGGAACTGCTGCACGGCAACCTGCGGCACCTGCTGGACGCCGGGCTCCCCCGCGTCCACGAGCCCGCCCTGTCCCCCGATCCCGTCGACTACGTCAGCTGGGAGTACGCCCGCGGCTACGTCGACGGCGTGATCGACAGCGAAGAGGGCCGCGACGAGAACTAGCGCCCGCCGGGGCCCGGCCGCCGGCGGGGATCAGTCGTCCCAGCGCGGTGCCCGGTAGCGGTCGGTGCGGCGCTCCGCCTCCCGCCGCAGCGCGGCCAGGTCGTCCAGATCGAGGACGGGGTCGTCGCCGGGCGCGGCCTCCGGGCGGTCGGACGGGGCCGCGCGCGTGATCCTGACCGGGCCCTCCGGGCGGCGCTCGCGGTGCCGCCGGGGCGGGAAGAGGTCGTCCAGGCGGCGCTTGAGGCGCGTGATGTCCTCGCGCTCCCCGCCGCGGGACGGCCTGCCCGTCCTCGTCGGTTCCGGCACGGGCGCCGGCGCGGCGGACGGCTCCTGCGGGCGGGCGCGGGTCGCGGCGTCGGCGTCGGCCGCGGCGGGCATGGCGGCCGGGGCGGCGTGCTCGGACGCTCGCGGCGCCGGCGCGGCGCCCGTGGAGCGGTCGGCGCCGCCGCCCGCCGCCGCGACGCCGGTACTGGCGAGGACGGCGCCCGCCACGCCGAGCGCGACGATCGTGCGGGACCCGCGGCGGCGCGGGCCGGGCCCGGACGGCGCGGGCGGCGCCGGCGGGGCGGGGTCGGCGGTCTGCTCGTCCACGTCGATGATCAGCGCGTGCAGCAGCCGCACCGCCGGGTCGGGGTCGTCGCCGGCGCACGCGGGCGGCGCCGGGTGCGGGGCGGCGGCGGTCACGGGCGGGCGCCGCGCCGCCAGCGATTCGATGAGGGCGTCGGTGCGGCGGACGGCCGCCAGGTCCGCGGCCGGCGGACCGGCCGGGGCGCGGGCG
>NZ_VCKZ01000749.1 GCF_005889745.1 Actinomadura geliboluensis
GGGCGGCGGTGTCGGGGGCGGCGGGCTCTCCGCATCCGGCGGCCGCCGCCAGTGCCGCGGCGGCGGCCGTTCCCGCGATGGTCCGCAGCCTCATGGCGCTCCTCTCGTCCCGGTGTCGCACACCACAGATTGTGACACTAGGCAATGACACATTCAAAGATGGCATACTCCGTCGCGGAAGGCGGTGTTCGCCCCCTTCCGTTCTGGTTCCTGCGGCGAGGGAGCACCGGTGGTGGAGCACATGACGGGCACGGGGGCGGGCGCCGCGGCGGCGGCGCTGCGGCTGGCCGCGGCGGCACCGGCGAAACCGGCCGGCGGCGCGGCACTGGACCAGATCGTCATCGCCTCCACCGGCGCCGCCGCGCTGACGGCGGTGCTGCTGGTGCTCGGCTGGGGGCACCGCACCGGCCGCGTCACCGCGCTGGCCCGGCTCGCGCGGCTGGCCGAGCGGGGCCCCGGCCGCGGCATGCCGGGCTGGGCGGCGCTGCCGCTGCAGGTCGCGCTGCTGTCGCTGCTCGTCGCGCTCCTCGGCATGTACTGGGACATCTCCCTGCACATCTCCCACGGTCGCGACGAGGGGCCGCTGGCCAACGCCGCGCACTACCCGATCCTGGTCGGGCTGTTCGGCATCTTCACCTCCGGCGTCCTGGCGGTCGTGCTGCCCAAGGGGACGCGGCCCGGCGCAGCGTCGGTGCGGATCACCCGGGACTGGTACGCGCCCGCCGGCGGCGTCCTGCTGGCCGGCGCCGGGTTCTACGCGCTGCTCGGCTTCCCCCTCGACGACGTGTGGCACCGCATCTTCGGGCAGGACGTCACGCTGTGGGGCCCGACCCACCTGATGCTGATCGGCGGGGCCGGGCTGTCGCTGGTGGCGATGATGATCCTGGAGCGGGAGGGCCGCCGCGCCCTCCCCGACGCTGCCGGCCCGCCCGGCTGGGTCCGCTACGCGCGCCGCTGCATGCTCGGCGGCGGGCTGCTGATCGGGCTGTCGGTGTTCCAGGCCGAGTACGACTTCGGGGTGCCGCAGTTCCGGCTCGTCCACCAGCCGCTGCTGATCGCGCTGGCGGCGGGCTGCGCGCTGGTCGCGGTGCGGCTGTGGGCCGGGCGCGGCGCCGCCGTCCTGGCCGTCGCGTTCTACATGCTGGTGCGGGGCGGGGTGTCGGTCGTGGTCGCCGGGG
>NZ_VCKZ01000298.1 GCF_005889745.1 Actinomadura geliboluensis
GGACTTCCCCCAGGCTGTGGATGGTCTCCTCAGTGGGCTTCCCGGCGGGCACCCGTGGACGCGGGCGGGGGGCGGCCTCCGTCGATGGCGCCAGTGTTCGTTCGGCCCTCGCGGCATGTCAACAGTTTCGGAAACCTTTCGAACCCGCCGCTCTCGTTCAGGCCTACTTTCGCCTGGTCAGCGGATGTCGTCCCGACGAAAGTCCAAATTCCTGGACAGGGCAAGCAGAATCGCGATCATCGTCGAGCGCCCCGTTCCGAAACTTTCTGCTCGACAGCTCCAGATTTCGAGCCCCTCGCGGAGACGGTCTCGCGGCCTTGAACTCACCCTGGGACGACCTGGAAGCTAACGCCCGCTCAGAGTCATTCCTTCGAGGGAGCGGTCGGCTGGTCCGGGGTGGTCTGGATGGTCCAGTCGCCTTCCTCCGCCATGACCTGAAGGATGCTTCCCTCCTTCAGGAGGAGGGTCGTCTCGAAGGTCGTGGACGTGGGGTCTCCGAACTCGTCTTTGCTGATCAGCGTCGTCCGGTGCGTGAAGTCGGGCCCGAGGAGGACCACGTCGAAGTCGCCCTCGCCGGAGTGCCGCACCGTGGCCCGCGACGTCCCGCCGGTGAAGCGGATCGGTTCGCAGCCTGAGCCTTCGATCTCGGTGGCGAAGCTTCGCAGCTCTTCGCCGGTCGCGGGCCGGACGTCGAGAGTCCAAGGGGAGGAGGTCTGAAAACGCAGGAGGGTCGGGCCTGCCAGCGTGAACGTGGGCCGGTGGCCGATGGCGGCGGTTCGCAGGTGCCTGAAGCCGCTCCCCAGTTCGCTCACCAGGCCGCCGTCCTCGTCCGAATGGGACAGCTCGGCCACGCCCGGACCGCCGGTGTAGAGGACGACGTCGTCCCCCGATCCCTGCGCCCGTGACTCGAACCGGGGCACTCCCGCGCGGTCCAGGAAGGAGAGGGTCCATTCCGCGTCGGACGCGATCCGGATGTACCGGTACTCGTGCAGCCACCTGTGGTGGAACAAGCTGCGGACGACTCCGTCGCCGGTGACCGTGCTCTGGAGCCGGTTCGGCGAGATCTTCCAGCGGCGCATGCCGAATCTGGTCGCGCCCTGCCCGTGGCCCTTCAACTCAAAGATCGTCTGGGCGGGCAGGTCGGCGGGGATGCGGATGAGCGTGCCGCCCCTGCCGCGGAACACGTGGAGCGGCGGGCGAGGTCCGCCTCTCGCCGCGATGTCGGCGATGGACGCTTCCTCGGACGACGGAGCCGCGAGCTCGTCGGCGTCGGTCACGGGTTCGCCCAGCCACTGGAGCTCAAGCTCGCGGAGCGCCTGATAGCCGCGCCATCTCCGGGGTCACGCCGTCCGGTTCACCTGGTCGCGGGTGGCGCCGGAGAGCCGGGCGTAGCCGGTGACGACGGCCTCCAGCTCCGCCGGGTCGATGACGTCCGCGAGGCGGGCGAAGCCGTCGGGGGCGCGGCGCTCGACCTCGTCGATCACGTTCTCCGGGCCGCCCTCGCGGTTGCGGAGGACGACCTCGCGGGTGACGGGCAGGCGCTCGTCCTGGTAGGCGCGCAGGGCCGCGGCGGGGTCGCCGTGGCGGCCGGCCAGGTGGCCGGCGAGGCTGGTGGCGTCCATGATCGCCTGGCCGGCGCCGTTGGAGCCCATCGGGTACATCGGGTGGGCCGCGTCGCCGAGCAGCGTCACGCGCCCGCGCGTCCAGTGGGGGAGCGGGTCGCGGTCGCACATGGGGAACTCGAAGCACTCCGGGGCCGACCCGATGAGGGCGGCGTGGTCGAGGAGCGGGGCGCGGAAGCGGGCGGCGAGCGCGCCGAGGGCCGAGGTGGCGGCGCGGCGGGACCAGTCCTGGCGCTGCGGCGCCGGGTCGCCGGGCCGCCCGGTGCGCTCGCAGATCGCCCAGTTGGTGAGTTTCGTGCCCGGACGCCGGCCCGGCCCGATGGGATAGAGGACCAGTTTCGCCTCGGTGCCGCCCGCGATGACCATGGTGCGTCCGGAGCCGAATTCCGGCCATTCGACGGCCCCGCGCCACATCATCACGCCATTCCAGAGCGGCGGGCCCTCGTCGGGGAAGAGGATCGCCCGGACGGTCGAGTGGATTCCGTCCGCGGCCACCAGCACATCGCCGTGCGCCGTTGTTTCACCGTCGCGGGTCGTGAAATGGGCGGTGACGCCGTTCTCGTCCTGCTCGAAATCGACCAGCCGGTGGCCCGTCCGGACCTCGTCGCCGCCGAGCCGCTCGCACACGGCCCGGTAAAGCTCGCCTTGGAGGTGCCCTCGGTGCAGGCTGATCTGCGGGTAGTCGAATCCGGCCCTCCGCCCGCAGCTCCGGCGCATGATCTCCTGGCCCAGCCGGTGGGTGTAGACCAGTTCGTCGGGTGGGTTCCCCACGGCTTCCAGCCGTTCCAGCAGCCCCAGTTCGGCGAGCTGCTTCACCGCGTTCGGCAGCATGTTGACGCCGACGCCCAGCTCGCGGATCTGCTCGCTCTGCTCGTGGACGACGCAGTCGACCCCTTTATGGTGGAGCCTTAATGCCGTGACAAGCCCGCCGATTCCGGCGCCAACGATGACGACGCGCATCCCAGCTCCCCCGGGGATTCTCGATGAGTTTCCCCCTGTGAGCCTGCCATCCCGGCCGCGTCGCCGAAAGGCGTCCGGACGACTTATGCGGGCGGGGAATCACTGGAGGGAGGCCAGGCCCTTCTGCAGTTCCTCCCTGTTCATCGCCGGCTGGACCTCGATCTTGGCGCCGAGCTCCTGGAACAGCGGCTCGGCGATCGTCGGCAGCGTCGAGCTGTCCTGCATGTCGAAGACCATGGTGCAGGAGCGCGAGCCCTCGCTGGCGCAGAAGTAGACGGCCTCCGGATCGAGCCGGTCGTACAGCGACTGGACGACCTCCGGCAGCCTGCCGCTCTTGATCGCCTCGTTCGAGCGCTCGGTGTCCATCACCGCTCGCAGCATGACGCGCATCGCCCCGCTCCCTCCTCGCGCCCGGGCCGGCCCGGTCCCTGGTCCGCGCTCGCTGGAGCCCGGTGCGTCCCTCCCAATCTCCTGCGCTCGACCTGCGCGGACAACCGTTTGGGCGTCTCGTCCGGGCACATTTGAGGGAGATTCCTGGGCTCCGTCAGGCGCGGGAGAAGCGGGCGCCCCAGGCGTGCAGCCGGGTGCGCAGCTCGGGCGGCTCCACGACGTGGATCTCGGCCTCGACCCTGCCCAGCGCCAGGATGGGCCACTCCAGGGAGTCGCCCGTCATGCGGACGCGGCACCGCTCCGCGTCCACCTCGTCGACCGTGCACCACTGGCCGATCAGCTCCCGGACGGCCGCGGCCGGGGCGTCCACCAGGACCTCGATCTTGTAGGGGCGCGGCATCTCCTTCAGGCCGCTGCGGACGAACTCGGCGGCGTCCGCGGCGGGCAGCTCGCGGGGCCGGAACCGGGCGCCGGCCGGCTCGGGGGCGCTCAGGCGGTCCAGCCGGAAGTTGCGCCAGTCGTGCCGGCCCAGGTCGTAGGCGACCAGGTACCAGCGGCGGCCCAGCCGGACGAGGCGGTGCGGCTCGGCCTCCCGGTCGGTCCCGGTCCCGTCGGCGGCGGTGTAGGAGAAGCGGAGGCGCTCGCAGTCCCGGCAGGCGAGCGCGATCACGGTGAGGACGGCCGGGTCGATGCCCTCCTCGGCGGAGCCGTCCCAGGTGGCGGGGACGGTCACCTGGCGCAGCGCGTCCACCTGGCGGCGCAGCCGGGCCGGCATCACCTGCGCCACCTTCGCCAGCACCCGCACCGACGCCTCGGCGATGCCCTCCACCCGCGTCGCGGCCTGCAGCCCCACGGCCAGCGCGACGGCCTCCTCGTCGTCGATCACCAGCGGCGGCAGCGCGGCCCCGGCGGCGAGCTGGTAGCCGCCGTCGACGCCGCGGGACGCCTCGACGGGGTAGCCCAGCTCGCGCAGCCGGTCGACGTCCCGGCGCAGGGTCCGGACGGAGACGCCGAGCCGCTCGGCGAGTTCCGCGCCCGGCCAGTACCGGTGGGTCTGCAGGAGGGACAGCAGCCGCAGGGTCCGGGAGCTCGTGTTGGCCATGTTTCCCAGTCTCCCGCAATTGCGGTCAGAAAGTGGCCGCAATTCTCCCTAGCGTGGTACTCACCGGAACGAACCGACGGAAGGCGGAGGCAAGACCATGACCGAGCAGACCCAGACCACGACCCCGACCACGACCCCGGCCACCGGCGAGCGCGCCGACCTGCTGGCGACGCTGGCCGGCGCCCGCCACTTCCTGCGCTTCACCGTCCGCGACCTCACCGACGAGCAGGCGGGCCTGCGGACGACCAAGAGCGAGCTGTGCCTCGGCGGCCTCATCAAGCACGTCACCTCGGTCGAGCGGAACTGGGCGTCCTTCATCGTGGAGGGCCCGTCCGCCATGGGCGACTTCACCGACATGACCGAGGAGGACTGGCAGCGGCGCGCGGACGAGTTCAAGATGCTGCCCGGCGACACGCTGCAGGGCGTCCTCGACGCCTACGAGGAGGCGGCCCGCCGCACCGACGAGCTCGTGGTGAACCTGCCCGACCTGGACGCCGTCCAGCCGCTCCCGAAGGCCCCGTGGAACACCGAGACGCACTGGTCGGCCCGCCGCGTCCTCACCCACATCGCGGTCGAGACGGCCCAGCACGCCGGGCACGCCGACATCATCCGCGAGTCCCTCGACGGCGCGAAGAGCATGGGCTGAGCCCGCCCGCCCGGCAGGGGGTCAGCGGTGGGCGGGCTCCTCGTCGCGGGGCTTCTTCTCGCGCCGCTTGCGCAGGGAGCCCGCCTTGGCCTTCTCCTCCGGGTGGGCGTGGACGCGCACGAGGCTGGCGGCCGTGGTGAAGAGCAGGATCGCGAGAATCACGCCCAGCGACAGCGTGGTCGGCACCTTGGGGATGGACGCGTTGACGTCCTCGTGCAGGAACTGCAGGATCAGCTTCGCGCCGATGAACGCCAGGATCACCGACAGGCCGATCGACAGGTACACCAGCCGTTCCAGCAGGCCCTCGATGAGGAAGTAGAGGGCGCGCAGGCCGAGCAGCGCGAACGCGTTGGCGGCGAAGACGAGGAACGGGTCCTTGGTGACGCCGAACACGGCGGGGATGGAGTCCAGCGCGAACAGGACGTCGGTGCTGCCGATCGCGACGAAGACGATCAGCAGCGGCGTCATCACGCGCTGGCCGTTCTCGCGGGCGAGCATCCGCCCGCCGTGGAAGCTCTCGCTCACCGGCAGGATCCTGCGGGCGCGGCGGACGAGGAAGGTGTCCTCCACGTCCGGCTCCTCGTTGCGGTGCCGGACGAGCTGCACCGCCGTCCAGATCAGGATCAGCCCGAAGATCAGGAAGGTGAAGGAGAACAGGCTGATCGCGGCGGCGCCGATCGCGATCAGGACGGCCCGCAGCAGCAGCGCGGCGGCGATCCCGAACAGCAGCGTCTTCTGCTGGTACTCGGGCGGCACCGCGAACCGGCCCATGATGATCACGAAGACGAAGAGGTTGTCGACCGACAGGCTCTTCTCGACGAGCCAGCCGGAGAAGTACTCGGTGCCGCCGGTCGGCCCGCCGAGCGCCCACACGGCGAGGCCGAACAGGATCGCGACGCCGATGTAGAACACCGACCAGAAGGTCGCCTCCTTGATGTGCACCGCGTGCGGCCGCCGGACGGCGACGAAGAAGTCGAGGACGAACAACCCGACGATCAGTCCGATCGTCGCGCCCCAGGCCCATAGCGGTACGTCGAGCATCCGGCCGGCCCCTCCTGAACGGGTGTCCGGTGACCTATATCCGTTCTGCGTCGCTTCTACCGCGCCCCAAGCGGCGCCCCAGGCGGACGAACCACTCAGGCGCATCTGAGTAGCTGCGCCGATGCGGTCGAACGCGCTGGAAGGCGAAGCTTCCGGACATGGACACCTCCCGCTGGCGCCCGCCCGCCCTCGCCGCGAAGGCGGCCCTGGCCGCCCTGCTCGCGCTCGCCGTCGCCTTCCCCGAATGGGACCGGTTCGCGGACAAGGCGATGGGCGTCCGCGTGGCCGCCTACCCCGCCGCCGTCATGCTCGTCACCCTCGTCTGGGCACTGCGCGGCCGGGGCGGGCGCTTCCCGTGGGACGTGGACCTGCTCGTGACGCTCCCGTTCCTGGTGGACGTCGCCGGGAACGCCGCCGACCTCTACGACACCGTCGGCTGGTTCGACGACGCCTGCCACTTCGGGAACTGGGCGCTGCTGAGCGCCGCGGCGGGCGTGGCGCTGCGCCGCTGGGGCGGCCTCAAGCCGTGGGCGATGGCGCTGACCTGCTCGGGGGCCGGCGCCATCGCCGCGATCCTCTGGGAGTTCTTCGAGTACGGCGTCTTCATCCTCGACACCCCGGAGACCGTCACGATCTACCGCGACACGATCGGCGACCTCATGCTCGGCCTCACCGGCGCCACCCTCGCCGGCCTCGCCCTCGCGGTACGGGCCCGCGGCTCAGTAGACGAGGGCCTGGACGCCGTCGAGGGTGATCTCCTCGACGAACGTGGGGGCGCCCGCGATGCGGATGCCGGGCAGGACGTCGTCCGGGCCGATGTCGCGGCGGGCCGCGCACTGGGTGCACAGGGTGACGCGCCCGCTGGTGAGGACGACGGTGAGCAGGTCGTCCAGGCGGGTGGCGTGCGGCAGTGAGAACTCGGCGGCCCGCCCCGGCAGCGCGAACCACGCCGACTCCCCGGTGAGCCACAGCGAGACCGGGACCCCGCTGGCCGCGGCGGCCGCCGCCACCGTGAACGCCTGGTTGCAGCGCTCGGGGGCGTCCGCGCCCGCCGTCACCTTGATCACGAGTGGTCTCGCCATATCGGCACTCTAGTTCCGGACGGTGCCCGTAGCATCGGCGGTGTGGGTGGCATGGTGAACGCGGGGATCCTCGTCCTCGCCCTCGGTCTCATGGCGGTCGCCGCCGTCCTCCTCGTGATCCGGCTGGGTCGGCTGAAGTAGGAGGGACGCGGCGCACCGCCCGGTCGGCCCATGACGTGGACGGCCCGGTCGACGCCGGGAGCGGGACGCGGCGGGCGGCGGGCGCCGCTACGCTCGGTTTCCATGGACGTTCCTGAGCTGCACCCGGACCTTGAGCCCCTGAAGTTCCTGCTCGGCACCTGGGAGGGCGCCGGTGTGGGCGGCTATCCCACGATCGAGTCGTTCAACTTCGGCCAGGAGCTGTCCTTCACCCACATCGGGAAGCCTTTTCTGATCTACGCGAGCCGCACCTGGATGATCGAGCCGGACGGCACGCTCGGGCGTCCGCTGGCGGTGGAGACGGGATACTGGCGGCCGCGTCCGAACCACCAGGTGGAGGTCACGCTGGCCCACCCGACCGGGATCGTCGAGATCTACGTCGGCGATGTGGCGTTCAACCGCGTGGAGCTGCACACCGACGTGGTGGCGCGCACGGAGTCGGCCAAGGAGGTCACCGCCGGGCACCGCCTGTACGGGCTGATCGGGGAGGACCTCGGCTGGGCGTACGACATGGCGGCCGTGGGCCAGCAGCTCCAGTCGCACCTGTCGGCGCAGCTGAAGAAGGTGTCCTGAGGCCGGGCGAGACCCCCGGGAAATGAACGATCCCCGGACCTTCCCGCCGGGTGGCGGGGTGATGGACAGGACGGGTCCATCGGTCCGGGGACCGGGTAACTGCCTGGTATTCGCCGGTCACCGTCGCGACCGGCTCCACCGCCCAGGGGGCGGCGGTCCGAGGCGGAACGGCGACTAGCGGACAGCCACCTCGCGAGTCCTACAATCAACCATTGCTTGGACCACCTCCTTTCGCGCGTACCCCGCACGTTATGTGAGGGCGCACGGTGAGGCAAACATATTTTCCGAGGGCTGAATCCGGCCCGGGACCGCGCCCGCCGGGCGGGTTCTAGACTCGGTGCATGGTCGAGTCGTGGCAAGAGGAGCTGCGGGCCAAGGGGTACCGGGTCACCCCTCAGCGCCAGCTGGTCCTCGAGGCGGTCACCAACCTGGAGCACGGGACCCCCGAGGAGATCTGCACCGAGGTGCAGCGCACCGCCCGCGGCGTGAACATCTCCACCGTGTACCGGACGCTCGAACTCCTGGAGGAGCTCGGGCTCGTCAAGCACGCCCATCTCGGGCACGGGCCGCCGAACTACCACCTCGCCGCCGAGGCCGAGCACATCCACCTCGTCTGCCGGGGCTGCCACACGGTGGAGGACGTCGACCCGCGCGCCGCCGCCGGGCTGGCGGACGTCCTGCGGCGCGACTTCGGGTTCGAGACCGACGTGCACCACCTCACCGTCTACGGGCGGTGCAAGGAGTGCCGCGCCACATAGGCTGGACGCATGGAGAGCCCGCTGCTGAAGACGCCCGGAGCCGTCGCCGCCGACGCGCCCGACCAGGAGATCGCCGCGCACTACGGCGACCCGTCGAAGGAGCAGCGCGCGCTGGAACGCGGGGCCGCGTTCGTCGACCGGAGCAACCGGGGCGTCCTCACGGTGACCGGCCCGGACCGGCTGAGCTGGCTGCACAGCCTCCTCAGCCAGCACCTCGACGGGCTGACGCCGTACGAGCCGACCGAGGCGCTGCTGCTCGACCCCAAGGGCCACATCGAACAGCACCTGTTCGTCATCGACGACGGCGAGACGACCTGGGCGCACGTCGAGCCCGGCGCCGCCGCGCCCCTCGCGGAGTTCCTCGACCGGATGCGGTTCATGCTGCGCGTCGAGGTCGCGGACGTGACCGCCGAGTACATGGTCGTCACCGGCCCGCCGCAGGACGGCGGCCTGTCCTGGCCCGACGTCGCGGGGACGGCGACGCGGATCGTCCCGCGCGGCGAGTTCCCGGAGGGGCTCGAACCGGCCGGCCTCTGGGCGTACGAGGCGCTGCGCATCGCCGAGCACCGGCCCCGGTTCGGGCTCGACACCGACGAGCGGACGATCCCGCACGAGGCCGGCTACGTCGAGACGGCCGTCCACCTGAACAAGGGCTGCTACCGGGGGCAGGAGACGGTGGCGCGCGTCCACAACCTCGGGCGGCCGCCGCGCCGCCTGGTGTTCCTGCACCTGGACGGCAGCGTCGACCGGCTGCCCGCGCACGGCGACCCGGTCGAGATCCCCGGCGGGCGCACGATCGGGTTCGTCGGGTCGGCGGCCCGGCACCACGAGCTGGGGCCGGTCGCGCTGGCGACGGTGAAGCGCAACGTCCCGGTGGACGCGGAACTGCTGGCCGGCGGAGTCGCGGCCGCGCAGGAGGTCATCGTGTCACCGGACACCGGCGCGAACGCGCAGATCGCGCTGCGCCGCCGCCCCGCGAAACACGGGTAGCAGCGCGCCCCCCGGGCGAATATCGTCGGACATAGACGATTTCTCACCGGCCGCCGTCCGGGGAAGGTGGATTCCTACCGATGGTCGCGAACCCTGGGAAGCGGGAGCCTCAGGCGGCCAGGCGGGGGACCCGGCGCCGGCCCCGCCGGGAGTCCGCGCTGCTGTGGTGGGCCCTGTTCGCGCTGTTCGCCGGTGCCGCGTGGTGGCTGCACTCGTGGCGCGTCGCGCTGCTCGCGCTCCTGGGCTGGTGCCTGTACCAGTTCATGCTGGTGCCCACCATGTGCCGGGTCCTGAGCCAGCAGGGCGCGGCCTGCACCGAGCGCACCCGGGGGCGGCTGTTCGCCTGCGGCCCCGACCACCAGCGGCTCCGCAACGACGCGCTGTGGCGGCTCGCGGGCCTGCGCAACCCGTTCCAGAAGGAGCCGCACCGGGACGAGGCCGAGACGGGCGTGGTCGTCGTGTCCTCCGACGTCCGCGGACGGCTGACCCCGCCCGACCGCCTGCTGATCCTCCTCGCCGCCGCCGGCACTGTCGTCGTCCTCGTCGGCATGGTGTACGGGTTCCGCTAGCCGCGCACGGGGCCCGCTAGACGTCCAGGATCAGCGTGATCGGGCCGTCGTTGACCAGCGCGACCTTCATGTCGGCGCCGAACTCGCCCGTCTCGACCTTGGCGCCCAGCCCCCGCAGCTCGTGGACGACGGCGTCCACGAGAGGCTCGGCGACGTTCCCGGGCGCGGCGGCCGTCCACGACGGGCGGCGGCCCTTCCGCGCGTCCCCGTACAGGGTGAATTGGCTCACCACCAGCAGCGGTGCGTTGACGTCAGAGCACGACCTCTCGTCCTCCAGGATCCGCAGCCCCCACAGCTTCGCGGCCAGCTTGCGGGCCTGTTCCGGGCCGTCGTCGTGCGTCACGCCGACGAGCACGAGCAGCCCCGGCCCCTCGATCGCGCCGACGACGCGCCCGTCCACGGACACGCTGGCCTGGCTCACCCTCTGGACTACAGCACGCATGACCATGCATTCTGCCGCCTATGGGAGCAACGACGCTCATCACGGTGGCGCCCACGGGCGCGGAGTCCGCCAAGGCGGACGTTCCGGCCCTGCCCGTCACCCTGGATGAACTGGTCCAGACGGCCAAGGAGTGCGAGGCGGCCGGCGCGGCCGTGATCCACGTGCACATCCGCGACGACGACGCGCGGCCCACGCTCGACCCGTCCCGGTTGCGGGACACGGTGGCGGCGCTGCGGGAGAGCACGGGACTGATCGTGCAACTGTCCACGGGGGGTGCGGTCACCGACCCCTACGAGGACCGCATCCGCGTCCTGGACGCCGAGCCCGACATGTGCTCGCTCACCTGCGGGACGGTCAACTTCGGCGACGACGTCTTCATGAACCCCTGGCCGTTCATGGTGGAGCTGTACCAGCGCACCCAGGAACGCGAGGTCGTCCCGGAGTTCGAGCTGTTCGACCTCGGCCACATCGCGGCGCTGCACAGGCTCCTGGACAAGCACGGCCTCCCCTACGGCGGCCACGTCCACTGCGACCTGGTGATGGGCGTGCCCGGCGGCATGCCCGGCGACGCCCGCACCCTGGTCGCCGCCGTGGAGGCCCTCCCGCCCGGCGCGACCTGGTCGGCCACCGGCATCGGCAGGACGTCCCTGCCCGTCCTCTTCGCCGCCCTCTCGGCCGGCGGCCACCTGCGCGTCGGCATGGAGGACACCGTCACCCTGGCGAAGGGGCAGCCGGTGACGGCGAACGTCCAGCTGGTGGAACGCGCCGCCCAGGCCGCCCGCCTGGCCCAGCGTCCGCCCATGTCCGCCGCGGACGCCCGCGCCCTCCTGAAGACCAGGCCCCGCTGACGCGCGGACGTTCGGCCGGGTCATGCGGGTGCATAATCGCGATCATGGGCGGGTCAGGGCCGGTTCGGTGCGGTGGGCGGGGTAGTTGACCCTGCGTGACCGGGCGGGGACCCGCGGGCTGGAGTGGAG
>NZ_VCKZ01000030.1 GCF_005889745.1 Actinomadura geliboluensis
GGTAGGGGCCGACCGGAGTGGAGGAGTCCCAGATCTTGCCCTGCGTCCACTCGATCGTGCGGAACTGCCAGTCCCGCACCGAGACGTCGTTCATGACCGTGAACCCGGCGATCGCCGCCTCCGCCCGAGCGTCGTCGGCGCGGCGGACCTCCTGCCCGATGACCACGGCCAGCTCCACCTCCCAGTCGAGCGCGTCGGTCTCACCGGGCTTGACGATGTCGTCGTTGGCCCCGATCAGGCTGTCGGCGAACTTCGGGAACAACGTCGGATACGACGGAAGCTCCCGCCCCATCTCCTTGATGTGGTTGGAGTAGTTGTGACCGACACAGATCACCTTGGACGGCCCCGGCACGACCGGCGCGAAGTCCGCGCCCTCGGCGTCGTACACGGTGCCGGAGGCGGCGGCTGCCTTCGCCCGCCAGTCCGGCTCGGCCAGCAGCGCGCCCAGATGGGTGAACCCCAGGTCGACGAGCTTGCCGTCGTCGAGGCGGACGGCGCGGGTGCCGGCGGCGGTGCGGATGGTGGAGAGCTTCATTCAGACGTCCTTGGCGAATCGGTTGAGGTTGAGGGATGCGAAGACGGGCGCTTCGGAACAGATCCGGGATCGTGAGCCCGATGCGACGCCGCGCCGCCGGCCCGCTCCCGCGTGGATCATCGGCGTGTCCCGCGCCCCGAACGGCAGCGGCATCGGCCGCGGGCAGGAGATCATGCGCGGGCCCTGCGGGCGGAACGCCGGCTTCGCCCTTTCCGCAGATCAGCGTCCGTCGGGGCCGGCTCCGGCGCGGTTATGCGCGGTCTTGCAGCGCGTTCAGGGCCGTGACGGAGAAGCCCGCGATCTCCTTGTACCGCTGGGACATCTGGGTCAGCTCCTCAGCCGTGATGACGTCCTCGATGGCGTCGAACGGGCGGTCGCCGGTGCGGCGCCAGACCTCCTGGATGATCACGTCCGGCGGGGTGCTCCGGTTGGTGAGGACGACCTGCGACGTCACCGGAAGGCGCTCGGCCTCGTAGGCGCGCAGCGCCGTCTCCGGGTCGTCGCGAGCGGCCTCCAGGTGGCGGCGGAGGGACCGGGCGTCGAGGATCGCCTGGCCCGCGCCGTTGGAGCCGCGCGGGACCATGGGGTGCGCGGCGTCGCCCATCAGCGTGACGCGGCCGAAGGTCCACCGGTCGAGGGGGTCCTGGTCGACCATGGGGTACTCCAGGACGGTCTCGGACGCCCGCATCATCGCCGGCACGTCCAGCCAGTCGAAGTGCCAGTCCTCGAAGTGGCCGATGAAGTCCTCGAGACGGCCCTCGCGGTTCCAGTCGCGCCCCTGCGCTCGGGGGGTCCGGGTCTCGGCGACCCAGTTGAGGAGCTGGTCGCCGCCGGGCAGGTTCCGGATCGGGTAGGCCACCAGCTTGCCCTGGTCGAGCCAGCCCGCCCGCACCATGCTCGCCCCGCTGAGGAAGGGCCGCCCGACGGTCACCCCGCGCCACATGTTGATTCCGGAGTGCTGCGGCTCGCCCTCGTCCGGGTGGAACTGCTTGCGGACCGCCGAGTGGATGCCGTCGCAGGCGACGACGGCGCGGGCGCGCACCGGCGGCCGGTCCTCGTCGTGCGCCGACGACTGGAAGAAGACGGTCACTCCGGTGTCGTCCTGCTGGACGCTCACGCAGCGGTGGTCCTGCACCACGGCGTCGGGGCCGAGCCGTTCCCGCACCGCGTCCAGCAGGACGGTCTGCAGGTCTCCGCGGTGGATGGAGTACTGCGGGTTCTCGTATCCGGCGTACCGCCCGGCGGGCTCCTGGAAGATGAGCTGGCCGAACCGGTTGAAGAACACCGACTCCTTGGTCAGGACGCCGACCTCCCCCAGCGCGTCGCCCAGGCCGAGCTGGTGCAGGACGCGGGTGGCGTGCGGCAGCAGGTTGATGCCGACTCCGACCGCGGTGATCCGCGGTACGGCCTCGTACACGCGGCAGCCGATACCCGCGTCGTGCAGTTCGAGCGCGAGGACCAGGCCGGCGATGCCGCCGCCGACGATCAGGACCTCGACTTCGGGCTCGGTGGAACGTTCCCGCATGGACTCTCCTCGTGCTGTGCGCCCGGTCGAGCGCAAGCACATCGTGCCAGGTGTTGCAGAATACGGACGCAATTGCAGCACTTTTTCTGCTATACACAACACATGTCGGATTCCCCCGCTTTCCCCCCTCCCCCCTACACCGTCGGCTCCGTCGACAAGGCCGCGCTCATCCTGCTGCTGATCCGCGACCGCGGCGAGGTCCGCGTGACCGACGTCAGCAACGAGCTCGGCGTCGCCCGCTCGACCGCCCACCGGCTGCTGCTGACCCTGGCGTATCGCGGGTTCGTCGCACAGGACCGCGTCTCCAAGAGCTACCGCGCCGGACGGGTGCTGGTGGAGATCGGGCTGGCCGCGGTCGGCGAGCTCGACGTGCGGCGCAAGGCCAGGCGCCACATGGAGGCGCTGGCCTCGGAGCTGCACGAGACCGTCAACCTGCTCGTCCTCGAAGGCAGCGGCACCCGCTTCATCGACGGTGTCGAGGGCGACCGTCCGCTGCGGGTGTCCTCGCGCACGGGGACGCTGCTGCCGGCGCACGCCACCTCGGGCGGCAAGGTCCTGCTCGCGGAGCTCTCCGACGAGGACGCCCTCGCGCTCTTCCCGGACGGCCTGCCCCGCATCACCGACCGGACCATCACCGACCCGGACGTGTTCCGCGCTGAGCTGCGCAGTGTCCGCGACCTCGGCTACGGGGTGAACCACGAGGAGAGCGCGGCGGGCCTGGACGCGGTCGCGGTCTGCGTGCGCGACCACCTGGGCCGGGCGATCGCCGCACTCGCGGTGAGCGTGCCGCACCAGCGCATGGCCCAGGGCCTGGTGCACGCGATGCTGCCGCACCTTCGGGCCACCGCCGAGGCGATCAGCGGGGACCTCTGACCGGGAGTTGTTCCGTAGTTCAGAAAAATAAGTCGATTCATTCCCTTTTGCAGAACACACGGCTACGTTCGGGCGACGGACGAGCCGCCACCGGCTCCATCCGACGCAGGCTACGCGCCGTACATCAGCACGCCACGAAACGGACAGACGTCATGAATTACCAGCAGAATGGTCGGTACGGGACGGTCCCGCACGCGTCCCAGGGCGCCGCTCGATGAGCTACAACGCCTACGACGCGCCGCACGCCGACCTGCGCGAGCTGATCGACCGCATCGAGCGGGCCGGGCAGCTCGTCCGGCTCGGCGGCGTCGACCCCCATCTGGAACTCGGGACGCTGATCGAGCTCATCGCGCACCGCAGCGGTGAGGGCGGCCCCGCGATCCTGTTCGACGATCTCGTCGGCGCCCGGCCCGGGCACCGCGCGTTCTCCGGCGCGACCAACTCGGCCGAGCGGCTCGCGCTCACCCTCGGGCTGCCCGTCCCGGAGCACCCGCTCGACGTCGTCCGCGCCTACCGCGACCGGATGAAGACGCACAAGCCGATCCCGCCGGTCACCGTGGACCGCGGGCCGGTGCTGGAGAACGTGCACCGCGACGGCGACGTGGACGTCACCGCGCTCGTCGCGCCGTTCCTGCACGAGCGCGACGGCGGCCGCTACATCGGCACCGACGACCTGATCATCATGCGCGACCCGGACGACGGCTGGGTGAACCTCGGGACGTACCGGTCGATGGTGCACGGCCCGGACCGGGTGGGGCTGTGGATCTCGCCGGGCAAGCAGGGCCGGCAGATCCGGGAGAAGTACTTCGCGCGCGGCGAGCCGTGCCCGGTGCTGATCTCGTGCGGACACGACCCGCTGCTGTTCCTGGCCTCGGGCAACGAACTGCGCTACGGCCTGTCGGAGTACGACTACGCCGGCGGCCACCGAGGCGCGCCGTTCGAGGTCGTGGAGTCGGAGCTGCACGGGCTGCCCATGCCCGCCTCGGCCGAACTGGTGCTCGAAGGCGAGATGTACCCGGGCGAGGTCGCTCCGGAAGGGCCGTTCGGCGAGTTCACCGGCTACTACGCGGGCGGACGCTCGGACCAGCCGGTGGTCCGGATCCGCCGGGTCTACCACCGGAACGATCCAATCGTGACGGTCGCGTCGCCGATCCGCCCCCCGTCCAACTTCTCGTACAGCAAGTGCGTGATGAAGGCCGGGATGATCTGGGACGAGGTCGAGCGCGCCGGGCTGTCCGGCGTGCAGGGCGTGTGGTGCCACGAGGCCGGCGCCGCGCGGCTGTTCAACATCATCTCGATCAAGCAGGCGTACGACGGGCACGCCCGGCAGGCCGGGCTGCTCGCCGCGTCCTGCCAGTCGGGGTCCTACCTGGGCCGGTTCGTGGTCGTGGTGGACGACGACATCGACCCGACCAACACCTTCGACGTGCTCTGGGCGATGTCCACGCGGTGCGACCCGGCCGAGGACATCGAGACCATCCGGCGCGCTTGGAGCGGTCCGCTGGACCCCCGCATCCCGCACGGGCAGACGCACAACTCGCGGGCCGTCATCTCGGCGGTCCGCCCCTTCGACCGCCTCGCCGACTTCCCGCCGGTCGCAGAGGCGAGCCCGGAGCTGCGCGAACAGGTCGAGCGCAAGTTCGCCGACGTCCTCGCCGGGCTCGGCACAACCCCCGCATCCTTGGAGGACACGAAATGAAACGCCTTCCTCTGGTCGCCGCGGCCGTCGCGCTGCTGAGCATCGCCGGCTGCGGAGGCGCCGCGGACTCCGGCGGCGAGACCACCACGATCAAGTACGGGATCTACGAGCCCGGCGCCGACGCCGGCTACCTGCTGATGGCCGAGGAGAAGGACCTCTTCGCCAAGCACAAGGTCAAGGTGGAGGTCGTCCGGTTCAAGAGCGTCCAGCAGGCGTTCCCGGCGCTGCTGGCCAAGCAGGTCGACATCGTCCAGGGCAACCCGAGCGAGGCGCTGCTCGCCACGGAGAAGGGCGCGAAGCTGAAGTTCGTCGGGTCGACCATGCCCGGGCAGAACTACGGGCTGTACGCCAAGCCGGGCGTCGCGGACCTCTCGAAGATGTCGGGCGCCACGCTCGCGGTGTCCACCCCGACCGGGCTGCCCGCCGTGGTGGCCAAGGCGATGCTGTTGCAGTCGGGCGTCGACCCGTCCAAGGTCAAGCTGGTCAACGCGGGCGGCTCGCCGGACCGCTACAAGTCGGTCGTGTCCGGGCGCGTCCAGGCCGCCTCCGCGCCGCTGGACTACACCGCCCAGGCGGAGCGGGACGGCATCAAGGTGCTCGCGCGGGCCAAGGACGTCGTCCCCGACTTCCCCCGGTACGCGCTGATCACCCGTGAGGACGTGCTGAAGGCCAACGGCGACCAGATCACCGGCCTGATCGCCGGGCTGGTGGAGGGCATCAGGTACGCGGACGAGAACCCGGAGGAGGCGAAGGCGCTGGCCGCCAAGACCCTCAAGCTCCAGCCGTCCGACCCGATGATCGCCGCGACCTACAAGGAGTTCCACGAGGGCGGCTACCTCGCGCTGAACGGCGAGATCCCCGTCAAGCAGATCAAGTACCTCGCCGACCTGCAGGTGAAGTTCGGCCTCGTCGACTCCCCCGTCGCGGTGGACCCGCTGGTGGACGACACCTACCGGCAGAAGGCCGTCGCGAAGCTCGGCGAGGTGCCGTCGAGCTACTACGGAGCCGCCAAATGACCACCGCGCCATCACCGTCCGCCGTCGGGGCGGACCAGGCGGCGGACGTCATCGTGGACGTGCGGAACGTCTCCAAGACCTTCCGCGGCGACGGCGGCCGCGAGGTCCACGCGCTGCGGGACGTGTCGTTCCAGGTCCGGCGCTCGGAGATCGTGGCGCTGACCGGCCGGAGCGGCTGCGGCAAGACCACGCTGCTGCGGATCATCATGGGCCTGGAGCGTCCCAGCTCGGGCACCGTCGCGGTCAACGGCACGCCGGTGACCGGCTGCGGCCTCGACCGGGGCATCGTGTTCCAGAACGCCGAGCTGCTGCCCTGGCGGACCGCGGTCGGGAACGTGGAGTTCGGCCTGGAGGCCCGCGGCATGTCCAAGGCGAAGCGGCGGGAGGCCGCCATGGAGGCGATCGAGCTCGTCGGGCTCGGCCACGCCGCGAACCGCAGGCCGCACGAGCTGTCCGGCGGCATGCGGCAGCGGGTCGGCATCGCCCGCGCGCTCGCGATCGACCCCGCCGTGCTGCTGATGGACGAGCCGCTCTCCGCGCTGGACGCGCAGACCCGCGAGAGCATGCAGGCCGAGCTGCTCGACATCCACGAGAGGACCGGCAAGACGATCGTGATCGTCAGCCACGACCTGGACGAGTCGGTGCTGCTCGCGGACCGGGTGGTCACGCTCGTGCCCGACCCCGGGCGGGTGCACGGCGTGCTCGACACCGCCCACGGCCCCGGGACGTCGCTGGACGACCGCCGCGCCTCGCCGGAGTTCACGGCGCGCCGCCACGAGCTGTGGCAGCTCGTCCACGGTCAGGAGATCGGTCGGAAGGACGAGGCACAGAGGACGGAGGAACGCG
Source organism: Actinomadura geliboluensis (assembly GCF_005889745.1). Taxonomy (GTDB): domain Bacteria; phylum Actinomycetota; class Actinomycetes; order Streptosporangiales; family Streptosporangiaceae; genus Spirillospora; species Spirillospora geliboluensis. Next base: position 6,495 of record NZ_VCKZ01000030.1, read on the forward strand.
CATGACCACGCTGGCCGAACCGGCCGCCCCGGCCACCGAGGACGAGGCCGCCGCCGCCAAGCCGCGGTTCCGGCTGCGCTCCCGGCGCGACCGGCTGATCACGATCGGCTCCGTCATCGTGCTGCTGGGGATCTGGGAGGTCGCCGCCCGGCAGGTCGATCCGATCCTGGCCGCGCCGCCGAGCGCGGTGCTGAAGGCCCTGGTCACCATGGCCGAGGAGGGCTCGCTGCACACGGCGGTGCTGCAGAGCGCCAAGCCGTTCCTGTCCGGCTACCTGCTCGCGATCGTGGTCGGGGTGCCGCTCGGGCTGCTCATCGGCCGGTTCCGGGCCGTGGAGGCGGCGCTGGGCTGGCTCATCATCGCCGGCTACGCGATGCCGATGATCGCGCTGATCCCGGTCTTCGTGCTCTGGTTCGGGCTGGGCTTCGCCGTCAAGATGGCGATGGTCATGGTGATGACGGTGTTCGCCATCGTGATCAACACGTGGAACGGGGTGCAGAACGTCCCGCGCGCGACGATCGAGGTCGGCATGGCGTTCAACGCCTCGCAGGCGCGGATCCTGCGGCAGATCGTCGTCCCGTCCGTCATCCCGTCGATCATGACGGGGCTGCGGATCGGCATCGGCAAGGCGGTCGTCGGCATCGTCATCGCGGAGTTCTTCACCGCGCTCGGCGGCATCGGCGGCGTCATCGTGGAGGCCGGCCACAGCTTCCAGCCGGACCGGATGTTCGCCGCCGTCGTGGTGCTCATGGCCGCGGCCGTGGTGCTGACCTGGCTGATCGGCATCGCGGAGCGACGGCTCGCCCCGTGGAACCGGTCGATCACCGGGAGCGGGCAGTGACCGCGCCGCGCCGGGTCATCGTCGGCGTGTCCGGCGCCACGGGCACCGCGCTGGCCCTGCGCACCCTGGAGATGCTCGGCACGGCGGGGGTCGAACGGCATCTGGTCGTGTCCCCCCGCCGCCCGGCGGACGGCCGCCTACGAGTTGCCGGACGCCGAGTTCGAGAAGCACGCCGAGGTGGTGCACAACTTCCGCGACATCGGCGCGTCCATCGCGTCCGGGTCCTACCCGGTGGACGCGATGGTCGTGATGCCGTGCAGCGTGCGGACGCTGAGCGCCATCGCCTCCGGGGCCGCGGAGAACCTGCTGGTGCGGGCCGCGGACGTCACGCTCAAGGAGCGCAGGCGGCTGGTGCTGTGCGTCCGCGAGACCCCGCTCCACCTCGGCCATCTGCGCGCGATGGTCACCGCGACCGAGATCGGCGCGATCATCGCACCGCCGATGCCCGCGTTCTACATCGCCCCGGAGTCGGTGGGCGACCTGGTGAACCACACGGTCGCGCGCACGCTGTCGCTCATCGGCGTCGAGGTCCCGGGCGCCGATCCGTGGCTGGGCACCGCCCCGTCACGCGCGGACGGCGGCTGACGTCGGTGGTACCGCTCGCGAGCGGTACCGCCGACGCGTTCGGTACTCCAGCCGCATTTGGAGATCCCGGTCTGATCGAGACCGGACATGACACGGCCACCGCTGTGATCGTGTGGGTGTGTTGAGCCCACACGATCGGCGGTGGCCGTGCCGCTCACTGTGGAAGCCGCATGCCGTCCGCTCTGTACCTGCGCTGAGAGCAGCGCAGCACGAGGAGTCGGTGAACCGGGGTCGAAATCAGATATCGTTACCCGATATCGACTTCGCAGCCATCAGGCCGAACCGCCCGGGAGCGCACCATGAGCGAGCCGTCGAGCATCCCCCCGGCCGGCGGAGGCGCGCCTGAACTGCGCCGGCGGCTGGGGACGTCCGACGCCGTGGTGATCGGCCTGGGGTCGATGATCGGTGCGGGGATCTTCGCGGCATTGGGCCCGGCGGCCCGAGCCGCGGGAACCGGGCTGCTGCTCGGACTGGGGGTCGCGGGGGTCGTCGCGTACTGCAACGCCACCTCGTCGGCACGGCTCGCCGCGCTGTACCCGGCGTCCGGCGGTACCTATGTCTATGGCCGGGAGCGGCTCGGCGAGTTCTGGGGATACCTCGCCGGCTGGGGGTTCGTCGTCGGCAAGACGGCCTCGTGCGCGGCGATGGCCCTCACCGCCGGCCTGTACATCCGGCCCGACCACGCGAACGCCGTCGCGGCCGCCGCCGTCGTCGCGCTGACGGCGGTGAACTACGCGGGCGTGCGCAAGTCCGCGCGGCTCACCCGGGTGATCGTCGCGGTCGTCCTGGCCGTCCTCGCGGCCTTCGTGGTCACGGCCCTGACGTCCGGGCAGGCGGAAGCCTCCCGCCTGAGCATCGGGGCGGACGCCTCCTTCGACGGCGTCCTGCGCGCGGCCGGACTGCTGTTCTTCGCCTTCGCCGGGTACGCGCGCATCGCCACGCTCGGCGAAGAGGTCCGGGACCCGGCCCGCACCATCCCCCGTGCCATCCCCCTGGCACTGGGCATCGCCCTGGCGGTGTACGCGCTCGTCGCCGTCGCGGCCCTCGCCGTCCTGGGCGGCTCCGGCCTCGCCGCCGCGTCCGCGCCGCTGGCCGACGCCGCCCGCGCCGCCGGACTTCCCGAACTCGCCCCGGTCGTGCGGGCGGGAGCGGCCGTCGCCGCGCTCGGCTCCCTCCTGGCACTGATCCTCGGCGTGTCCCGCACCACGCTGGCGATGGCCCGCGACCGGCACCTGCCGCACGCCCTGGCCGCCGTGCACCCCCGGTACAAGGTGCCGCACCGCGCCGAACTCGCGGTCGGCGCCGTCGTCGCGATCCTCGCCGCGACCGCGGACCTGCGCGGCGCCATCGGCTTCTCGTCCTTCGGCGTACTGGCCTACTACGCGATCGCGAACGCCTCGGCGTGGACGCTCGGTCCCGGCGAGGGCCGCCCGGCGCGGATCGTCCCGGCCGTCGGCCTCGTCGGCTGCCTGGCGCTCGCGTTCGCCCTGCCGCCGTCCTCGGTCGTCGCGGGCGCCGCCGTCCTGGCCGCCGGAGCCGCCTGGTACGGGATCCGCCGCCTGGCGACGGCGCGCGACTGACCGCCCTCACATCCCGTCCCCCCGCTGATGGCGACTGCGGGTGGACGGGCTCAGACTCGGATCTCTTCTCCGATCTCGGTCGAGGGAGCCGGATTCCTTCGCGGGGCTCTGCGCCCGGGCATCCACCAGTTGCTCTTGCCGAAGAGCTCCATCACGGCGGGGACCAGGACCAGCCGGACGATGGTGGCGTCGATGAGCACGGCGACGGCCATGCCGAGGCCGCCCTGCTTGACCGCGAGGTCGGGGCCGAGCAGGGACGTGGTGAAGACCGCGATCATGATGGCGGCGGCGGCCGTGATGACCTTGGCCGTCCGCGCCAGCCCACGGGCGACGGCCGCACGGGTGTCACCGCTCCGCTCGTACTCCTCGCGGACCCGCGAGATCAGGAACACCTGGTAGTCCATCGACAAGCCGAACAGGACCGGGAACATCATCATCGGCACCCAGGTCGTGACCGGCATGGCGGCGGGGAAGCCGAAGGCCGGGCCGAGCCACCCCCACTGCACGACCGCGACCACCACACCGTAGGCGGCGCCGATCGACAGGAGGTTCATCACCGCGGCCTGCAGCGCGATCGTCACCGACCGGACCAGCGCGATCAGCAGCACCATGGACATCGCGATGACGACCGCGATCATCAGGGGCAGGCGCGATCCGGACTCTTCGGCGGCGTCGATGGTGCCGGCGTTCGGTCCGCCGACGAGGACCTGTTCGCCGCCGGGCGTCCGCGGCAGCACGTCGTCGCGGAGCTCGTGCACCAGGTCGGCGGTGGCCTCGTCCTGGTAGCCGGTCGTGGGGAAGGCCATGAAGGTGGCGGCACGCCCGTCCCGGCTGACGCGGGGCGGCGTGGCGTACGCGATGCCCTCGGTCCCGCCGACCGCCGCGACGACGTGGCGGAGATCGGCGTCCGGGGAGTCGATCTCGGTGGCGAAGATCAGGGGCGCTCCGTATCCGGGGCCGAAGCCTTCGGAGAGGATCTCGTGCGAGATGTAGCTGCTCCGGTCGCGAGGCTGGACGCTGGCGTCGGGCTGCCCCAGCCGCATCGACAGCGTGGGGGCGGCCAGCACCAGCAGGATCGCACCGGCGAGGAGGGCGGCCACCAACGGCCTGCGCTGCACCACGCCGGCCCAGCGCTCGGCGAGCGTGCGGCGCTCCTGGAGCGGTGCGTCGGCGTCCTCGGCGCGGCGGGACGCGCGGCGCGGCAGCCGCAGCGAGTTGATCTTGTGTCCGGTGAAGCCGAGGAAGGCGGGGAGCAGCGTCACCGCGGCGATCATCGTGATCAGCACGGTGATCGACGTCGCGATGGCCACCCCGGTCATCAGTCGCTGTCCCATGACGACCAGGCCCAGCAACGCGATCACGACGGTCGTGCCGGCGAACAGCACCGCGCGGCCGGCGGTGGTGATGGCGATGACCGTGGCGCCCTCGGGAGCGTCGCCGTCCCGGAGAGCGTCCTTGTAGCGGGTCACGATGAACAGCGCGTAGTCGATGCCGACGCCGAGGCCGATCATCGCACCGAAGATCACGGTGAAGTCCGGCGCGGGGACCAGATGCCCCACCAGCTTCGTCAGCGCGAGACCGGCCGCGATCGCCATGAGCGCGGTCACGATCGGCAGGCCCATCGCCACCAGGGAACCGAAGGCGATGAACAAGATCACCGCCGCGGCCGCGATGCCGACGCTCTCCGTCGGACCTTGCGGCGGCGTCTCGGCCTTCTCGGCCATGTAACCGCCCAGACCCACCGTGACGCCGTCGCCGGAGGCGTCCTTGACGAGGTCGACCAAGGGCTTGACCTCGGACTTGTCCGCCTCCTGGTCGCTCAGGGGGATGGTCGTGCGGGCGATGCGGCGGTCATCGGTGACCAGGTTCTCGTCCTGATACGGGGAGACCACGGGCCCGGTGACGGGCGAGCCGGCGAGATCCGCGATGATCCCCTCGATCTTCCGCCGGGCGGCGGGATCGTCGATGCCCTTCTCCGCCTTGATCGCGAGGGTCAGCGTGTCCCCTTGCTGCTCGGGGAAGTGCTCCTCGATCAGCTGCTGCGCCTTGGCCGACGGCGAATCTCCTCCGGAGAAGTCGTTGTCGGGGGCGGCACCGTAGCCGAAGCCGACGAACGCCACGGCGATCACACCGGCGATCCAGGCGAGAAGCACCAGGCGGCGGCGCCGGTGGCAGAACCGGGCCAGCGTCGCGAGACCGCCGTCCGTTCGGGGGGTTTCAGCCGTGTTCTCCAGCCCTTTCCTCTTTCGCGGCTCCTTTGGATCCGAGGACCGGTTGCGGTTCGGGGACGGGTGATCTCTCATGGCGGCGATCGTCGCGCCGCCGGGGCGGCCGTCGCGTCTGTCAGCGGACGGCGGCGTGTGCGCGTCCGGACGTACGACGCCCGGTTCTCCCTACTCCGTCTGGAGTAGGGAGTCGCGCATCTGAGCGCAGCGGCGTTCACGCGGCTGAACAGTAAGATCGCGACATGGAACGCCGAACCGGGTCGTTCTCCCCGCGTGCGGTCACGCAGAACACGCTCCTCGCCCTCTTCGTGACCGTGATGCAGGTCCAGGGAACGATCACCCGCGTCCCTGAGGGAGCCACACGCCCGCTGACCGACCTGGGAAACCTCGGATACGTCCTGCTGGTGGTGAGCGGGCTGGTCGTCGCCGTCCGCCGCCTGTGGCCGACGCCGGTGTTCGCCGTCGCCGCTCTCACCAGCGTGGCCTACTACTCTCTCGACTTCCCGGACGGGCCCGGCTGGCTCGGGCTCTTCGTCGCGCTGTACACCCTCGCGGCCTACGGCGACGGCCGCCGGTCCCTGGTGATCGCCGGTTCGGGCATCGCCGCGCTGACCGCCGTGTGGCTGTACACGGCCGCCGACATCGAGCCGCGCGCCGCCATCGGCTGGGTGTTCTTCCGCATCGGCGCGTCGGTGATGAGCGCGGCCCTCGGCGAGTCCGTCCGGTCCCGGCGGGTGATCGCGGCGGAGGCCCAGGCGCGCGCCGAACTGGCCGAGCGGACCCGCGAGGAGGAGGCACGCGCGCGGGTCGACGCCGAACGCCTCCGGATCGCCCGCGAGGTCCACGACACCGTCGCGCACGCGATCGCGATCATCAACGTGCAGTCCGGGGTCACCGCCCACGTGCTCGACAAACGTCCGGAACGGGCGCGCGAGGCACTGCAGGCCATCGAGCAGACCAGCTCCCGGGCGCTGCAAGAGATGCGAGCCATCCTCGGCGTGCTCCGCGACGAAGGCGATGCCCATGATGAGGACGACGGCCGCGCACCGAACCCCGGCCTGGACCAGATCGACGAACTCACCGCCAAGGCGCGCGAGGCCGGCTTGGACCTGACGCTCGAAGCGGCCCCGCCCATGACGCCGCTGCCCGGTACCGTGGGCAGCGCCGCCTACCGGATCCTGCAAGAGTCGATCACCAATGTGATCCGGCACGTCGGGCCCACCCGGGTGACGGTCGAGCTGAATCCGGGAGCCGATCTTTTGGAGATCCGCGTGACCGACGAGGGCCGCCGGACCGAACCCGGTGACGAGTCCGCGGAGCGCCCGTCCGGCAACGGCGCGAAGGCGCCGGCCGCGCCGGGCCGCGGAATCCTCGGCATGCGCGAGCGGTGCCGGCTGCTCGGCGGCGACCTGGACGCCGAGCCCACCCCGGGCGGCGGGTTCCAGGTGACGGCCCGGCTGCCCCTCGCGCCGACGGGCCCGCGACTGTGAACGCGCCCTCCGCGGCGCCGCCCTTCGATTCGATCAAGGTGCTGCTCGCCGACGACGAAGGTCTCGTCCGGTCCGGGTTCAGGCTGCTCATCGACGTCGAGGACGACATCACCGTGGTCGCGGAGGCCACCGACGGCGCCCGAGCCGTCGAACTGGCCCGTGCCACCCGTCCCCACGTCGTCCTCATGGACATCCGCATGCCGAGGCTGGACGGGATCCAGGCCACGGCGGAGATCACCCGGACACGCGGGCTGGAGGACGTCCGGGTCCTCATCCTCACCACCTACGACACCGACGCCAACGTCTTCGAGGCACTGCAGGCCGGGGCGAGCGGCTTCCTGCTCAAGGACGCCGGGCCGGCCGAACTCCTGCACGCCATCCGCGTGATCGCGGCGGGGGAGGCGCTGCTCGCGCCGCGGATCACCCGACGCCTCATCGGCCAGTTCACGGCCCGGCGCACCGCCGTCGAGGCCGCGGAGGACCGCCTCGCGGTCCTCACCGACCGCGAACGGCAGGTGCTCGAACTGATCGGACGGGGACTGAGCAACCAGGAGATCGGCGCCGAACTGGTCATCAGCCCGGCCACCGCACGCACCCACGTCAGCCGCACAATGGCGAAGCTGGGCGCACGCGACCGAGCCCAACTGGTCGTCATCGCCTACCAGACGGGACTGGTCACCCCCGACGCATGAAGGCGCGGCACACACCGCCCGCCGCGCTCCCCAGGACGTGGGCAGCCGCTCTTCGGCGCCGAACCAGGACCGATATCGACATCCGATATCGGTCTGGTGACATACTCTTCGCCCAGGACTGGCTAGGAGGGCGAAGGCATGCGGGACTTCATCCGGGGGGCGGTGCGGCTGCACATCCTGCACCACGCGGCCAAGGAGGAGATCCACGGTGCCTGGATGACGCGCGAACTGGCCGAACACGGCTACGACATCAGCCCCGGCACCCTCTACCCCACCCTGCACCGGATGGAGGCCGACGGACTGCTGGTCTCGGAGCAGCGGGTGGTGGAAGGCCGCACCCGGCGCGTCTACCGGGCCACCGAAGCCGGGAATCAGGTGCTGGAAGAAGAACGTGCGGCCCTCAAGGAACTGGCCCGCGAAGTACTCGGCATCGACCTGCCCCAATGACCCCGCCACCCGACCACGTCCGACACGGCATCTTCGCGCTCCGCCTGACCGGAACCTGACGGGTCCTGGCCGAACTCTCCACGGAACGATCATGTTCATGTAATGCTGTGCACGGAGGCGGACGCTCCGTCACGGTCAGTGGAGAAGGCGAGGAACGGCGTGGAGCCCTTGGGCGCGAATGACCCCCGGCAGGTCGGGCCCTTTCAGATCATGGGACGGCTGGGGCGCGGAACCGTCGGGGAGGTGTTCCTCGGCCGCTCCCCCGGCGGGCGGCCGGTCGCGGTGAAGGTCGTGCTCCCCGGCCCGGCCGAGGACGAGACGTTCCGGCGGCGCTTCCGCGCGGAGGTGGACGCGGCCCGCCGCGTACAGGGCGTCCATACGGCACCGGTGGTGGACGCGGACCCCAGCGCCGCCCGGCCCTGGCTGGCCACCGCCTACATTCCGGGTCCGTCCCTGCAGGAGGCGGTCTCCGCCCACGGCCCGCTGCCCGCCGAAACCGTCGGGACGCTCTGCGCCGGGCTCGCCGAGGGGCTGGCGGCCGTGCACCGCGCGGGCCTGGTGCACGGCGACGTCAAACCGGGGAACGTCCTGCTGGCGTCCGGCGGGCCGCACCTCGTCGACTTCGGCATCGCCCGGGCGATCGAGGACGCCGGCACGCTCGCGTCCGTGCGGATCGGCGATCCCGGCTTCACCGCGCCGGAGCAGATCCGCGGCGAGGAGCCCGGCCCGGCCTCCGACGTGTTCTCGCTCGGTTGCGTCCTCGCCTACGCGGCCACCGGGCGCCACCCCTTCGGCACGGGGACGCCGGACGAACTCGTCCACCGCATGGCGCACGCAGATCCTGACCTGGCGGGCGTGCCCGAGCCGCTCGCCGCCATGATCCGGGCGTGCCTGGCCAAGGAGCCCGCCGACCGGCCGGCGCCGGCCGCTCTCCTCCAGTCGGCGCCCGCGTCCGGCGGACCGATCCCGTGGCTTCCACCGGCCGTCGCCGCGATGGCCGAGCAGCGCGAGCGCCCCGCTGCCTCCGGCGGGCCGCGCGTGTGGCGGCGCCGGGGCCTGCTGGCCGCCGTCGGCGCGGCGACCGTGGCGGCGGTCGCGGCGGTGACCGTGGCGGTGGTGCTCTCGTCCGGCTCGTCCGACGACTCGGCCGCAGCCACCGGTGGCGGCAAGAAGGACACCGCCCGGCTCGACCCGGTGGCGAGCATCGAGCCGGGTACCGTCGAGAGCCTGCGGGACATCGTCTACACGCCGGACGGCGCCCACCTCGTGGGTGTCTTCGAGGACGACCTCAAGGTGTGGGACGCGAACACGCGCGCGCAGGTGACGACCCTGGCCGCGGGCGAGGGCGTGCGCCCGAAGAGCGTCGCCGTCAGCCGGGACGGCCTGGTCGCCATGGGCTACATGCTGCCGATGCGGATGACATCGGAAGGTCTCCAGACCGGTCTCGGCGGGGCCAAGGTGTGGGATCTGCGGACGGGTCGCACGGTCGCCGACCTCACGTTCAAGTCCTCCGACCGCACCGACCTGTTCATCATGGACGGACTGGCGTTCAGCCCCGACGGCCGCTACCTGGCGGGCTCCGGGTCCGGCAAGGGCGAGGGCATCGGCAAGGTGCCCCTGTGGGACGTCAAGGCGGGGAAACTGCTGCACACCTTCGTCGTCGACGGCCGGGCTGGCAGTACAGCGGCGGTGCACAGCGTCGTCTTCAGCCCGGACGGGAAGACCCTCGCCGCCGGCTACGGGGACGGCGAACTCGCGGGCGGCGTGGCCCTGTTCGACGTCGCGTCCCGGTCCCCGGCCGGCACCCTGCCGATCGGCAAGGCCGACGCCTTCGGCGTCTCCGGTCTCGGCTTCACCCCGGACGGCGGAACCCTCACCGGGTCCTTCGGCGGCGTCGGCGTCTGGGATGTCGCCGCCAAGAAGGCGACCACGCCCCTAGCCGATGCGGGCTCCGGCTACCAGTCGATGTCCCTCAGCCCCGACGGGAAGACGCTGGCCGCCGGCCGGGGCGCGCGCGAGGGCGGCGGCGGGGTGACCCTGTGGGACGTGGCCTCCGGGCAGCGCCTCGTGTCGGCGTCCATGGGCCGCTCCGGCGTGGGCGGCGTGGCCTTCGCCCAGGACGGGCGCACGGTCGCCGCGGCCACCGACGACGCGCAGTTGAAGGACGTCATCAAGATCTGGAAGCTCGCCCGGTGAAGCCTCTGGAACCCGGGGACCCGGCACAGGTGGGCCCGTACCGGCTGTTCGGACGGCTCGGCCGCGGCGGCATGGGCGAGGTCTTCCTCGGCCGCTCCCCCGGCGGCCGGCTCGTCGCGGTCAAGGTCGTGGCCGCCGACCTGGCGTCCGACGCCGACTTCCGGCGCCGGTTCGTCGAGGAGGTCGAGGCCGCGCGCAAGGTCGGCGGCTTCTACACCGCGGAGGTCGTCGACGCCGACCCGGACGCCGGGCGCCCCTGGCTGGTCACCGCCTACATCCCCGGCCCGTCGCTGCAGCAGGCGGTCGCCGAGAGCGGGCCGCTGCCGGACCAGGCGGTCCAGGTCCTCGGTTCCGGGCTCGCCGAGGGGCTGCTGGCGGTGCACCGCGCCGGCCTGGTGCACCGCGACCTCAAACCGGGCAACGTCCTGCTCGCCGACGACGGCCCGCGCGTCATCGACTTCGGCATCGCCCGCGCGCTGGACGCCGCGCAGAAGTCCACCGCGGTCATCGGCACCCCGGGGTTCATGTCCCCCGAGCAGGCGCGGGGCCGCGCGGCGGGGCCGGAGTCGGACGTGTTCTCGCTCGGCTGCGTCCTGGCGTACGCCGCGACCGGCGAGGGCCCCTACGGCAAGGGGCGGCCCGCGGTCGTCGTCTACCGGATCATCCACGAGGAGCCGGACCTGTCCCGGCTGCCCGAGCGGCTCCGGCCGTTCGTCGCCGCGTGCCTGGCCAAGGACCCCGCCGCACGGCCCTCGGTCGGCGACGTCCTGGCGCATTTCGCGCCGGCCGCCGACGAGGGGCACTGGCTGCCGGAGCGCGTCAGCGCGATGATCACCGAGCGCAAGGCCGCCGTGCCGCCGTCCGGCGACCGGCCGCCCGCACCGTGGACCCCGGCTCCACCGCCCCCGGTCACCGCGCACACGCGAGTGGAGACCCGGCCCGCGGCGCCCCGGACTCCCGTGTGGACGCGCCCTCGGGTGCTCCTCCCAGCCGCCGTGGGCACCGTCGTCCTCACCGCCGCCCTCACCTGGGGAGTGATCGCCCTGACCGGCGGCGGCGAGCCGGGCGCCCGGGCCACCGGTGGGACGCCGAAGCCGGGGACCGCGTCGCAGGACCCCTGCGATGTGATCGACCAGAGCATCATCCGGGAGAACCAGCTCATCTCCACCGGTGTGCAGGGCGGCTACCAGAACGCGGCGGAGAACGTCCGCACCTGCGAATGGCGGACCGCCCAGTACGGGGCCGACACCGACTTCCGGCTGACCCTCATGTACGCCCCGGAACCCGTGCGCCTCTTCCGCACCGAGCTGACCGACGCCGAGCACGACAAGCTGACCGGGCTCCCCGGGATGCGGGCGTACGGCAGCGACGACGAGCGCGCCTGCCAGGTCACGTGGGAGAACGAGGGGTCGTCCACCCACGTGAGCACGGTCGCCACCGGCTCGATGAGCAGCACGGCGGACATGTGTCATATGGCAGCGCGACTGGCCGTGTCGGTGGCTTCCAAGGTGCCGTAACGCACGGCCACCTTCCGGCGTCCGGCCTCGCCGTGGGGGCTCAGCTGGTCTGGCGAACGCCGGCCGCCGTACTCGCGCCAGGCGCCCGGCGGCGCAAACCTGCAACCCCCTCAACCACTGGTGATGTCGCTGACATTCAGTAACGGTGCGTGGCTGTGGATGAATTGCCGTCGGCAGCGGGATGAGATGGGAGATTGTCGAGGAAGTCCAAGAGCCCGGCGTGAAGGGCGTCGGGGCGTTGCAAGTGCAGGTCGTGTTCCGTGCGCGGAATGCTCATGGCCACGGTGTCGGATCGGATGCGGAGCATCTGTTCGGCTTCTTGATCTGGCAGAAGGCTCGTTTCCGCCAGAATGAGCAGCGTGGGGCAGGTGATGTGGCTCCACTCCTCCCAGAAGGAATGCTGGGCGATCTCGGCGAGTGAGTCGACCATGACGTCCTGGTCGAAGCGGGGCCACCATCCGCTATCGCGTTTCTCCAGCCCGGCGGCCCATGCTTCACCGACCGGGCCGCCGCCGAAGAACTCGGCGGCGGCCACTCGGGAGTTGAACGGGATCGGCCACGAGCGCAGCCAGGCACCGACCTCTGCCGGCCTGGTCGGTGTTGGACCGCCCGGACCGGCCTCGATCAGAACGAGCGCCCGGGCGATATCAGGACGAGCGGCAGCGACCAGCATTGCCGTATGCCCGCCCAACGACTGCCCGACCAGCACCGGTTTGTGCAACGCCAACTGCTCGACAACGGCAATGGCATCGGTGACGTAGGCCGCGCGGCGGGTATCCCCGGGGCGCCGCTCAGCGGCACCATGCCCGCGCTGATCGACCGCGATGACCCGATATCGCGGAGTCAATCGATGCGCGAGAAGGTCCCATTCACCCGCATGACCGGCCAACCCGTGCAGCAGCAGGAGGGGCGGCCCCGATCCGCCCCAGTCGCGGCAGGCGAGACGAACACCATCTCGCACGACGAGTCGTTCTGACCACGCCACCTCAACACCTCCCGTTCATCAGCGGGTATCGGACACACTGCGAACGACCTCGACGCGCCCTCAGCAAGCTCACGAGATCCGGTGGGGGTCAGGATGGTGTGGCGGTCTCGGGTCAGCCGGCCACCGGTGTGAGGTGTCCGAGGGCACGGAGGATGCCGTCGACTTGTTCCCTGGCGTCACCGAAGAGCATCTGGGTGTTGTCGCGGAAGAAGAGCGGGTTCTGGACGCCGGCGTACCCAGTGGCCATGGAGCGTTTGAACACGATGACCTGCCGGGCGTTCCAGACCTCCAGGACGGGCATGCCGGCGATGGGGCTAGCGGGGTCCTCCTCGGCGGCGGGGTTGACGATGTCGTTGGCGCCGATCACCAGGACCACGTCGGTGGCACCGAAGTCGTCGTTGATCTCGTCCATCTCCAGCACCAGGTCGTAGGGCACCTTGGCCTCGGCGAGCAGCACGTTCATGTGGCCGGGGAGCCGGCCGGCGACCGGGTGGATGCCGAACCTGACCTGGGCGCCGAGGTCCCGCAGCCGCGCGGTCAGCGCGGCGACGGGGGCCTGTGCCTGGGCGACGGCCATGCCGTAGCCGGGAATGATGATCACCGAGGAGGCCGCGGTGAGCACTTCGGCGGTCTCCGCGGCGGTGATCTCCCGGTGCCGGCCCTGGTCGGCACCGGACGCGGCGGGCGCCTCGAGGCCGAACCCGCCGGCGATGACCGAGAGGAACGAGCGGTTCATCGCCTTGCACATGATCGCCGACAGGTAGGCGCCCGAGGAGCCCACCAGCGCGCCCACGATGATCAGGAGGTCGTTGCCGAGCAGGAACCCGGACGCGGCGGCCGCCCAGCCGGAGTAGCTGTTCAGCATGGAGACCACCACCGGCATGTCGCCGCCGCCGATGGAGGCGACCAGATGCCAGCCGAGCAGCAGCGCCACCGCGGTGACCGCGATGAGCTGCCACATCTGGGGCTCGACGACGAAGGCGACCGTGAGCGCGGAGAACGCGACGAGCGCCGCGACGTTGAGCAGGTTCTTGCCCGGCAGCATCAGCGGCGCGGACTTCAACTTGCCCGACAGCTTGCCGTAGGCCACGACCGAGCCGGTGAAGGTGACGCCGCCGATGAGGACGCCGATGAAGACCTCGGCGCTGTGGATGCCGAGCATGCCCTCGCGGGCGAGCGCCGCCGCCTCCGTCCCCCCGGGGTGGTGCTCGACGTGCAGGTATCCGCTCCAGCCGACCAGGACCGCGGCCAGCCCGACGAAGCTGTGCAGCAGCGCGATGAGCTCGGGCATCGCGGTCATCTCCACCGACCTGGCCCGCTGCAGGCCGATCAGCGCGCCGACCGCGACCGCGGCCACGAGCAGCCCGAACGCGGGGAGGTCGATGCCGTCGTCGGCGGTGAGGGCGACGGTGGCGACGAGCGCCACGGCCATGCCGAGCATCCCGTAGGTGTTGCCCAGGCGCGCGGATTCGTGCCGTGAGAGCCCTGCCAGCGCGCGGATGAAGAACAGCGCCGCGACGATGTACGCCGCGGTCGCCGCCGTTGCGACCGTCATTGCCTAGCTCCTGATGAACATGGCGAGCATGCGGCGGGTGACCGCGAATCCGCCGAAGACGTTGATGCTCGCGAGCAGGATCGCCGCGAGTGAGAGGACGGTGATCGCCGCGCTTCCCGTGCCGATCTGCACCAGCGCTCCGACCACGATGATCCCGGAAATCGCGTTGGTCACCGACATCAGCGGGGTGTGCAGTGCGTGGTGCACGTTCCCGATCACGTAGTAGCCGATCACGATGGCCAGCGCGAACACGGTCAGGTGCACCTGCAGCGCCGCCGGCGAGAACGCGATCAGGCCGAACACCCCGGCGGCCGCGATCGCGGTGCCGAGCCGGCGCAGCACCGGGTTCGCCTTGCCGGCCGGGTGGGCCGGGCCGTCCGCCTCGGCCTCCTGCCGTGCCGGACGGACGGCCGCCGGTGCCGCCGACACCGCCACCGGCGGCGGCGGCCAGGTGAGCTCCCCCTCGCGGACGACGGTCATCGAGCGTTGCACGACGTCGTCGAAGTCCAGGACGAGTTGGCCGTCCCGCTGCGGGGTCATCAGCTGTATCAGGTTGACCAGGTTGGTGCCGTACATCTGGGACGCCTGCGCGGGCAGCCGTCCGGCCAGGTCGGTGTAGCCGAGGATGATCACGCCGTTCGCGGTGACCACCCGCTCGCCGGGGACCGTCCCCTCGACGTTGCCGCCGTTGGCCGCCGCCATGTCGACGATCACCGAACCCGGCCGCATCGTCGCCACCATCTCCGCGGTGATCAGCTTCGGCGCGGGTTTGCCGGGGATGAGCGCGGTGGTGACGACGATGTCGACGTCACGGCACTGCTCGGCGTACAGCGCGGCGGCGCGGACGTTGTAGTCGTCCGACATCTCCTTGGCGTAGCCGGTGCCCGGAGCGTCGTCCGGCTCGGCCTCGGCGACGGCGAGGTAGTCGCCGCCGAGCGAGCGCACCTGGTCGGCGACCTCCGGCCGCGGGTCAGTGGCCCTGACGATCGCGCCCAGGCTGCCGGCCGCGCCGATCGCCGCGAGCCCGGCGACGCCGGCCCCCGCGACCAGCACTTTCGCCGGCGGCACCTTGCCCGCCGCGGTCACCTGCCCCGTGAAGAACCGCCCGAACTCGTGCGCGGCCTCGATCACCGCGCGGTACCCGGCGATATTGGCCATCGAGGAGAGCACGTCGAACGACTGCGCCCGGGAGATCCGCGGCACCGCGTCCAGCGACAGTGCCGTGATGGGGCGCGCGGCGAGGTCCTCCACCAGGTCCGGCCTGAACCGGGGGCTCAGCATGCCGATCAGCGTGGCACCCGGTCGCAGGGCGTCCAGGCGCTCGGGCGAGGGCGGGGCGACGCCCAGCACCACGTCCGCGGCCTGCGCGTCTCCGATGGCGGCGCCCGCGGCCTCATACCGGTCATCGGGGAAGCCCGCGCCGGCTCCGGCGCCGGACTCGACGATCACCGCGTACCCGAGCTTCTGCAGCCGGGTGACGGTGTCCGGCGTCACCGCCACCCGCCGCTCGCCGGGCGAATCCTCCTTGAGAATTCCAACGATCATGACAACCACCTCGTATCTCTCCCGCATCAGCGCCGTGAACGCGCAGTACGGGGCATCGCGCCGGGTTGCCGGGGTGCCTGCCCGCCAGTCCGGACATGGACGAGCTGACGGCGCCAAGTATCTCGGCATCAAGGTAATTCTGCCGCGAGCGGGACCGCCGCCGCTATGCACTGTGTGCCAGTCTTGGCTGCGGAAGTTGGGCACTTCCCACGGTCAACGCCACGGTTATCTTCCCCGGTCCAGTGAGCGAGGAGCCCGAGGCCATGACGCGCAGCCGGGCTGACGCCGATGTGCTCGTCCAGACCAACGGCCACCCGGTTCAGCTCCGAGACGGCCCGCGGCCGCCTTAGCGTCATCGCCGCCGGCACCGCCTGCTCGTGCAGCGCACCGACGGTGAAGGCGTCCACCTCACCCTGGACGTCCACCACCGCCCACGCCGTGGCGCGTTCGCCGGATCCTCGACCGTCCCCGAGTGTCCGCCCGCCGGGACGCGGCCCTCCGCACCATCTCCGCCTCACTCACACCTTGCGGCCCGCTCCCCCACGCGGCCGAAGCGCTCGCGACTGGAGCAGAGAACCCGGAAGTGTGATCTACGAAACTCTGTAGCGGCCAAGGTAGATTTTCGACCGGACGGCGGGTAGTGTTCCTGTCATCGAAGAGAGACGAGTCCAAGAGGACCGGCAGAGGACGAACTGCCGGAAGGTACGGAAGACACCGGCCGGGCGTGCCGGGGCCAACGCAGTGGAAGGGGCTCCGGCAGCCGGCGGCCGACAGGTCACCGGGAACGGCGTGCCGTACGACGCGGTACGCGAGCAACCACGCAGTACCGGTAGTGATGTCAAAGAAAGGAGGGTTCGACGCCATCGGGATCGCCCGACGCAGGCTCCAGTCACGCCGCGCGGGTACCGCAGCCCCACAGATTGGACGGTGGTCTACGGTCACGCATACGCGATCCCCGCGTCCCCGCCCCCGTCTGGGCGGCTGACACGGAAGACCGGCCCGTCAGAGCCGGTAGATGGTGTTGTACCTCTGGGCCCCGGCGCGCATTCTGGCGCCGGGGCCCCTGTCGTCGCTGCCGGCCCAAGGCAGTACGGAAGGTTTAGTGAAGGCATCCCAGCCGGCCCGGGCCGGCGACCAGCAGGATCGGCATCACGCGCACGCCGCCGAGGATTCCGGCGGGCTCGAAGGCAAGCTCGACGACGAGGACTACCCGGCCTACAGCATGGGCCGCGCCGCCGAGATGCTGGACGTCACTCCGGCGTTCCTGCGCAGCCTCGACAACGCCCGCCTCATCGTCCCGCAGCGCTCAGCCGGCGGACACCGCCGCTACTCCCGCTACCAGCTGCGGCTGGCGCAACGCGCCCGCGACCTGATCGACCAGGGCACCCCGCTGGACGCCGCCTGCCGCATCATCATCCTCGAAGACCAACTCGCCGAAGCCCAGCGCATCAACGCTGAACTCCAGCACGACCGCAACGAACGGGCGGCACGAAACCTACCCTGAACCCGCCGGCCCCCGGTCCGCTCCGCCTTGCCGACGACGGACGGTACTCGAAACGGAAGCCGCGGAAGCAAGTCCGCAGGGGCCGCGGCCAAGCCGCCGACCACGAGCCGCAGACTCATCGCCGGCAGCCGCACACCGATCTGTAGCGCGTCCAGCCGGCACACCGCCCCCGGTCGAGCGCGGTCGCTGCCGCAAGCCTCGTCCGTTCAGGTCAAGCGGCATGATCGTGCTCGTTGAGGGTTCCGTCCGGACATTGTGTTCTTCGGACGTTCAGGTGGGCGATCTGGTCTGGTCCAGTGATCGGTGGAGGCGGCTTTCCGAGTTCCTGAGGGGCTTTGCGTGGTGCTGCCATCGCAGTTACCGTCGCGCTCTCGCAGGATCAGGTCATCTCCCCGGGAACTTGTGGTTGATGGCTGGCGGCAGTTGGTACGGACGGTCGGGCCCGCGCTAGAAAAGATCTGTGTTGGAGGCATAGCCGCGGGGCCTTCGTGGGTCTGAGTGGGTGACACCACAGAGGAGGCCCGTTGAACCGAGAGGCCCGCGAGAGCTTCGCCGCATTCGTCGCGGCACGGTCCGGCAGCCTCATCCGGACGGCGTACGTGCTGGCCGGGGATCAGCACGCCGCCGAGGACCTATTGCAGAACGCCCTGGCGAAGACGGCCGCGCGGTGGGGCCGCGTGCGCGACAACCCGGAGGGCTACGTCCGCCGCGCCATGTACAACGAGCAGGTCAACCGGTGGCGCCGACGGCGCCGCGAGTCGGTCGTCGCGGAGCCTCCGGACTTGCCATCCGCCGGCCCGGACGTCGACCTGCGGCTGGCGCTGGAACGCGCGCTGCTGGCCCTGCCACCGCGCAAGCGGGCCGTGCTGGTCCTGCGCTACTACGAGGACCTGCCCGAACGCGAGGTCGCCGCGATCATGGGCTGCTCGGTCGGCACCGTCCGCAGCCAGACGCACCGCGCGATCGCCCGGCTCCGGGAACTCGCCCCCGACCTGGCCGTCCACCTCACTCCGACCGGGAGCCGACCATGACCGACCAGATGCTCAGGGACGCCCTCACCGCGCTCGCCGATCGCGCCGAGCCCGCCGACGACCTCACCGACCGCGCTCTGCGCACCGCCGCCCGCCGCCGGACCAGGAAGGCCGCCGGTGCGGCGGCGCTCGCCCTGGCGGCCGTCGTCCCCGTCGTGGTCGTCGCGGGTGGCGACCGCCCGGAGACCGGCGTTCTCGGCCCCACGGCCGAGCCGTCCCGGATCGCGGACGCGCTGCCGGACGACACCCCCGAGGAGCGGGCGATCACCCGCGCCTGCCTGCGCGACGGGCGCGTGTCGGACTTCCGGGTGCTGACGCGGCAGCGGGTGCCGGGCGGGCTGCTCGTGGAGATCGGCGGCACCCGCGGCTACGTCCTCTGCGTGACCGGCGGAGGCGACAACACCGAACCGCCGCAGGTGCACGCCTGGCCCGGCAGGACGGACGGCCGCCTCTTCGGCTTCGACGCGCCGCTCCGCGTGGACGGTATCCGGCAGGTGCAGGCCCTGAAGTGGGACGAACTGCACGCCGTGGTCGTCGGCCGCGCCAAGCCCGGCGTGACCCGCGTCGCCGTGGCCTGGGACGGCGGCCGCACCGCGCGGGTCGCCGTCCAGGACGGCTTCTTCATCGCCCAGACCCCGACCCGGATGATGCCGGACCACGGGGCGACCGGCCCGATGTCGGCGGGCGCGATGTCCTCGCCCACGATCCGCGTCAAGACCGTGACCGGTTACGACGGCGCGGGCAAGGCCGTCCACACCTGGCGGCCGCAGGTCCGGACGGAGGAGGCCGGCTTCGTCCCCGAAGACTGCACCGACGGCCTGACCCGTCCCCGCCCCACGCTCTGCGACTGACCCCGGGAGGCGGCCATGCCGATCCGGCACAGGGCGGCCGAACTCGCCCTCCACTGGCACGCCGGGCTGTTGGCCGGGCAGGCGCTGACGGCCGCCGTCTACGGCGAGCATCGCCGGAGCCGCGCGCTGACCGCCCGCGCCGTCCTCCGCGGCCCCGCCGCGGTGGAACGCCTCGTCACCGTCTGGTGCAGGACGATTCTGCACGAGCGCCCACCGGACATCGGCGTACGCCGCGACATCGAGCAGGTGCCGACTCCGGCGCGCTGGGCCGCGCGGGTGCTCGCCGCCGTGGCGGCCCGCGACCGGCTCGGGCTTTCCGCCCTCGTCGGCGCCATCCCCGCCGACGAACTCGAACCACATCTGACATCCCTGCTGTACCTGGCCGTCGACGCGGTCGCCGATCGCGACGAGGAGATCTGCCTCTGACGTCACCACAATCTGTTCATCTGGCCACCGTCACAGGGAACTCGAATCTCGCTCAACCTGACGATCAGCCAAAAGCGTCACCCGGCTAGGCAAGCCAGAGACTCTCACCTAGCCGGGTGACACATGTCCTCAAGCGCAGCGTCAATGCGGGATCGTCGGGAGCTCCGGGGCGGCGGTGTCCAGCGGCACGATCGGGGATCGCACCAGGCCCAGTTGGACGGTCTGGCGGTGCAGGATCGCGTTCTGGAGCCAGTCCATGGCGATCCGCGAGCGGTTCCTGGGCAGTGACAGCAGGTGGTAGCCGCGGGTGACCACCTTGGCGGGCAGGCCCGACAGCGGCACCCCCAACGGGTCGGCCGCCGCCTGCGTCCCACCCAGGTCGACCACGAACCCCAGATCACGGTGTCGGTAGGGGCGCATTTCACCGACGCCGTAGGAGGCCGCGATGTTGCGCGCCACTCGCGTGCCCTGCCGCTGAGCGTGCTGCGCGGTCATCGGCGTCACCTCGCCGGGACGGTTCGGATCCGGTACCGCGGCCGCGTCACCGCAAGCGTAGATCTCCGGGTGGTCCGGCACGTGGAGATATTCGTTCACCACCAGCCGTCCCTTCATGGTCTCCAGGCCGAGGCCCTTCACCACGGGGTCGGGCCGTACTCCCACGCACCAGACGAGCGACCTGCTCGGCACGAAAACGCCGTCGGTGAGCCATGCACCGTCCGAGGTCGCCTCCTTGACGGACATGCCCGTCCGGACCTCGACGCCGCGCCCGCGCAGTACACGATCCGCCGCATGTGAGAGCCGCTCGCCCAGCTCGGGCAGCACACGGTCGGCCACGTCCAGCAGAAGCCAGCGCGGGGTGATGCCGCGCAAGCGCGGGTGGTTTCGCATCAGGGACCGGGTGAGCAGCACCCCCTGCGCGGCCACCTCGACCCCGGTGTAACCGGCGCCGACGACGATGAACGTGCAGCGCGCCTCGCGCTCGGCCGGATCGTCGGCGGCGTCGGCCAGCTCGATCTGCCTGACGACGTGGTCTCGGAGGTAGAGCGCCTCGGGGATGCCTCGGAAACCGTGCGCATGTTCGGCCACGCCCGGGATCGGCAGCAGCTTGTTCACGCTCCCGACGGCCAGGACGAGCCGGTCGTAGCCGATTTCGCCGTTCCCGTCCTCCGGACCGGTGTAGTGCACCTTCCGGGTCTCGGCGTCGATTCGCTGCGCCTCACCCAGAATCGTCCGCACCCCGGGCAGTGCCGCGGGGAGCGACACCGCCACCCGGCGCGGGTCGATCAGTCCCGCCGCCACTTCCGGCAGCAACGGCATGTACAAGAAGTAATCGGTCGGGTTGAGCAACGTGATCTCCGCCCGGCCCCGGGCGAGCCGCGCCAGCTTACGAGCGGCGGCAAAGCCGGCGAACCCCGCCCCGACGATTACAATCCTCGCGCGCCTCATCCCCTCTCCCCCTGCTTCGCTTCCCGATCCCGTCGGCCCCACAACGGCGCTTTGCAAATCCCAGCCCTTTCATCTCTCTTATTCTCGGGCCATGGGAGCGAACCCCACATGCCCCATTCAATTTGGTCAGGCGAATGCGATTCTGTTCACGACATGTCTCTCGCCGATTTCAACCCGATACGTTTGCCAGTTTGAGCTCTGGCAGTTCGCAGGCCAGCGCGAACGTCGTGACCGACTCAGCATCCCGATGCGGGCCGCCTCGCGATTCGCGCCCACAGTCGTCCCTCGTCCGACAGTGGGATAGTGCCGACAGCGCGCCCCCGCGAGCGGGATTCCCGCGCCCACCGCGCCCGCGCTGTCGGCCGCCCCTCTCGGATCGTCCGCGGCCGTCACGATCTCGCTCACACCGTGCTCTCCGTGGATCGGGTGTCCGCCCGATTTCACCGGACTGCACCCCCGCAGTCCGGTGAAATCGGAGACGGGGTCAGTCCTTGACGGGGTACCGGCTGGATATCGCTATGCGGTTGAAGGCGTTCATCACCGTCGTCAGCCAGATGACCGCCGAGACCTGATCCGGGGAGAGGATGGCTGCGGCGGCGTCGTAGTCCTCGTCGCTGACATGCCCGTCCGAGACGCGCGTGACCGCTTCACTCAAGCGGAGGGCGGCGCGGTCCAGGTCGGAGAAGTAGCCGGTCTCCTCCCAGCCGGGCAGCACGGCGATCCGGTCGGGGTTCTCGCCCTTCTTGAGGGCGTCACGGGTGTGCAAGCGCAGGCAGAACGCGCAGCCGTTGATCTGGGAGATGCGGATCTTCAACAGTTCGATCAGGAGGGGGTCAAGGCCCGCCGCGGTGGCGATCCTTTGAACTTCGGTCGACAATGCGACGAGGGCCTTGTAGGCGCTCGGGTGCTGCTTGTCGAGGTACAGGCGGTGGGTGGTGGCGGTCAAGGTTCCTCCGGGGTTCGGACGGGTAGCGCGCCGTTCATTCCGGGCGCGTTTTAAGGAGCGGTGCTCGATAATCGGGTAGGGATAGTGAAATCGTGCGGGCACCTTTGACGCCCGCTGCACAAGGCGGGCTAAGAGCCCGGGTCGTCGACTTTGAGCTTGTCTCCGGTGTTGGAGACGAAGACGACCAGGAGCTTGGCCGGTTCGGTCCGGCTCGTGTTCTCGGTGAGGACATGTTGGGCGCCTGGCTGCTCCACCCAGTTCTCGCCCTGCCGGTAGGTCCGCACGGACTCGCCGCCGAGTTGGCTGCGTACGGTGCCTTCCAGGACGTAGGCGTAGACGAACGCCTTGCCATGCCGGTGCGGTTTCGCACGTGCGCTGGGCGGCAAGGCGACGATCGCCGAGGTGAACGTCTTGCCCTTCACATCCGGGAGGTTCTGCTGGATCAGTGGCTTGAGGGTTTCGGCGGGATGCTCCGATGCCACGGCCGCAGTCGGCGTCATGGCGTGGGCGGGCGGGTCGGAGCTGGAGCAGGCCGCGGCAGCGGTCAGCGCGGCGACGGCCGACAGGCCACCGACGACACGCATTCCAATATCTGGGGCTCGCATAAAGGTCCTTTCCGGCAAGGGGCGCTGGAGCGCGGGGCCCATTCGCTTCGGGCTCATCGCGGCTCATCGTCGGAGGAAACGCAGAAGTTGGACGTGTGCCGTCCGGCCTGATCAATGGCGTCTGCTCACGAGCGTTCCTCGTCCCCCGTTTCGTGGTTCTCATCAGGGAGACGAGTTAGCCCCTAGGGGTGTGACAGCTCAGAGGCGAGAAAGTTTGTCCGGGTTGATGACCCTGCGGTACGCGCTGATCAGACCGTCGGTGATCTGCAGCGTGTCCACGGAGTAGACACGGCCCTCCCGGTAGAACACCAGGGAGAGTTCGCCGCCGACCTCGACCATGTCGATGCGGTCCGTCCGCCATTGGCGGCCCACGCGCACCATAACCTCGGCCACGCGCTCACCACCATGGATGGCCTTGCGCGCCGCAGCGGCCTTGCCGCCGCCATCGGTGACGTAGACGGCGTCCGGGTGTAGCAGCCTGACCAGGCCGGCCAGGTCCCCGGCCTCGTAGGCGGCACGGAAGGCCGCCAGCACACGTTCGCGCTCCGCCTTGGACGCCTGCGGCGAAGCCCCCTTCGCCTTGGCCACCCGCCGACGCGCCCGTGAAGCGTGTTGCCGAGCACCTGGCACGGAGACGTCGAGCACTTCGGCGATCCGGCCGAACTCCAGACCGAAGACATCGTGCAGGACGAAGGCCACCCGCTCCGGCGGGCTCAACTCCTCCATCACCAGGAGCATCGCGGAACTGATGGACTCATCGACGAGGACCCGCTCGGACGCGTCCGGCCCCGTCAGCAACGGCTCCGGCAGCCACGGCCCGACATAGTCCTCCCGGCGGAAACGGGCGCTCTTGAGGATGTCGTACGACCGCCGTGCGGCCACCGTCACCAGCCAGGACCTGAGATCAACGATGTTCCGCAGATCAGTCCCGGCCGCCCGCAGCCACACGTCCTGGGTGACGTCCTCGGCATCGGCCACACCACCCAGCAGCCGGTAGGCCACCCCGAAAACCGCGGGCCGGTGCTCCTCCCATTCGGCTCCGAGCCTGTCCTCCTGCTCGGAACGTCCAGGCGCGTGCCCGTCGCCCATCCAGGTCGCACCCCCAAGCTCGCCGATTCAGCGTAATCGTTCGAGCCGGGGTCCTAGTCCGTCGCCATGAGATGGAGGTAGCGCACCTGGGGCGCATCGGCCCGCGGGAGAGTGCATCCGGGATCGAGGCGGCGGCCGCCTGTGCCTGAGCACCCACACGGTCGAGTTCCACCTGCACTGGGTCTTCACGAGACTTGGCATACCTCGCGACACCAGCCCGGGCGCCGGTCGACCGCCGTCCTGCGGCTTAGTCATCGTGATCGGTTATCGAAGGAAGGTCTGGCGCGTCCAGTCCGCGAAGGACGTCCAAGGGATCTCGGGATGCGCCTCATGGAGCGCGGGGATATCGACCTGGTAGCCGGGACCGTTGAAGAAGTCCCACATAGCGTGCATGTCCGGGTTGGTGATGGCCGCGAGCGGTGTCTGCTCGTGGTGGACCGGGCGTCCCAGCGCTTCACCCAGGTCGGCGGCCATCTCGGCGGGTGTGGGACGGTCGCTGGCCAGCTCGATCCGCTGCCCCTTGTAAGAGTCGGGATTCAGCAGCACCTCCGCCGCAAAGGCGCCCAAGTCGTCACGGGCTGTCTGCTGCAAGGGACGGTCGGAGGGGATCGGCAGCCTGAGGATGCCCTGCCGGACGCTGCCGGCGTCGCCCATCATGTTGTCGAAGAAGTAGGTGGGGCCGAGGATCGTGTACGGGACGCCGGAGCCCGGGAGTTGCGCCTCGACGCGGGCCTTGCTGTCGAAGTGGGGCACCCCCGACCGCTGGTCGGCGCTCGCCACGGAGCTGAACACCAGATGCGGGACCTGAGCCCTGGCGGCGGCCTCCAGGATCGCCCGCCCCTGCTGCACCTCGGCCGCCGGACCGGACTCGAACGGGGTGGTCAGGGCGAACACACCGTCGGTCCCGGTCATGGCGGCGGCCAGTGAGTCCACGTCGTACCACGAGCCCCGGACCACCTCGACACCCCGCTCCGTCAGCGTATGCGCGGAGAGCCGAGCCGGGTCGCGGACCAGCCCTCGCACCGGGACGCCGCGTTCCAACAGCGCGGCCACCACCGCACCGCCTTGCCCGCCGGTCGGACCAAGCACCAGTATCGTCACGTTGTCTCCTTGCATTGCTTGTGAGTACCCGATCACGGGGCTTACCAGTAGGGATGCCCTCGATCATGGTCGGGTGCGGGTCGCGTGCATCTCCCGCACGAGGATCTCGGCGGGCTCGTCGGCGGTGGCGCACTGCCCACCTGTCGAGGTGACCCTGACGGCGTCTCCGGTGGCCGGCGGTCCCGTCCCCTCAAGGGTGACCGGGCCACGGAACCCCGCTACATCGAACGTCAAGCCGGTGACGCAGTTTTCGGCACCGATAGTTGCGTCAGACGCGTTCGAGAATGACCACCGGGATTTCGCGGTCGGTCTTGGACTGGTACTCGTCGTAGTCCGGCCAGGTCGCGGTCATCTTCTTCCAGAGCGGCGGCTTCTCCTCCGGCGTCGCGACACGGGCGCGGGCGGTGAACTTGTCGTCGCGGACCTGCACCTGGACTTCGGGGTTCGCTCTCAGATTGAGGAACCAGTCGGGGTCGGCGGGGTCGCCGCTCTTGGACGCCACCACGACAGGGTTGCCATGGTCCTCCTGGTAGATCAGCGGAGTCGTGTACGGCTTGCCGCTCCGCCGTCCGGTGGTGGTGAGCAGCAGGACCGTGGTGCCCTGCCAAGCGTGCCCCTCGGCTCCGCCCGTTTCCTGGTAGCGCCTGACGTGCTCCTGCCCGTAAAGCATGACACTCCCGCTCTTGGTTCTTCATTCAGACGGCCGCTGCGACCCCGGCCACGACGATCTTCCTTTTCGCTCACCGCGGGCCCTCGGCCGTCCGGTCGCAAGGTATGACAGCGCAGCCCCTTCCGCCTGTGACACATCCGGGCGAATCTGTGAACCGCCCCGGTTCCGCGGAGACTCTAGATTGTGACTGTGACCTGCTGGTTGAGCGTTGCCGGTAGTGGTTGGCTTCGTGCAGGCAGGGGTGTTGCACCACTCCACCCCTTCGGCAGCGGCCAGATCGTCGGCGTGGGCACCGCCGCCGTCGCGGTCAGCCTGCCGGCCCTCCCCCGCCCCGACTCCTGTTTCTCATCGTTGCCGATCAGCAAAGGGGAACTCACTTGTTCATCCAGCCCTGGGACGCGAGCCTGGACGACGCCGAGTGGCAGGCATGGATCGCCGACGGCCACGACTTCGGCCAGCTCGCCGTCAACGGCCTGCCGGGACAGCCGCCCGTCGTCGTCCCCACCCACTTCAGCGTGGACGGAAGTGACCTGCTGATCCATCTCGGGCGCCCGAACCCGGTCTGGAAGGCGATCGAGCACGACCCTAACGTCGCGTTCACGGTCATCGGGGACTATGCCTTCGTCCCCGGTACCTGGCGCGCCGCCCCCGACGTTCCGCCCGAGGACGGTGTACCGACCAGTTACTACGCCGCCGTCCAGTTCACCTGCCGGGCCCACATCATCGACGACCCGCACGCCAAGGCCGACCTGCTGACCCGGCAGCTCGCCCACTTCCAACCCGACGGCGACCATGCCGACGTCGCCCCGGGACAACCTCCTTACGGACGGATGCTGTCCGGCATCCGCGGCCTCCGGCTGGAGGTCGTCCAGGTCCGGGCCAAGTTCAAGTACGACGACCACAAGAGCGTCGAGCACCGCACCACGGTCGCCGACCGCCTCACCGCACGCGGCCAGGGACTCGACATCCCCACTGCGGCCCAGCAACGCCGACGTACCGACCGCATCGGCATCTGGAAGCCCTGACCATCACCCCGGCAGCCTACGACCCACGGGCCAAGAAGCCACCCGCATCGCCCACGTCACCGCCTACCGGACGACGCGCCCACCGGCCCTGGCCCGACGTCACAGCGGTCATGACCGCCTGGAGCAACGGCTCACCGGCAGGACCCGACACAGCCGCTACCGCCCCTTTGCACCCCCGCAGGACCAACTCCTCTGCGTCCACAGGGGCTCGACCTCGGTCCCCGTGTGACCTGCTGCTGTCGGGGTACCAGCCCGTCTCCTCCCCCTTGACTCGCAGAGGAGATGCCGTGGCCGAGCAGACCGACAGGGAAGGCGCGTGGGCCCAGAGGGTCGAGGGCGAGTTGCCCACGCGCAGGAGCCAGGAGGAGATCGAACGGCGCCTGGCCCACGGGTTGGAGGGCGCCCCCACGATCAAGGACCGGACCATCTCGACCTTCGCCAGAGGCGAGCTCCCGCATTTCGCCGGCGAGACCGGAACCTTCCTGAAATGCCCCTACGTCGACGACGTCCACGCCGTGGGCGATGCCGAGGTGGCCGTGTTCGGCGTGCCGCTGGACGCCGGCGCGACCTACCGGCCGGGCACCCGGTTCGGTCCGCAGGGCATCCGCCGCTGCACCGGCCTGTTCGGCACCTACAGCTACGAACTGGGCGTGGACCTGCGCGAGCAGCTCAACATGGTCGACATCGGTGACGTGTTCACCATCCCGGGCAATCTGGAGAAGTCCTTCGACCAGATCAGCCAGGCGATGTCGCACGTGGTGTCGCAGGGCGCCTTCCCGGTCGTCCTGGGAGGAGATCACTCGATCGGCTTCCCCACCATCCGCGGCCTGACGCCGCACATGGACGGCAACGTCGGCATCATCCACTTCGACCGGCACGTGGACACCCAGGAGACCGACCTCGACGAGCGCATGCACACCACCCCCTGGTTCCACGCCACCAACATCAAGAACGCCCCGGCCACCAACCTCGTCCAGATCGGGATCGGCGGCTGGCAGTCACCGCGCGCCGGCGTCAAGGTGGGCCGCGAGCGGGGCACCACGATCATCACGGTGGGCGACGTCGAGCGCGTCGGTGTGGAGAAGGTCGCCGAGACGGCCCTGGAGATCGCCTGGAAGGACGCCGAGGCCGTCTACCTCTCCTTCGACATCGACGTGATCGATGCCGGGTTCGTGCCCGGCACCGGCTGGCCGGAGCCCGGCGGCCTGCTGCCCCGCGAGGCGCTCAACCTGGTCCGGCTGGTCTCCGAACCCGGTCTGGCGGGCATCGAGATCGTCGAGTGTTCACCGCCCTACGACTGGGCGGAGACGACATGCCTGATGAGCAGCCGCGTCATCCTCGACAGCCTCGCCGTGCAGGTACGGGCCGGCAAGCTGGGCCGCAAGCCGTCCACCTCGGGCCGTCCCGCGTGGGGCCCATACCCGTCTTGACCGCTTCGTCGCGAGCACTCACTGAGGCCAACAGAAAGGCCCGCGAAGAGAATCGACCCGGATTTCGGCGGCAGCCGGCTGAGGGCTGTCATTAGCTGGCCGTTGCGCACCTCCGACGTGCGCGCGGCGTCGGACGCCGCCCCGCGCCGGGCGGTGTCCCCGCTGGAGTTGTTCTTCGACCTGGTCTTCGTCTTCGCCGTCGGGCAGCTCGCCGAGCACCCGCACAGCGCCCCGTCTTGGCGCGGTGCGGCCGAGACCGCGATGATGCTGATCGCGGTTCTCACCACGTGGGTGCTCACCAGTTTCGACGCCACCTTCCTGGACATCACGCCGCCCGGACCCGAGGGCTGGTACTGGCGGCGATGGGCCTTCGGCCTGTTCATGAACGCCCAGAATCCGCACGCGTTCACCGGTCGTCCATGGGCGTTCGTGGTGCCGCTGGCGGCGATCCTGCTCCTGACCGGGGACCGCCCACCCGCTAAGACGAAGGGGGCCGGTACCGCCGCAGCCGTTCTCTCGCCACAGGCGAGCGGCGTTTGAGATGATCTCGAACTGTCCGTTCAGACACGTGTGTTCCTGTGAGAGGTATGGCCGTTGGAACCGCTGAGGCAGGATGGCTCGCGACAGTCGGCGGACGCGGACGGGCAGGTGCTGGCGGGCCGGTACCGGCTGGTCTCGCTGCTCGGCCGGGGTGGCATGGGAGCGGTCTGGCGAGCCCACGACGAGCAACTAGACCGTGAAGTGGCGGTCAAGGAACTGCGCCTGCCCGAGCATTTGGACGATGCCGCACGGCAGACCTTGATCGCCCGGCTGGACCGGGAGGCACGCGCCGCGGCCAGGCTGAGGCACCCCGGGATCGTCACTGTGCACGACCGCGTGACCGGTGACGACGGCCGCCCCTGGATCGTCATGGAACTCGTCAGGGGTCGTTCCTTGGACGACCTTCTGAAGGCCGAGGGACGGCTGCCGCCCGTCCGGGTCGCGCAGATCGGGTTGCACCTGCTGGACGCTCTGCGCGCGGCTCACCGGGCGGGCATCACTCATCGCGACATCAAGCCCGCCAACGTTCTGCTGGAGGACGACCGTGTCGTCCTGACCGACTTCGGTATCGCGGCCGTCGAAGGCGATGCGACCCTGACCGGTACGGGCGCCGTTCTGGGTACTCCCGCGTACATGTCGCCCGAGCAGGTCCGCGGCCAGGAGGTCACGGCCGCCGCCGACCTATGGTCACTGGGCGCCACGCTCTACACCGCCGTGGAGGGACATCCCCCGTTCGAGGGCGCCAGCACCGGAGCCATCTTCATCGCCATCGCCACCCAGGACCCCATCCCATCAGCACACGCCGGTTCCCTCGAACCCATCCTCAGGACGCTGCTGCACCGGGATCCCTCCCACCGCCCGACCCTCGATCACCTTCACAGCCAGCTGACCTGGCTCACCCAAGGCCAGCCGCCCGCACAACCGACCCTCCTTGAGCCGCCGACGCAACCGCCCGTTCCGCAGCCACCCCAACGTCCCACCCGCACGCGCAAGAAGGTCGTCATCGCTCTCGTGGCGGTCGCCACCGCCCTGGCGCTCATCGGCACGACCGTGTGGTCGGTGAAGGCTTTCCAGGAGAGGCGGGAGAACCAACGCTACGAAGCGAACATGAGCGCCATCGCCGATATGGGGACGATCCCAGGTTATTCAACCAAGCTCACAAGGGCTTACAGTGACACAACAGTGGAGGTTGCGTCGACCCTGTGCAAGTACACATCCGCTGACGACAAGTGCAACCTGGAGAGCCAGGTCACCGCCGTCACCAACTGGTTCCGGTCGCGGCCCGACGTAAAGTCCGTGACCCTCGAACCCCCTGTGGAAGAGCCCAACACTTTCCCTTCTCGCGACCTCTCGATTCTCACGCGGAATTCACCGAGCATCACCAACGTCATCATCTACGACCATGTGTACGAACACGAAATCAGGCTCAGTTTCGACGTGGGCTGACGGCCGGCAGTTACATCATCGGCAGGACCCAGGCTCGAGATCGTCGAGCCACGCCATGTCGGGGGTATTCCCTCAGGTGTGGAAAGTGATCTTGCTGGGGAGCAAGTGATCAGTGGGTGAAGCGCCCACGTTCTTCGGGGGGAGAACCACACGTCATGTCCGTGATCGACCGTGTCGACGACACCACTTCAACTACCGTAAGTGATCTTTCGGCTACCGTGACGGAGGTGAGTGGGCCCGAGCAGGACAGCACGCGCCGCCCGATCCGGGAACTGCTGGACGACCGGCTGCTGGACCAGCTGCTGGCC
>NZ_VCKZ01000299.1 GCF_005889745.1 Actinomadura geliboluensis
GGCCGACCCCGCCCCCACCGGCGGGGCGGTGGCGTGGACGGAGGCCGACCGGGAGCGGCTCGGCGACGGCCTCCCCGAGCGGGTGCAGGTGCTGGACGTCCTGGAGGCCAAGGGTCTGGAGTTCGACGCCGCCGTGATCGTGGCGCCGGAGACCGTCGCCGCCCAGTCGCCGCGCGGGCTGCGCGTCCTGTACGTCGCGGTGTCCCGCGCGACGCAGCGGCTGACCGTCCTCACCGCCGACCCCGAATGGCGCGACACCCTGCTGACCGACTGAACGGGCCCCGCCGGCCCGCCGCGCGAGGGTGATATCGGCCCGTGCGTGCGGGTTAGGCTGACGCTGCCCCCTTTCGCACGCACGGGTGAACGGAGACCAATGAGCGGCCGGAATCCCGCACCCAGGCGCAGCTACGGCGGCCGGTCCGCGGAGGAGCGCCGCGCCGAGCGGCGGGAGCGCCTGCTCGCCGCCGGGCTCGAACTGTTCGGCACCCGCGGCTACGCGGCGACCTCCATCGAGCGGCTGTGCGCGACCGCGAGCGTGTCGACCCGCAACTTCTACGAGGAGTTCTCCGGACGCGAGGAACTCCTCACCGCCCTGCACACCACCGTCAACGAGCGCGCCGCGCAGGCCCTCGCCGACGCCTACGCGGGCGCGGCCGGGGCCGACCTCCCCACCCGGGTCGAGCGGGCCGTCCGCGCGTTCGTCACCGTCACCGCCAGCGACCCGCGCTGGGCCCGCATCGCGTTCGTCGAGGTCATCGGCGTCAGCGCGGACCTGGAACGGCACCGCTTCGGCTGGCGCGGCCGGTGGGAGGACACCCTGCTCACGATGACCCGGGAGGCGGTCGAGCGCGGCGAGGCCGCCGACCGCGACCACCGGCTCACGATGATCGCCGTGATCGGGGCCGTCAACAACCTCGTCCACCACTGGTCCGCCCGCGACCAGGACGTCCCGCTCGACGCCATCACCGCCGAGCTCACGCACCTCATCCTGGCCGCGGTCACCGCACCCAGATGAACCGCCCTAGATGATGGGCGGGCGGCCCGTCCGCGTCATCCGCCAGGCCGTGCGGTAGGAGATCGGGCGGCGGGGCCCGGCCGACTTGCGCCAGCCCTCCAGGAAGCCCTTGAACCACGGCTTGAGCGCGCTCGGCCTGCGCTCGCGCAGGACGGTCATGCCGACCCACACGGCGAGGTAGGTGAGCGCCAGCGGCCACGGCAGGTTGCGGCGCGCCAGCCAGACCCGGTTGCGGGCGTTGTAGCGGTAGAACATGTCGTGCCGCGTCGGCAGCACCGCCGGGTGGAACATCACCGCGGACGCGTCGTAGACGATGCGGTAGCCCGCGTTGAGGATCTGCCAGGCGAGGTCGGTCTCCTCGTGGGCGTAGAAGAAGTCCTCGGGGAGGCCGCCGCCCGCGTCGAACGCCGCCCGCCGGATCGCGCAGGCGCCGCCGAGGAACGTCGTGACCGGCGACGAGCGCTCCGGGTCGCCGGCGCGCAGCCGCGGCACGTGCCGGCGCTCGCCGCGCCCGCCCTCGGGGTCGCGGACGCGGAACGAGACGACGCCGAGGTCGGGCTCGGCGGAGAACCGGTCGCGCAGGTGCACGCCGAGGCGGGGGGAGCGGTACCAGCCGTCGTCGTCCAGGAACAGGACGACGTCGCCGCAGGACGCCTCCACGCCCCGGTTGCGTCCGCCCGGGATGCCCAGGTTCGTGGGGAGGGTGAGGGTCTTGACGCGCTCGTCGTCGAACGGCGCGACGCCCGCGCGGTCGCCGACCGGGTCGACGCCGTTGCCGACGAGGACGACCTCGACGTCCACGTGCTCTTGCTCCAGGGCGCTGCTGACGGCGCGGGCTAGCTCCGCCGGCCGGTTGCCCATCGTCAGGACGACGACGCTGAGTTTCACTTCAGCCTCCGGGAGGCCAGGATGCTGACGAGGTGGAGCAGGGTCTGCAGCACCGCGACGGCGGCCACCGCGACCGTCAGGACGCGGACCGCGGCGGGGGTCTCGGTGCCGAGCACGGTGTCGAGCACGGCCGCCGCGAGGATCAGCAGCGACAGCTCGACCGCCCCGATGATCCGGTGGAAGCGCAGCATCGACGCCGCCTGCCGGGCGAGCGCGATGCCGGTGGAGCGGGGCCGCAGCGCCCGGTCGCCGCCGGTCGGGTCGGCGGCGAGGCCCGACTTCGCCCGCGCGACGACGACGTTGTCGGTCTCCGCCTTGATCAGCGCGGCGCCGAGCGCGGCGACGAGGCCGAGCTCCACCCAGCCGCCGTTCTTCCAGCCGCCCTGCGCCATGAAGCCGAGCCCGATCAGCAGCGAGACCTCGGACAGGTAGTGGCCGATGCGGTCCAGGAACACCCCGGCGACCGAGGTCTGCCGCAGGTAGCGGGCGACCTCGCCGTCCACGCAGTCGAGCAGCAGGTAGACCTGGATGAGGACGGCGCCGCCGATCGCCGTCCACAGTTCGGGCGCGGGCAGCGACACGACGACGCCGGCGATGACGCCGCTCGCCATCATCAGGTACGTGAGCTGGTTCGGGCTGAAGCCGAGCCGCAGCGCCAGCCACCCGAAGTAGGGCGACAGGGCCCGCATGTAGAGGCGGCCCGCCCAGTGCTCCTCGTTGCGCCGGTCCTTCAGGCCGGGAGGCTGCCCGTACCGGCGGACGTCGGCGACCTTGGCTCCTTTGCGGTGCGGCCGGTGGTCGCCGTCGCCGGGCGGTGCCGCGGAGTCGTTCTGCCCCGGGAGCTCAGCCTCCATGGGCCTGGACATACTCTTCCACCGCCTTGCGGGTCTCGCCCTCGTCGAGATCGAGGTATTCCAAGATGGTGTAGCGGCCGGGCCGGGTCTGCGGCGCGAGCCGCACGGCCTCGCTGAACTGCTCGACGCTGAGCCCGATGTCGCCCGGCAGGCGGGGCAGGCCGTGCCGGGCGAGGCAGTCGAGGATCTCGTGCAGCCGCTCCCCGCCCACGCCGAGGCGGGTGGAGCGCAGGTGGTAGCAGAACGCCGTGCCGATCCCGGCGAGCTCCCCGTGGTTCGCGGTGTCGGGGAACAGCTGGTCGATGGCGTGCAGGATCTCGTGGTCGCCGCCGCTCGCCGGCCGGGAGTCGCCGGCGAACGCCATCGACATCCCCGACAGCACCAGGCTCTCGGCGAGGACGGTGAGGAACCGGTCGTCCTCGATGGAGCCGGGCTGGTGCAGCAGCGCCTCGGCGGCGGTGCGCGCCACGGTCAGCGCCATCCGGTCGACCCGCTCGCCGCACTGCTCGGCGGCGAGCAGCCAGTCGTCCACCGCGGAGAAGTTGCTCACCACGTCGCCGATCCCGGCGCGGATCAGCCGGGCGGGCGCGGCGTGCACGTAGTCGAGGTCGACGACCATCGCGAGCGGCATCACCACGCCGAACGAGCCCTTGCCGCCGTCGTGGACGAGCGAGGCGACCGGCGAGCAGATGCCGTCGTGGGACAGGTTCGTCGCGACCGACACCATCGGGATGCCCGACAGCGTCGCCGCGTACTTGGTGGCGTCGATCGTCCGGCCGCCGCCGATGCCGACGACGGCCTCGTAGGAGCCGGCGCGCAGCTTGGACCCCAGCGCGACCGCGGCGTCCACGGTGCCGCCCTCGACCTGGAACACGTCGCAGGCCGACAGGGACGGCCGTACCTGCTCGGCGATCTGGTCGCCCTGGCCGGGGCCGACGGCGATCGCCACCCGTCCCTCGGTGGCGATCCGCCGGTCGGCGAGCAGTTCGCCGAGGGCCGCGACGGCACCGCGCCGCACGTCGATGGAGAGCGGCGCGTTGAGCATCCGCGTCAGCAGGGGCATGAGCCTCCTCGCTCGGGGTCGGGCGCCTGGTTCCGGGGCCTGCGTCGCCGGGATCCGCGTCGTCCGGGGGTCTGCGTGTCCGGGAGTGCCGCCGGGTCAGTAACCCTTGGCGATGCCGCGGGCCTTCTCCAGGTCGTCGTGGTTGTCCACCTCGACCCACGCCACGTCGCCGATCGGCGCGACGCCGATGACGCCGCCGCGGTTCACGTGCTCCTGGTAGCCGTCCTCGTAGTAGAGGTCGGGGTCGCGCTCCCAGGTGGCCTTGAGCGCGTCGGCCAGCGGCCCGGCGGCGGCGGGCTCGATCAGGGTGGCGCCGATGTACTCGCCGCCGGCGGCGGACGGGTCCATCAGCTTGGTGATGGTCTTCAGGTGGCCCGCACCGTCGAGGATGACCTTCATCTCCTCGTCGGCGAGAGTTTTCACGTCGTCCACCGCGAGGAGGATGTCCGGCCCGCGGTTCGCCAGTAGCGTCTTCTCGACGCTCACCGGATGGACCGTGTCGCCGTTGACCATGAGGACGCCCTTGGAGAAGTGCTCCCGAGCCAGCCACATGGAGTAGGCGTTGTTCCACTCCTCGGCCTTGTCGTTGTGAACCAGCGTGATGCTCACGCCGTACCGCTCCTCGAGGGCGGCCTTGCGCTCCTCGACCGCTCCCGCGCAGTAGCCGACGACGATGACGACGTCCGTCAGCCCGACCTCGGCGAGGTTGCGGAGGGCGATGTCCAGGATGGTGGTCTCGCCGTCCACCGGGACCAGGGCCTTGGGGAGGGTGTCGGTGTAGGGCCGCAGCCTCCGGCCCGCACCCGCCGCCAGCACCATGCCGATCATGCTTCCTCTTTCCTCACAGGTCGAACGGGTCCGCGCGCGGCGGCGTTCCCGCCGCCGGGTCAGGACGCCAAAGTAGGCGGTCGGCGCGGCGCGCGCGAACCGGGGCCGGGCCCTCGGCGGGAGCGCGGCGCGCGGGCGCCGCCGCGGCGGAGCGGCGGTGCCGGTACCGCCTGCACTGAGCCCTGCACGGCGAGGTAACCATACTCGATCCCGCGCGATCGGGCGGGCGGGCCGCTTCTTCCGTCCCGCCCCGGGGCCGTCCGGTACGTTGAGCATGGCCGGTGATGCCGGGAACGGGTGCCGGGAAGACCTGTCGGAGGATCGAAGGACATGGCGGCGCGGACGGTTGCGGTGGTGCTCGCCGGCGGGGTCGGCGAGCGCATGGGCGCGGGGCGCCCCAAGCAGCTCATCGAGGTCGGCGGGCGGCCCATCCTGGCGCACGCGGTCGGCGCCTTCGACGCCCATCCCGGCGTGGACGAGGTCGTCGTCGTGATGGCGGCCGGCCACCTGCGCGACGCCGCCGCGATCGCCGCGCCCTTCTCCAAGACCGCCGCCGTCATCGAGGGCGGCGACACCCGCACCGCGTCGACGGTCGCAGCGCTGCGCGTGCTGGACGGGCGCCCCGACGACGTCCGCGTCCTGTTCCACGACGCGGCCCGGCCCTTCGTCGACCGCCCCGTCATCGACCGCGTGCTGGCCGCCCTCGACGACCACGAGGCCGTCGCCGTCGGGGTCCCGTCGTCCGACACGATCGTGGTGGTGGCGGACGGCGTGGTCGCCTCGATGCCGCCCCGCGAGACGCTGAGCCGGTTCCAGACCCCCCAGGGCTTCCGGCTCGGCACCATCCGCAAGGCGTACGAGCTGGCGCTCGCCGACCCCGCGCTGCGCGCCACCGACGACTGCGGCATCGTCCACCGCTACCTGCCGGACGTCCCCATCCGCGTGGTCGAGGGCAGCGAGCGCAACCTCAAGGTCACCCAGCCCCTCGACGCCGTCGTCGCCGAACATCTCGCCACCGAGGTGAACTCTTGATCTTCGAGAAATCCCCCACCGTCATCGGGCATCGCGGTTACGGGTCGGGCGATCTGCTGCCGCCCGGTGCGGTCATGCCGGTCGCCGAGAACACGCTGCCGTCGCTGCTCGCCGCCGCCGACGCGCTCCGCGACGCCCCCGGCGGGCCCTGGGTCGAGATCGACGTGACCCGGACCGCCGACGACCACCTCGTCCTGCGGCACGACCCGACGACCGTGGAGGGCGACCACCTGGTCGACCTGCCCGCCACGGACAGCGGCCTGCCGCTGCTCACCGAGATCCTCGACGCGCTGCCGGCGGACGTCGCGGTGGACGTGGACGTCAAGACCGTCCTGGAGGACGCGCTGGACGAGCCGTCCCGCCGCACCGGCGCGCTGCTCGTCCCGGTCCTGCGCCGGGAGGCGAAGCGGCGCCGGTTGCTCGTCACCTCGTTCGACCCGTCGCTGCTGATGTTCCTGCGCGAGGAGCTGCCGGGCGTCCCGCTGGGGCTGCTGACGTGGCTGCGCTTCCCGCTGTGGCACGCCGTCCCGGCCGCCGCCGGGCTCGGGCTGGACGTCGTCGCCGTCCACACCGGGTCGTGCGGGATCGAGCACCCCGACACGCGGCTGCGCCCGCTGGAGCACTGCGTGGACGTCGCCCACAAGGCGGGCCTGGAGACGATCGCCTGGTGCCCGTCCGCGGAGGCGGCGCCGACCTACGCGGAGGCCGGGTTCGACGCGATGGTGGTCAACGACGTCCCCGGCGTCCTCGCGGCCGTCTAGCTACTTGTTGCCGCCGTACATGCGGGTCCACTCGCCGGGGCCGCCGTCGTCCTCGTCGTCGGCGGACGGCTCCGCCTTCTTCTCCTGGGCGGGCGGCGGCGACGCCGGGAGCGGCGGCGGGCCGGACGAGGCGGGCTGCGCGGGCGGCTGGCCGAACTGGGGCTGGGGCGCGCCCTGCCAGGACGGGCTCTGCGCCGGGGCGCCCATGGGCGCGGGGGCGCCGGGCATGGGGTGCGCGGCGCCGGGCATCGGCGGGCCCATCGGGGCGGGCGGCGGGCCGGCGAAGTGCGGTGCGGCGCCCGCGGAGGTGCGGGCCTTCCAGCGGGACGGCGCCAGCGACGCCACGAGGAGCATCACGCCGAGCATGAAGAAGACGCCGAGCGAGCCGAGCGTGGTGTAGCCGAGGCCCAGGTCGCGCGGCAGCACGTCCGGGCCGGGGTGGAGCACGGCCCAGCGGGGCGACGCGAACCAGATGAGGCCGACGACCGTGAAGAGGGCGCCGGGGACGAGCGAGGCGAGCGGCGACAGCCGGCTGCCGCTCACCAGGCCGAGCATGATCCCCACCAGCAGGACCAGTCCGGCGCCGATCCACATCTCCTTGCCGTGGTAGCTCTGGAATCTGGCGTAGCCGAGGGTGAGGACGAGGCGCAGCTTGTTCGTCCCGTACATCAGGCACGCGGCGATCGCCGGCGTCACGACGAGACCGACCAACACGCCGAGGCCGTGGCGTGCTCCGTTGGACATGTCCACCCTCCAGGGCCCGAGGTTCGCGGGCGAGATCCCGTCGAACCTAACCCTGAGACGCACAGCATTGCACGTCGGTTCGGCGATGGATATGCCGTCTGCCCGTTACTGGACGCTTTCGCCGGGTTTCACCGGGGTCGGCTGGCCGAGCCGCGGCGGGCTCGTCAGGAACCCGACGCCCCAGGTCACGTGCATCGTCGCGAACACCAGCGGAAGCCGGACCCAGGCGGAGAGCGGCAGCCCGCGCCCCTCCACGGCGGCGCCCGCGATCATCGCGGCCGCGTAGCCGCCGGGCAGCAGCCAGCCGGGCCAGAACCCGAACGCCCCGGCGATCGCGCCCGCCGCCATCGCGACCACCGCGATCGGCGGCGCCAGGTAGCGCAGGTTCAGCGTCCCCTGGTGCTCGCGCCCGACGACGCGCCGCCAGCGCCCGGTGTGGAAGTACTGCTTGGCGAGGGCCCGCAGGTTCGGGCGGGGCCGGTAGGTGACCCGCATCCGCGGGGTGAAGAAGATCCGGCCGCCGGTCTCCCGGATGCGGTGGTTCATCTCCCAGTCCTGCGCGCGGACGAACGTCTCGTCGTAGCCGCCGACCCGCTCCAGCGCGCTGCGGCGGAACGTGCCGAGGTAGACGGTCTCGACCTCGCCGGCCTCGCCGCCGGTGTGGAACCGGGCGTTGCCGACGCCGAGCTTGGACGTCATCGCGCGCGCCACGGCCTTCTCGAAGGGCGTGACGCCCTCCGCCGCCATGATGCCGCCGACGTTGTCGGCGCCGGTCTCCTCCATCGTCTCGACCGCGGCGCGGACGTAGTCGGCGGGCAGCAGCGAGTGCCCGTCCACCCGGACGATGATCGAGTACTGCGAGGCCTTGATCGCGATGTTGAGGCCCTGCGGGGTGCGCCCGGTGGGGTTGGCGACGACGAGGACGCGCGGGTCCTCGGCGGCCAGCTTCCGGGCGATCTCCTCGGTGCGGTCGCGGGACGGCCCGATCGCGAGCACGAGTTCCAGTTCGCCGGGGTACTCCTGGGTCAGGATGCCGCCCACGGCCTCGGCGAGGTGCCGTTCCTCGTTGAGGACGGGCATCACCACCGAGACCGCGGGCCAGGTGCGTTCACCGGAGTCGGGACGGGTCTTCACGGCGTAGCGGGTTTCCTGGTTCGTGGCGCGATGGGCACGGGGAGACGAATTCATGTGGGCTCGCGGACGCGCGCCGTCCGGATTCCGGAGGCGGGCGCCCCTTCCTCTCTCTTGCTCGCTTGCCTGACGCAGCCCACGCCACCCAGGTTCGCGTGCGGGCCGCCGGGGTGTGGTCAAGACGGCGCCACGTTACTGCAAGGACACGAGGTCCAGGTAGCGAACGGACGGGTGTCCCCCACTTTAGAGTGGTGGGGACCCACGGCGGAACGTGATCTTCGGGAGGCGGCGGCCGGCATGGCAGACGGGCACGATTCGGGTCGCGGCGGCCCTCGCTCGCCGGAGCCCGACCCGCTGGAGCGCTACTTCCGGCCGCGGCCGGGCTCCCACCCGGCGCCGGACGGCGACGCCGGCGACGGCATCGAGGGCGTCACGATCGACGGGATGCCGGCGCCGCGGGTGTCGGTCGACGGCCCGCGCGGTCCGCGCCGGCCCGGCCGCGGGCTGAGCCCGCGCGCGGCGATGAGCGCCCGCCGGCAGAAGCGCTTCCTCACCCTGACCGGCACGATGTCGGTGTTCGTGCTGCTGACCTCGGGCGGCGCGTGGGCGTTCCAGAACTACGTCACCGGCATGATCGACAAGGTGTCGGTGAACGGGCTCGGCAAGGGCGGCGACGGCCCCAAGGGCGCGATGACGATCCTCGTCGCGGGCGTCGACCGGCGCCAGGGGCTGACGAAGGAGCAGCAGAAGGCGGCCAAGCTCGGGCACGACCAGGGCGAGCGCTCCGACACGATGCTGCTGGTGCACGTGTCCCGCGACCACGACCGGGTGTCGGTCGTCAGCCTGCCGCGCGACTCCTATGTCACGATCCCGGCGCACAAGTCGAACGGGTCGGAGGGCGCGAAGGGGGCGCGGGTGCCGGCCCGTCCGGGCAAGCTGACCTGGGCGTACCAGTTCGGCGGGCCCGACCTCACGGTCAGCACGGTCAAGCAGGCGACGGGCGTGTCCATCGACCACTACGTCGAGGTGAACTTCTTCGGCTTCGTGCACATGGTGGACGCGCTCGGCGGCGTGGACGTGTGCACCGAGGAGGCCGTGAACGACCCGAAGAGCGGGCTGAAGCTGCCCGCCGGCAAGTCCCACGTGGACGGCCTGAAGGCGCTCGCGTTCGCCCGCGCCCGCTACACGCTGACGGGCGGCAGCGACCTCGGCCGCATCGACCGGCAGCAGCAGTTCATGGCGGCGATGATGAAGCAGGCGCTGTCGACGAAGACGCTCGGCGACCCGGTGAAGTCGACGAAGTTCCTGAACGCGGCGCTGAAGTCGCTGCGCGTGGACGACAAGCTGGCCGACAAGCTGCCGAAGCTCGCCGACCAGATGAAGAACCTGTCGACCGACGACCTCACGTTCGCGAAGGTGCCGCTCGCCGATCCGGACTACAACGCCGTGCTGTGGAACGCGCCGACCCCGCAGTCGACCGTCCAGTGGGACCGGGGGAAGGCGCAGGACCTGTTCACCCGGATCAGGCGCGACCAGCCGGTGGCCGAGGAGAGCCCGAAGCCGAGCGCGACGCCGACGGAGAAGCCCGAGGACGAGCTGACCGTGCCGCCGGACGAGATCTCGGTCCGCGTGCTGAACGCGATCGGCACCCCGGGCCTCGCGACGAAGGCGGGCGGCCAGCTGCGCGACGCCGGCTTCAAGGTGACGGTCGCGCCGGGCGTCGCGCGGCGCGGCCTGCAGACGACGC
Source organism: Actinomadura geliboluensis (assembly GCF_005889745.1). GTDB lineage: Bacteria > Actinomycetota > Actinomycetes > Streptosporangiales > Streptosporangiaceae > Spirillospora > Spirillospora geliboluensis. The sequence continues at coordinate 10,064 of NZ_VCKZ01000299.1, forward strand.
AGATCCAGTACGGCCCCGACCGGGCCGACTCGGCGAAGACGCTGGCCGCCGCGATCCCGGGCGCCAAGCTGAAGAAGGTGAGCTCGCTCGGCTCCCGCGTGCAGGTCATGGTCGGCGCGGACTGGGACGGCGTGGAGAAGGTGAAGGTGTCGCCGAGCGCGTCGCCGTCGGCGTCCCCCGAGGTGGAGACGGGCACCGCGACCTCCAAGCTTTGCTCCTGAGGCCCCGCCACTAGAATAATCTTCTAGTGGACGTGGGAGGGAGCCGCATGACCGAGGACGTGCCCGCCGAGGCGTTCTACGAGCCGCTGGGCGACGGCCGGTTCGCCAGCACGGTCGCCACCGCCGGGCCCTGGTCGCCGGGCCTCCAGCACGGTGGGCCGGTGTCGGGCCTGATCGGCCGGGCCTTCGAGCGGCACGACCCCGTCCCCGGCACCCGGGTGGCGCGCGTGACGGTCGAGATCATGAGCCCCGTCCCGGTCGCCGAGCTGGACGTCCGCGTCCGGACCGTCCGGCCCGGCAAGCGGATCACGCTGCTCGAAGGCGAGATCGCCCACGAGGGCCGGACGGTCGTCCGCGCCGCCGCCTGGCGGATCATGGCGGCCCCCTCGCACCTGGACTCGGTCACCCACGCGCCCGCCCCGCCGCCCCTCCCCGCCGCGACGCCGCCGTTCGAGGCATGGCGCGACCTGCACATGGACGGCTACCTGTCCGCGATGGAGTGGCGGCCGGTCGCGGGCGACTTCGGGCAGCCGGGCCCTGGCACCACGTGGGCCCGCGCCCGCGTCCCGCTGGTCGCCGGCGAGCCCGACACGCCGCTCGTCCGGGCGCTCACGCTGGCCGACAGCGCGTCCGGCATCGGCAGCCAGCTCGACCTCGGCAAATGGCTGATCATCAACACGGACCTGACCGTCGCGCTGCACCGCGACCCGGTCGGCGAGTGGCTGTGCATGGCCGCGTCGCTGGACGCCAGCGCCGGCGGCAGCGCCCTCTGCCAGGCGACCCTCGCGGACCGCTCCAGCGAGATAGGCCGGGCCCTGCAGACCCTCCTGGTGGACGAGCGGCACTGACCAGGTTTCCCCGCTTGATCACTCTGGGTAGTGGATCAGTGACAGATCGAAGTCACCTATCCAGGAGACCAGAGGATGTCGACAAGGATTCTCGGCCTGCTCACCACGACCGCCGCCGCCTCGGTGGCGCTCACCGCCGGCAT
>NZ_VCKZ01000750.1 GCF_005889745.1 Actinomadura geliboluensis
CAGGCGTATGGGACGCCCGCCACACGGCACCGTCCCGCTCGACGCGGAACGCCGGGTCATGAGGCCCCCGTTGATGCGGCGAGACCGTCCCGTGCAGGTCCAGCGGCCACGGCGGCCGCCACTCCCGAACCCGGCCGGGGAGACGCCCAGCGGTCTTCTCCCCGGCCGCACGGGCGAACGGCGTACCGGACGACACCAGAGCCACCGACCACCCACCGTCCACTCGACCGTCCGCACTTCGCGCTGCCGCGCCCCAGTGTGCCACCGCCAGGCAAACTGGACCCATGAGCGGCACGGAAGCCCTCGCCATCGCGCTCGGCATCGCCCTCAGCCTGCCGATCCCCTCCTCCGTGTTCATCTATCTCCGCACCCGGCGCCGCGAAAGAGAGCAGCAGAAGAACCGGGAGCAGGCCCACGACGCCTTGGTCAACTGGCTCCCCTACTACCGCCGCGCCGAACTCCACTACATCCGGCAACGCGTCGAACACCCCGGCACCCAGGCCGCCCGCGACGCGCACTCGGCGTCCTTCCGCGAACGCTCGACCGCCCAAGGGAAACTCTTAGATGTGCGGATCGCGTACACCGACCCGCGCATCCTGATGCTGGCGCAACGCGCGTTCGACCTCACCGGCCAAATCCACTACGCGGAAACCCCGGAGCAGGCCGCCCAGGACGCAGCCAAGGCAATCGAGGCGCTCCGCGCCTTCATCACCGCCACCGGCGCCACCGTCCACCCCACAACACCCCTGACCGAGGTGTGGCCCCCCGACGCCGGAGAACTGCTCCCGCAAGCGAGTGCCGACAGAGAAGCGGATAGCGGTCAGAACGAGCTCCACACCGGCCCAGGCACAGAGGTGGCGTCACCCAAGACCGCACCGCACATCAGCAGACGCAATGAAGTAGACACATGACTGCCCCACTCAGAGGTCGTGCGCGCCCTGCTTGATCTGCGTCACCATCGCCGCCCACACGCGTCCCGCTCCAGGGGCAGAGCCCCACCGTGCGGGTCCCGGGCGTGTGGTTATGCGGCCTGGGTCCAGGGCGGTGGGCGGCTGGGTTCGGGGAGGGTTCTGATTCTGGGCTGGCTCTTATACACATCTCCGAGCCCACGAGACCCTAAGACAA
>NZ_VCKZ01000751.1 GCF_005889745.1 Actinomadura geliboluensis
CCCCTTCCCGACTGGTTGTGGATTTTCTATTCATGAGTTTCGGTCGCTCTTCTGTGGTGCACTTTGCTGCTGAGGCCTGAGTGGGGCCTGTTGTCGCACCCGGGGACGTGCCTTGCTCCCGAATGACCGTTTTCTCACTTGCCGTGGGATTCTCTGGCGGTATTACGGCCACCGCCGCCCGCTGTTCCTGGGCGCCCCGAGCCGCCACTACAGCCTGCACTACCTGTACCGGCACGTTGACCGGACGTACCTGATCTCCCAGGTGCGCAGGGAGCGGGGACGGGTTCCTTTCGAGTGGCAATTCGCAATTATGCGGGCACTCGCCGATACGGCGGCGAGTTCCGTGGTGCGCTCCCCGGTCGAGACCCGGAAGGGCCATTCCTGCGTGGCGGGTCCACGCCACCGCTGGTTCGTCCGCTCCCATACCGAGCACGACCCGGCTCCCGACTGGCTGGCGGTCCCCCTGGTCAGGGACGCCGCGCGCAAGCTCGCCCTGGTGCACCGGAGCGCCGGCGCCGTCGACCAGGCGTCCCTGGACACCGGGCGCACCCGGCTCCACGTCTACGACTGGCCGATGCGACGGGTCCTCCGGCAGGCCGGCCCGCTGGTCGACGACATGGTGGCGCGGGGGCGCCCGCCGGCCCACATCGAGGCCGTCACGGCCGGGCTGGCCCGGTTGAGCGCCGAGCGGGTCGGGCTCTACCTCGGGCCCAGGGGGCTCACCCACCACGATCTGCGGACCGAGAACCTCCTCGTGCGGGACGGCCGGGTCGTCGAGATCGTCGACTGGGACCGGGCGCACTGGGACGTCCAGTGGTACGACGTCGCGCTCGCCGGGCTGCACCTGGCCCACCTGGGCGCGGACCGGCCGCGCTGGGACCTCGCGGACGCCTTCGTCGCCGCCTACCGGGACGAGACCGAGCACGAGCTCACGGACGAGGCGCTGGCGTGGCTGTTCCGGTTCACGGCGGTGCGGAACCTCGCGGTCTCGCGGTCGCCGGCGAAGTGGGCGCGGCTGCTGCGCGGCGTCGAGGAGCGCTGGCAGAGCGGGCCGTCAGCGCTCGTGGACGGTCTTGTTGCCGAGGACCATGTCGCCGTGGACCTCGACGTGGTGGAAGACGGTGGTTCCCTGGGGGCCGTCGGGGTCCGGTGAGCGCGGGGGC
>NZ_VCKZ01000300.1 GCF_005889745.1 Actinomadura geliboluensis
CGCCCGGAACTGCGGTCGCTGTACGACGCGAGCGGCCGCCACTTCCGGGAGCCGGCCGTCGCGCTGATGGCGGCCCTGGGCTCCGCCGACCCGCAGGGCGACGGGCGCCGCCTCGTGGCCTACGCCGTCGCGTTCCTGGTGCGCCCGCAGTTCACGGATTCCGGAGACCTCGCCGGACGCCGTTCAGCGCACCGCCAGCTTGCGGCTGACCGCGCGCAGCCGCCGCTCCGCCGCTTCGCGCACGGAGTCGGTGGTCACGACCAGGAGGGTGTCACCGGACTGCAAGGGCGTGGTGGGTTCGGGGACGAAGCTCGACCCTTCCCGCACGATGAGGGTGACGGACGCGCCCGGCGGCAGCCGCAGCTCGAAGATCTCCACGCCGCTCAGCATCGAGTCGGCGGGGATCCGGACCTCCAGCAGGTCGGCGTGCAGCTCCTCCAGCGGCGCGGCCTCGACGTCCAGCTCGCGGGTCTGCTCGTCGCCGGACAGCCGGCACCAGCGCGCGACGAGCGGCAGCGTCGGCCCCTGGAGCAGGGTGAACAGGACGACGATGTTGAAGACGATCGCGAACAGCCGGTCGGCGTTCGGGATGTCGGCGACCATCGGGATGGTGGCGAGGACGATCGGCACGGCGCCGCGCAGCCCGGCCCAGGAGGTGAAGATCTTCTCGCCCCAGGTCAGCTTGAACCCGACCGTGGACAGCACGACCGATACCGGACGGGCGATCAGCAGCAGCACGAACCCGATGATCAGCGCGGGCAGGATCTGGCCGGGGAGGTCGCCGGGGTCGGCCAGCAGCCCGAGCATCACGAACAGCCCGATCTGGGCGAGCCATCCGACGCCCTCGGCGAAGCCGCGGGTGGCGGGACGGTGCGGAAGCCGCGAGTTCCCGAGCACCAGCGCGCTCACGTAGACGGCGAGGAACCCGCTCGCGTGCAGCAGCGACGCCATGCCGTAGGAGCCGACGGCCAGCGACATCACCGCGATGGGGTAGAGGCCGGACGCGGGCAGCGCGATGCGGCGTAGCCCCTGCGCGCCGAGCCAGCCGATCGCGATGCCGATGACGGCGCCCGCGACCAGTTCGTACACCATCACGCCGAACAGTTCGGCCAGGTTGGGGGCGGCGCTGTGGGCGCTGAGGGTGACCACGATGATGACGACGGGGGCGTCGTTGAAGCCGGACTCGCCCTCCAGCAGGCCCATCAGCCGCGAGGGCAGGGGCAATCGGCGCAGCACGGAGAACACGGCCGCGGCGTCGGTCGGCGCGAGCACGGCGCCGAGCAGGAACGCGGGGCGCCAGTCCATTCCGATCAGCCAGATGGCGGCGGCCGCCACGATGCCGATGCTGATCAGGGTGCCGATGATGGACACGCTGACCGCGGCGGGCACCGACGGCCGCATGCGCCGCCAGTCGGTGGTGATGCCGCCTTCCGCGAGGATCAGGACGAGGGCGGCGAGCCCGAGCGTCTCGGCGAGTTCGGCGTCGTCGAAGCGGATGTGGAGGGGACCGGACTCGCCGATGAAGAGGCCGAGGGCCATGTACGCCAGCAGGGTCGGGAGTCCCGCCTTGTGGGACAGCCTGACCGCGATGATGGCGCAGAGTACGAGCGCGGCCCCGAGGAGTAGCCAGATGTCGAGATGCACATCCCGCCCTTCGGGGTCGTCAAAGTTGAACGTTTAGCAATCCTACAGATTCAACGGTCGATCGCGCATTTCCGGTTGAGCATCGGCATGTCGGAAACGCCGCCGACCGCCGTATGGCCTGCGGTTTTACCCTGAACGCGATGTTTCGCACGTCCCGCTCCGCACGTCCCCGTACCGGCTCCGACGGCGCGTCTCCGCTCCAGATGTCGCGTTCCCCGGCCGGCGCGCGGGTCAGCTCAGCCGGACGAACCCGCCGGACGGCGTGGCGACGGCGCGGACGCGCTGGTCGTGCGGCTCGACCGGCAGCGCCTCCACCAGCTCGCCGTCGTACAGCGGCGCGACCGTCAGGATCGCCGGGCCGACACGCGCGAGCGCCCGGTCGTAGGAGCCGCCGCCCCGGCCGAGCCGCACCCCGGTCCGGTCGACGGCGACCGCCGGGGTCAGGACGACGTCCGCCCCGGCGATGGCGCCCGGCCCGCGCGGCGGCTCGGACGGCTCCAGGCACCCGCGCGCCCCCGGCACCAGCGAGTCGGGCCCCTCGTAGGACGCCCAGTCGAGGTCGCCGTCCGGGAGCAGGATGGGGAGCAGCACGTACGTTCCGCGCTTCCACAGCGCGAAGAGCAGGCTGCGCGTGTCCGGCTCGTCGCCGATCGAGGCGTACGCCGCGATGGTCCCCGCCATCTCCACCTCGGGCAGCGACAGCAGCGCGTCCCGGATGGGCCGCGCCGCGGCGGAGCGCTCCTCCGGTCGCATCGCCGCACGCCGGGCCAGCAATTCCGTCCGGAGATCGGTCTTCGAAACGATGTCCTGCACGCTGTCGTCCTCACGGATGGTTAGGGTCGGTACATGGCCGACATTGCACCTGTACTCAAGGCGGTCGTCCCGGCGGCCGGCCTCGGTACCCGATTCTTGCCCGCCACCAAGGCGACTCCCAAGGAAATGCTGCCCATCGTCGACAAACCGGCGATCCAGTACGTCGTCGAGGAGGCGGTCGACGCCGGCCTCAGCGACGTGCTGATGATCACCGGGCGCAGCAAGCGGTCCATCGAGGACCACTTCGACCGAGCCTACGAGCTCGAGGAGGCGCTGCGCGCGAAGGGCGACGACGGGCGGCTGGACGCGGTGCGCGAGTCCAGCGACCTCGCGATCATGCACTACGTCCGGCAGGGCGAGCCGCGCGGCCTCGGGCACGCCGTGCACTGCGCCCGCCAGCACGTCGGCCGCGAGCCGTTCGCGGTGCTGCTGGGCGACGACATGATCGACGCCCGCGACAAGCTGCTGCGCCGCATGATCGAGGTGCGCAACCAGTACGGCGGCAGCGTCATCGCGCTGATGGAGGTGGAGCCCGACCAGGTCTCCGCCTACGGCTGCGCGGCCATCGAGGCGACGGACGAGGACGACGTCGTCCGCATCTCCGACCTCGTCGAGAAGCCCGCCGCCGAGGAGGCGCCGAGCAACTGGATCATCATCGGCCGCTACGTCTGCGACCCCGCGGTGTTCGACGTGCTGGAGAAGACCCCGCCGGGGCGCGGCGGCGAGATCCAGCTGACCGACGCGCTGCGCACCCTCGCCGACACGCCCGCCGACCAGGGCGGCGGCGTCTACGGCGTCAAGTTCCGGGGGCGCCGCTACGACACCGGCAACAAGCTGGAGTACCTGCGGACGGTCGTCCAGTTCGCCGCGGAACGTCCCGACCTGGCGCCGGAGTTCATCCCGTGGCTGCGCGAGTTCGTCCAGTCCCAGGACGGTGCGGGCGGCGTGGGCGGCTCCGGGGACGCGTGACGACGCGCCACACTGGAAGGCGTGGTCATGAGAACGGTCGATGAGCATCTGCAGGAGATCCTCGGCAGCGTGAAGACGCTGCCCCCGCTGGACCTGGCGCTGCTGGAGGCGCAGGGCACGGTGCTCGCGGAGCCCGTGTCCGCGCCGGTGCCGCTGCCGCCGTTCGACAACTCGGCGATGGACGGCTACGCCGTCGTCGCGGCCGACATCGCGGCGGCCGCCGACGGGTCCCCGGTCACGCTGCCCGTGGTCGGCGACATCGTGGCGGGCGACTCCGGCGTGTCCGCGATCCGGCCCGGCCTGACCGCGCGGATCATGACGGGCGCGCCGCTGCCCGCCGGCGCCGACGCGGTCATCCCGGTCGAGTGGACGGACGGCGGGAACGCCAACGTGCGGGTCTTCCGCGCGGCCCCGCCGGGCAACTACATCCGGCGCGCCGGCGAGGACGTCCGCGCCGGGGAGGTCGTCGCGCCCGTGGGCACGCGGCTGACCGCGCCCCAGCTCGGCATGGTCGCGGCCGTGGGACGGCCCCGGGTGACGGTACGTCCGAAACCCCGCGTCGTGGTGGTCTCCACAGGCGATGAGCTGCGCGAGCCAGGCGCCACCCTGGCCCCGGGCCAGATCTGGGAATCGAACAGCTTCATGCTCATCGCCGCCGTGGTCGAGGCAGGCGGAGTGGGTTTCCGCCACGCCACGGTCGAGGACGAGCCGGGCAACGTCCTGGAAATGCTCCACGACCAGCTCGTCCGAGCCGATGCCATCATCACCACCGGCGGCGTTTCCATGGGGACCAGGGACGTCGTCAAGGAAGCGCTGACCGGCACGGTGGGTTTCCACAAGGTGCGGATGCGTCCGGGCAAGCCGCAAGGGTTCGGCCTCCTTGAAGGCACGCCCGTCTTCACGCTCCCTGGGAACCCCGTAAGCGCGTACGTGTCGTTCCAGGTCTTCGTCCGTCCCGCGCTGCTCGCCATGCAGGGGCTACCACCGGAGCCGTTGCCGACCGTGAGCGCCGTCTTGGCCGAGGACGTCAAGTCACCCGCCGGGCTGCGCCACTACCTGCGCGGGAAGCTGTCGTTCGACCGCGGTTCCTACAGCGTGACCCCCGCCGAGGTGCAGGGCTCGCACCAGCTGGCGTCCCTCTCCTCGGCGAACGCGCTGATCGAGCTTCCAGAAGACACAGAGGCCGTGCAGGCCGGTACCAACGTCAACGTTCTGAGGTTGCCCTCGTGACTGAGTTCACCCACCTGGACGACACCGGCGCGGCCCGCATGGTCGACGTGTCGGCGAAGGACGTCTCCGCCAGGACGGCGACGGCGACGGGCTTCGTCCGCCTGTCGCCCGACTGCGTCGCCCTTCTGCGCGCCGGTGACATCCCCAAGGGCGACGCCATCTCCGTCGCCCGCATCGCCGGGATCATGGGGGCCAAGCGCGTCCCCGACCTCGTCCCCCTGTGCCACCCCATCGCGCTACACGGCGTCACCGTCGACCTGGAGATCACGGACGACGGCGTCGCGATCGAGGCGGTCACCCGCACCGCCGACCGCACGGGCGTCGAGATGGAGGCGCTGACCTCCGTCAGCGTCGCCGCGCTCGCCCTCGTCGACATGGTGAAGGCGGTCGACCCCGCCGCCGTCATCACCGACGTCCGCGTCGAGGAGAAGACCGGCGGCAAGAAGGGCGTGTGGCGCCGGTGATCAGGGCGATGGCGGTCACGGTCTCCAACCGCGCCGCCGCGGGCGTCTACGCCGACAAGTCCGGGCCGGTCCTGGTCGAGCTGCTGGAGGACCTCGGCTGCCAGGTGGACGGCCCGGTGGTGATCCCGGACGGCCCGCCGGTCGCCGAGGTGCTGCGCGACGCGGTCGCGGAGGGCTACGACGTCGTCATCACGTCCGGCGGGACGGGCCTCACCCCGACCGACCAGACCCCGGAGATGACCCGCCAGGTCCTCGAATGGGAGATCCCGGGCATCGCGGAGGCCGTCCGCATGGAGGGCCGCGAGAAGGTGCCCGCGGCGATCCTCTCCCGCGGCCTGGCGGGCGTCGCGGGCCGCACCATCATCGTCAACCTCCCCGGCTCCACCGGCGGTGTCCGCGACGGCATGGCCGTGCTGGCCCGCGTCCTCCCGCACGCGGTCGACCAGCTGAAGGGCGGCGACCACCCTCGCCCCTGACGCCGAACTCGGCCAAGGACTTGCCCGCCGGTGACCCGGGATCTACTCGCCGTCACGCTAAATGAGAACCATGGGCGGACTCTCTTTCGACGATCGGACCGACTTCGAGAACGCCGAGCGGGGCCTGGTCGCCCCGCTGACTCCCGGTCAGGTGAGGGACGCCGGCGGGCGCGTCGTGTGGGACTGCGACGCCTTCGCGTTCCTCGACGGGCCGTGCCCGGACACCGCGAACCCGTCGCTGTGGCGGCAGTCGCAGCTGTGCGCCAAGCAGGGCCTTTTCGCGGTGACGGACGGGATCTACCAGGTCCGCGGGCTGGACCTGTCGAACATGACCCTGGTCGAGGGGGGCCGCGGAGTCATCGTGATCGACCCGCTCGTCTCGGTGGAGACGGCGGAGGCCGCGCTCGCCCTGTACCGGGAGCACCGCGGGGACCGCCCGGTGACCGGGCTCGTCTACACCCACTCCCACGTCGACCACTTCGGCGGCGCGGAGGGCGTCGTCCCGGCCGGGAACCCGGACGGGATCCCGATCCTGGCGCCGGCGGGGTTCCTGGAGCACGCGGTCGCGGAGAACGTCTACGCGGGGACGGCGATGGCCCGCCGCGGCGCCTACCACACCGGCGCCAACCTCGACCGGGGCCCGGCCGGGATGGTCGGCACCGGACTCGGCCAGACCGCCTCGACCGGACGCGTCTCCCTGCTGCCGCCGAACACCGACGTCACCCGGACGGGCCAGGAAGAGGTCATCGACGGTGTCAGGATCACGTTCCAGCTGACCCCGGGCACCGAGGCCCCGGCGGAGATGAACTTCCACTTCCCCGGGCTTCGGGCGCTGTGCCTGGCCGAGAACGCCACCCACAACCTGCACAACCTGCTGACACTGCGCGGCGCGCTCGTCCGGGACGCGCGGATGTGGGCGCGGTACCTGGACGAGGCGATCACCCTGTTCGCCGACGCCACCGACGTCGCGTTCGCCTCCCACCACTGGCCGACCTGGGGCCGCGAGGCCGTCGTCACGTACCTGTCCCAGCAGCGCGACCTGTACGCCTACCTGCACGACCAGACGCTGCGGCTGCTCAACCAGGGCCACACCGGCATCGAGATCGCCGAGATGATGGAGCTGCCGCCGGCCCTGGCCGAAGCGTGGCACGCGCGCGGCTACTACGGCTCCGTCAGCCACAACGTCAAGGCCGTCTACCAGCGGTACATGGGTTGGTTCGACGGGAACCCGGCGCACCTGTGGCAGCATCCGCCCGTCCAGGAGTCGCAGCGGTACGTCGAGTGCATGGGCGGGGCGTCGAATAGGATGGCGATGGCCCGCGACTACGCCGCGCAGGGCGATCTCCGGTTCGCCGCGACGCTGCTGAACCATGTGGTGTTCGCCGACCCGTCCAACGACGACGGCAAGGCGGCGCTCGCGGACGTCTACCGGCGGCTCGGCGAGGGCGCGGAGAACGGGACCTGGCGCAACTTCTTCCTGACCGGGGCGATGGAACTGCGCGAGGGCGTCAGGCCGCTCCCGATGAGCATCGCCGGCGGCATGACCGCCGGGCTGACCGTCGAGCAGGTCTTCGACTCGATGGCGATCCGGGTGGACGGCCCCAAGGCGTGGGACGAGCACCTGACCATCGACTGGGACTTCACCGACAGCGGTGAGCGCTACCGGATGACCCTGTCGAACGGCGTCCTCACCCATCGTCCCACCGGCGAGACGGGAGGCGCCGACCTGACGCTCACGCTCACCAGGCCGATGCTGTTCAAGCTCGCGTCCGGCGAGGACCCCGGCGGCATGGCCGCCTCCGGAGACGGCGCCGCCCTGCGGCGGCTCGTCGCCGTCCTGGACACACCCGACCCGAACTTCCCCATCGTCACCCCCTGACCGGCGAGGGCCGCGCGTCCGTCCGGATGGGCGTGCTCATGCTGATCCTGGCGGCCAAGCAGTTCACCACCCGCCCGAACCCGGGCGAACAGGGGCCTGTTCGCCGGAGGACAGCACTTGCCGCGGAGCGGAGGCCCCGGGCCGGCTCCTATGTCGGAGGCGATCGCCATCATGAGTCGGGTGACGGAACACGACGAATTGCTGAAGCTGGTCGCGGAACGAGCGGCCCAGGAGTCATCGGTCGAACTGACCCGTGCCACCCCCGACCAGGTGCGAGAAGCGGAAACGGCCCTGGGATTCCCCCTGCCGCCCCTCCTCGCTCGCCTCTACCAGGAGGTCGGCAATGGCGGCTTCGGCCCCGACTACCAACTCCTGCCCCTGATCGGCGAAGGCCGCACCGTCGTGAGCTCGTATCACGCCGAATACGTCCCCGGCGAATGGCCGGCCGGAGTCATCCCCATCCTCGACTGGGGCTGCGCAATGTACGCGGCGGTCGATTGCACCGACCCTCAGGGCCCCGTCCTCCTCTACGAACCGAACGCCGTAGAGGACGACTGGAGCATCGCCTGGTACGAGGACGCCGAAAGCCTCGCCTCCTGGCTCCAGTCCTGGCTCTCGGGAACCGGCTGGTACGAGGAGGAGATCATGATGAACGAGGACGACACGGACCCGACCCCGTGGCCGCAGGCCAAACACCGCCTGACCTGAACCGTCCTCGTCCACACTGGTTCGATGGAATACGTCGGCCGGGTGCCCGGGCCGCCGCTGGACCGGTTCATCGACGACATCTACTGCATGTCCGGAGTGCCGCGCCACCGCCGGCTGAACGTGCCGCCGATGCCGTCGGCGCACCTGTTCATCAACCTGGGCGAGCCCGCCCGCCTGCGGGACTCCGACCCTTCCGTGCCGCCGGCGATGGTCGCCGACGGCTGGTTCATGGGCATATGGACGAGGCGTTTCCTCATCGAATACCCCGCACGAGTGCGGCTGGTCGGGGTGCATTTCAAACCGTGGGGGCTTTCGCCGTTCATCGACATTCCGGCGTCCGAACTACGCGACCGATGGGTGCCGGTAGACGCAGTCTGGCAACGCTCCGTAGACCGAATCCGAAACCAGATCGGCGACATCACATCGGCCGCCGAGACACTGCGCGCCGTGGAGGACGAACTGCGAACGCGACTGACCGGCACACCCTCGCTCGGCCTCGACCTCGTCCAGCACACCGCCGGGCGCCTAGAGACCGGCCATGGCGCGATACCGGTCGGCGCGCTGGCCGATGCCGCCGGGGTAAGTGGCAACCACCTGGCCGCGCAGTTCAAGTCCCATGTCGGGGTCACCCCGAAGCGGGTCGCGCGGATCTACCGCTTCGCGCGGCTGATCCTCTCCGTGGACGCCCGGCGTCCGGTCGACTGGCCGGACCTCGCCCACATGGCGGGCTATTGCGACCAGGCCCACTTCATCAGGGAGTTCAAGGACTTCACCGGCCACACCCCGACGCAATACCTGGCCCTGCGGCGCCGGTTCCCCGCCGACGCGGCGTTCCCGCCGGACAGCGGCCCGATGCCCGCCGATTGATTTTTTACAATCCCGTCCGCTCCCAGGGCGCCAGGATCGCAGGCCGAGACGCAAGCGACCGGAGGAGACCCCATGGGCCCAGTGATCATGCACTGCGCGGTGTCGGTGGACGGCTTCATCGCCGACGACAACGACGACGTCGGGCCGCTCCACGACTGGTACTTCAACGGAGACACCCCGATCACCGACACCGGCGACGAGCAGTTCGACCATTCCGGAACAGGAACCGCCTTCAAGGTCTCCAAAGCTTCGGCGGAGTACATCCGGCCGATCTGGGACGGGATCGGCACCATCGTGATGGGCCGCACCCTGTTCGACCTGGTGAACGGCTGGGAGGGCCGTCCGCCCGCCGGAGACCACGTGGTCGTGGTTTCTCACCGGCCAAAGCCCGAAGGCTGGCACCCCGAGGCGTCCTACCACTTCGTGAACGACATAACGGCGGCGATCGCCAAGGCCCGAGAACTCGCCGGAGAACGAACCATCAGCGTGAACGCCGGCAACGTGGGCGGCCAACTTCTCGCAGCCGGCCTAGTGGACGAGGTGGCCATGGACTTGGTGCCCGCGGTATTCGGAACGGGCAAACGCTACTTCGGCACCGTCAACGGCCAGCACCTACTGGAGCATCCCCACACGGTCATCCAGGGCGACGGCGTCCTGCACCTGGGTTTCAAGGTGCGTCGCTAGAGCCGACGCCGTAGCAGGCAGCGATAGCGGCAGCCCGATCGCGCAGCGAAGTACGCAACCACTCCGGTTCCAATGCCTCCGCGCTAGTGGCGAGCTGCCACAGCGCCCACTCGGCGTGCCTCCGGTCCTGGAAGGTCACTTCTAGTCGCACCCACCCATTCGGCTCGGCTTCTTCGTCGAGGACGGCCAGCGCGGTACCGACCAGCTCGTCCCGCCGCGCCGGATTCACCCGCACCATCACGGCAACCTGGTCGCCCCCGGTCCGGAACCGCGTGCTGCGCTCCTGCCAGACCCGGTCCAGATCGACCTGCTCCGGCCGCTGAGCGGGCTCGTCGAGCTCCTCAGCGGCCAGGATCCGAGACAGTCGGTAGGTGCGGTCCTCACCGTCCCTCCGCGCCAGCAGGTAGCCCAGATCCCGAACGGTCACCAGACCAACCGGATCCACCGTCCGCCACTGGGGCGCCCCACCCTTGGCCACATAGCGGATGCGCAACTTGTGCCCCGCGAACACCGCCTGCCGAACCTCGGCCACCACGACATCGGGCACCTCCTCGGCGACCTGCCGCCGCGAAAGCAGGTCGATCTCCGGGTCGATGAGCAACCGCTGAGCCGCCCCCGCCGCAACGTCCCGTTGGCTCTCCGGAAGCGCGTCAACGACCTTGAGCATGGCCGACGCCAGCGCCGACCCGAGCCCGAACGCCTGCGCGCCCCGCCGCGACCCGGCGATCAGCAGCGCCAGCGCCTCATCGTGGTTCAGCCCGGTGAGCTCCGTCTGAAAACCGGGCAGCAGCTCAAAACCCCCATGCCGCCCGCGCTCGGCGTACACGGGAACCCCGGCCGCCGACAACGCCTCGATGTCCCGCAGGACGGTCCGCGTGGACACCTCCAGCTCGCGAGCCAGCGTGGCCGCGGACAACCGACCGCGCCGGCGCAGCAGCAGCACCAGCGAAACCAACCGGTCGGCACGCACCCGAAAACCCTAGCGAATACATGACACAGGATGTCGTGATTAGTTGGCAGGCTCTCACCACGTCGGCCACCAGAGCCGACTACTCCCAACGAACGGAGCCGCAATGACCATAGAGCGCACGCCGGTCAACCCCTGGCCGTGGTCAGTCCAGATGGGCTACAACCAGGCCGAAGCCGTCTCCGGTGAGACCCGAACCCTCTACATCTCCGGCCAGACCGCGATGAACGCCGACGGCAACCCCCAGCACCCCGACGACATGAAGGCACAACTGACCCTGAGCCTCGACAACCTGGAAACCGTCCTGGACGAGGCCGACATGACCCTGGAAAACCTCATCCGACTCAACGTCTACACAACCGACGTCGACCAACTCTTCCAGCACTACGCCGTCCTGGCCTCCCGCCTCGCCGCCGCCGGAGTAGCCCCGACCACCACCATGCTGGGCGTGACCCGCCTGGCACTCCCACCCTTGATGGTCGAACTAGAAGCAACCGCCGTCGCCTAACCCCAGAGGCCGACCCAAAACCCGGGTCGGCCTCACCCCTCCC
>NZ_VCKZ01000752.1 GCF_005889745.1 Actinomadura geliboluensis
CATCTGAGTTGACCTTGATCAACTTGGGAAGGAAGTGTCTCGTGCCACCACCTCACCCGCCCGAGTTCCGGCGTCGCGCCGTCGAACTGGCCCGGACCGGCGACAAGTCGGTCACCGCGCTGGCCAAGAGTCTGGGTATCAGCCAGTCGTGCCTGCGGAACTGGATCCGCCGGGACGACATCGAAGAGGGTCACCTCGACGGCCTGAGCGCCGGCGAGCACAAAGAGCTGGTCGAGCTGCGCCGAAAGGCCCGGCAACTGGAGTTGGAGAACGAGATTCTCAAGCGGGCGGCGGCCTACTTCGCCCGCGAGAACGTGCTCCCAAAATAAGGTACTCGCTGGTCCGTGAACTTGCCGAAAACGACATCCCCGTCGCGGTGGCCTGCCGAGTGTTAGGAGTTTCCCGGTCCGGTTACAGCGACTGGCTCGGCAGACCCGCCTCGATTCGGGAGCAACGCAACACCGAGCTGGTGAAAATGATCAGAGAAATTTATGAGGAGTCACGCCAGAGCTACGGCTCGCCGCGGGTGCACGCCGAGTTGACGCTGGGACGGGGCGAGCGGGTGAGCCGCAAACGGGTTGAGCGGCTGATGCGCGAAGCCGGGATCCAGGGGATCTACCGGCGCAAGGGGCACCGGAACCTGGTCAACGAGCCGACCGAGGAGGACCTGGTGAAGCGGGCCTTCGACGTCCAGGCACCCGACGTGCTGTGGGTCACCGACATCACCGAGCATCCGACCGGCGAGGGGAAGCTGTACTGCGCCGCCGTGCTGGACTGCTTCTCCCGCCGCATCATCGGCCATTCCATCGACATCCGCCAGACCACCAAACTCGTGGTCGATGCGATGGCTGCCGCAGTCGCGCGCAGAAAGCCCGCCAAGGACGCCACGATTCTGCACTCAGACCATGGGACGCAGTTCACGTCCTGGACGTTCGGGAAGCGGCTCCGGGCCGCCGGTCTCCTCGGCTCGATGGGCACGGTCGGCGACTGCTACGACAATGCCATGATGGAGTCGTTCTGGGGCTCGATGCAGCTCGAACTCCTCGACACCAGGAAATGGCAAACAAGAGCCGAGCTCGCAGCCGCGGTGTTTGAATGGATCGAGTGCTGGTATAACCCGTTCAGAAGGCATTCCAGCATCGGAATGCTCAGTCCGGTGG
>NZ_VCKZ01000753.1 GCF_005889745.1 Actinomadura geliboluensis
CGTATGCGCCGTCGGAGGAGCATGAGCTGCTGCGGCGCACGGTGCGTGAGCTGGCCGAGGCCAAGATCGCTCCTTTCGCGGCGGAGGTGGACGAGGAGTCCCGGTTCCCGCAGGAGGCGCTGGAGGCGCTGGTCGCCAACGATCTGCATGCGGTGCACGTGCCCGAATCGTACGGGGGCGCCGGAGCGGACGCGCTCGCGACGGTGATCGTGATCGAGGAGGTCGCGCGGGTGTGCGGGTCCTCGTCGCTGATCCCGGCGGTGAACAAGCTGGGCACGGTGCCGGTGCTGCTGGCCGGTGGTGAGGAGCTCAAGAAGAAGTATCTGGCTCCGGTCGCGCGGGGGGAGGCGATGTTCTCCTATGCCCTGTCGGAGGCGGACGCGGGGTCGGACGCGGCGGGGATGAAGACGCGTGCGGTGCGCGACGGGGAGCAGTGGGTGCTCAACGGCGCGAAGATGTGGATCACCAATGCGGGGGTGTCGGAGTACTACACGGTGATGGCGGTCACCGACCCGGCGGCGGGTGCGCGGGGGATCTCGGCGTTCGTGGTGGAGAAGTCGGATCCGGGGGTGTCGTTCGGGCCCAAGGAGCGCAAGCTGGGGATCAAGGGGTCGCCGACCCGGCAGGTGATCTTCGAGGACGCGCGGATTCCGGCGGACCGGCTGATCGGTGTGGAGGGCACGGGGTTCAAGACGGCGCTGGCGACGCTGGACCACACGCGGATCACGATCGCGGCGCAGGCGCTGGGGATCGCGCAGGGTGCGCTGGACTTCGCGTTGAACTATGTGAAGGAGCGGCGGCAGTTCGGCAAGCCGATCGCGGACTTCCAGGGTGTGCAGTTCATGCTGGCGGACATGGCGATGCGGCTGGAGGGCGCCCGGCAGCTGACCTACCACGCGGCGATCAAGTCCGAGCGGGCGATGAGCGGTGAGAAGGTCGCGGACCTGACGTTCGTGTCGTCGGCGTGCAAGGCGCTGGCTTCGGATGTGGCGATGGACGTGACCACCGACGCCGTCCAGCTCCTCGGGGGCTATGGCTACACGCGGGAGTTCCCGGTGGAGCGGATGATGCGCGACGCCAAGATCACCCAGATCTACGAGAGCACCAACCAGATCCAGCGCATGGTGATGGCCCGCCAGCTCCTCAAGTAGCCGG
>NZ_VCKZ01000301.1 GCF_005889745.1 Actinomadura geliboluensis
AGCCTGGAGGACGAAGCCGGGCGGGACCGGTGGTGCGGGCGGGCGCTCGCGCAGGCGCGCCAGGCCGGACGGGGGAGTCCAGAAGCCGGCGGCCGTCAGCGGTTCGTCCTCGACGTCGAGCGGGTCGGGTTCGGCCGCGGCGCCGCGCCGCAGGCCGGCGAGGAGCCGGTCGCGGCCCCGGCCGTTCCATTGCAGGATGAGGAACGGGTCGTCGTCGAACGCCTCCGCGAGCAGGTACAGGACGGCGGCGGCGTGCTTGCACGGGTCGCCCCAGTCGGGGCAGTCGCACATGAGGTGCAGGTCGGACGCCGAGCCGGGGAAGAGCGCGAGGCCGAGCTCGGCGAACACCCACTCGATCTCCGGCGGCATCTCCCCGGCCAGCAGCCGGGCCCGGAACACCGCGCGGGACGCCAGCTCCCGCTCGACGGCCCGCCAGTCCGCCTCGTCGATCGCGTCGATGCCGAGCGCCACCTCGTAGGGCTCGGGCGCCGAGCCGTGCACCTTCGCGGTGACCTCGTACGGCTCGACGCGCAGGTCGAACACGTTGCCCTTGCGGGCGTAGGTGCGGCCGCGCTGGAGCCGGCCCTTGTCGGCGAACGACTCGACGAGGTCGATGAAGCGCCGCGACCACCACTCGGTGCCGATCGAGCCGCGCTTGTTGCGGGCCCTGATCCCCTCGACGCCCTCGATGCCCCGCACGTCGTCGTCCATCAGTCGCTCACCGCCTCGGGGGACAGCCGCAGCACGTCGCGGAGCTCGGCGACCGACAGCTCGGTGAGCCAGTCCTCGCCGGTGCCGACGATCGACTCGGCGAGGGCCTTCTTGCGCTCGATCATCTCGTCGACGCGCTCCTCCATCGTGCCGACGCAGATGAACTTGCGGACCTGGACGTTGCGCGTCTGGCCGATGCGGAACGCGCGGTCGGTGGCCTGGTCCTCGACGGCGGGGTTCCACCAGCGGTCGACGTGCACGACGTGGTTCGCGGCGGTGAGGGTCAGGCCCGTCCCGGCGGCCTTGAGGGACAGCAGGAACACCGCCGGCTCGGGATCGTGCTGGAAGTGCTGGACGAGGTCGTCGCGGGCCTGCTTGGACGTCCCGCCGTGCAGCCACAGGACGGGGCGTTCGAGGCGCGCGGCGAGGTAGGGCTGGAGCATCGAGCCGAACTCGGCGTACTGGGTGAAGACGAGGGCCTTCTCGCCCTGCTCCATGACCTCGGCGCAGATCTCCTCCAGGCGCTGGAGCTTGCCGGAGCGGCCGGGGAGGCGCGAGCCGTCCTTGAGGAGCTGCGCCGGGTGGTTGCAGACCTGCTTGAGCTTCGCCATCGTCGCGAGGACGAGCCCGCGCCGCTGCTTCTCGTCGGCCTCGGCGATCTGCTGGAGCATGTCGTCGACGGTCGCCCGGTACAGGGACGCCTGCTCGGTGGTGAGGTTGCAGTAGACCTTGATCTCCTGCTTCTCCGGCAGGTCGGAGATGATCGACTTGTCGGTCTTGAGGCGGCGCAGGATGAACGGCTGGGTGGCCCGCTTCAGCGCCAGCGCCGCCTGCTCGTCGCCCTCCCGCTCGATCGGGATCGCGAACCGCCGCCGGAACTCCGCGCGCGGCCCGAGCAGCCCCGGGTTCGCGAACTCCATGATCGACCACAGCTCGGTCAGGTGGTTCTCGACCGGGGTGCCGGTGAGCGCGATCCGGGTGCGCGCCGGGATGCTCCGCACGGCCCGCGCCTGCCGCGTCGCGCTGTTCTTGAGCGCCTGCGCCTCGTCGCAGATCACCCGCTCCCAGTCGATCGCCGCGAGCGCCTCGGCGTCCCGCGCGGCCGTCCCGTAGGTGGTCAGCACCAGGTCGGCGCCCGCGACGGCCTCGGCCAGCTCGTCGCCGCGGTGCCGCCCCGTCCCGTGGTGGACGTGGACGCGCAGCTTGGGGGTGAACCGCGCCGCCTCCCGCTGCCAGTTCCCGACCAGCGACATCGGCCCGATCAAGAGCGTCGGACCCGGGCGGGCGTCCTCCCGCTCGGAGGCAAGAAGCGCCAACGTCTGAGCGGTGTTGTGACAGAGCACACCTTCAGCCACGTAGTTGTGATGCCCAGCGACCTCGAAGTCGTAGACGTAGCCCTCGTAGTCAATGTCCTCCACGGATACGACGGTCGCGTAGAAGACCTCACGGGTGGCGCGCGCGTGGAGGAGGTCGCGGATGGAGCGCAGGCCCTCCTTATCGAGGGTCTCATAGGCGGCGAGGGTCCGGGCCGACCACTTGCTCTTCGGCCGGGAGGCGTATGCGGCCGCCGCCTCTCCAGACAGAATATGGTCCATCGCCTCGACTGCTTGGAGAGCGGTCTCCCGTGACGGTTCCTGAGTTCCGGTGAAGTACGCGCACGCCACGCCGAAGTGCAGCATGGGGAGACCCGTGAGCTCACGAGCAGCGCGGAGGAGGTCGCTGCCGGGGACGCCTTCGGTGTTGGTGTTGGGAATCGTCTCGCAGATTCGGTCGAGCTTGGCCTGCTTGAGCGGGTCGGCGATGCCGACATGCGTTCGGAATCGGCGGAGGCTCGGTCCTCCGATGATGCCCACCTGATAGGGGCGCTTGATACGCGTGCCGTTGGTCGCGCACTTGTATTTGGTGCGCGCGCGCAGCCAGACACCGAACCGGCGCAGCATGGTGGCGAGTTGCCGGATGATGAACACGGACGCCGAGGAGATCTCGATGACGCCTGACTCTTCGAGTACCGCCGACTCGGCGGCGAAATAGTGTCGCAAAAAGAGTGCGACCGTGTCATCGTCGGCGGCGACAATGGCGTCGGGAATCTTCTTGTGCTTGGACACCCGGCCCCACCGGTAGCCCAGTTCGGACTCCACGAACTCGCAGTACGCCTTGCTGCTGAAGCGGAGGTGCGAGCCATGGGTTTCGTCGGCGGGGACGAGCCTGGGATGGTTGACCCGGAGTTGGAACCGTTCACCTATGCGCAGGAGGCGGGTGCGCAGATCGGCCAGTACCCGGACGTCCTTCTGGCTGATGCTTGCGTCGTACCTAGTGGGCTCGCAGCCCTCGGAGATCTGCC
This sequence comes from Actinomadura geliboluensis, assembly GCF_005889745.1. Taxonomy (GTDB): domain Bacteria; phylum Actinomycetota; class Actinomycetes; order Streptosporangiales; family Streptosporangiaceae; genus Spirillospora; species Spirillospora geliboluensis. Next base: position 3,053 of record NZ_VCKZ01000301.1, read on the forward strand.
AGGCGAGAAACACGGTCAGGTCCTCGTCCAGCGGGTCGCCGTTGTGGTGCAGCCGGGCGGGAACGCAGATCCGGTCGCCGGGGCGCAGATCTCGGGTCCAGCCGTCCACCCCATGTAGACGGTGGCGGCGGGTGATGGTGATTTCGCTGCCGTCGTTCAGCCGGACGCGGCGGAGAGGCTCGCAGATGTGTTGCCGGTACAGCCTGATTACTGGAGCCGTGACGATGCGCCCTGTCGTGTCGACGGAATTGACGATGATGGGCTTCGAGGGTATCGCCCAGGTGCCTTCACCATCGTGTTCTGTGGTTACTGCATAATGGGCCCAAATGTCTTTGGCTTTACTGATGGCGCCATTGGCATAAATGAGATCATCTGGGCTCAGACATTTACCGAGCCCCATCGAGTCTGCGAGAATTCCACCGATTTTGAGATTGTTCATGAAGTGGAGCCAAGAAAGTCCTCGCTCCTGGAATGGGCGCAGCTCTCCGTTGAAATCCCGGGGCGTTGGGACGGGGGTGAGGCGGCGGTCGGCCTCGCCGGAGAGCAGGTCGCCGAGGGGGCCGCCCGCGTCGACCTCGGTGAGCGGCAGCGCGTCGTCGCCCGCGTGGACGATCGCGCGGATCGCCTCGGCGGCGGTCATCCGGCCCCGGCGCGGGTGGCGCAGGAAGTCGAGGGCCGCTTCGAGCTGCCGCTCGTCCAGCTCCACCCACTGGCCGCGCAGGCGGACGAGCGGGGTCTTCAGGCGGGCCAGCTCCTCCAGCTCGGCCTCGTCGATGCTCTCGTCGCCGATGGCGAGGTCCCAGCGGAAGCCGACCATGGCCTTCAGGTCGAAGCCGGAGGGCGCCGCCGCCCCGGCGGTGGCCTCCGGGTCCTCGGTGCGGGTGGTCAGCTTCATGCCGAGCTTCGCCTTGCCCGCCCACTGGGGGAGCAGGACGCCGAAACCGGCGGCGGCGAGCATCGGGGCCGCCTGGCGCAGGAAGCGGAACGCGCCCGCGGTGTCGAGCACGAGCTCGGCCGGCGCGGGGCCGTTCAGCGCGGGCGCCATGTCGGGGAACAGGCGCAGCGCCCGGCCGAGGCCGCCGAGGAGGGTCTCCTCCGCGTCCGGGATCGAGGTGGCCTCGCCGTCCCAGACCAGCGCCGCCGGGACGTAGAGGCTGGGGTCGTCGGTGCCCTGCAGCGCGAACTCGACCCGCCAGGAATCGGAGTCGGGCTTCTCGCGGTCGGCGGCCTCGCCGAACTCCTGCTTCTCCGTGAACTCCGCCGCGCCGGGCTCGGCGAGGCGGAAGCAGACACGCAGCGGGCCGGACGGGCGGCGCGCGGCGGCGGCCCACGCGTCCAGCTCGGCGATCAGGTCGGCGGGGTCGTCGCGCGGTTCGCGGGCGACGGCGGCGGACGGCCCGGTCAGCGCCATCACCCAGCGCTCGGCGAGCGGCAGCCGGTCGGGCTCCTTGCGCCGCGACACCAGCAGCGGATGCGGCACCACGCCCCGGACGGCCGTGTCGACCAGCCCGGACAGCGCCTCCCGCAGCACCTCGGCGGCGGGGCGCCCGCCGTCGGCCGCGCGGCACGCGGCGGGCATGGCGCGCACGAGGTCGCGGAAGCGGGCCGGGTCGTCGATCACCGGGCGCCACCGCGCCACGAGGTCGCCGTCCTCGCGCAGCAGGGCGGGCAGCACGTGGCCGCGCCCGGCGAGGTGGACGGCCTCGTCCGCGAGCAGGCACAGGAACCGCAGGTCGGTGCCGGGGACGACGTCGCCGCTGTGCTCGGCCGCCTGGAGCAGCGCCATCGCGGGGAACGGTTCGAGGACCAGCGCGGGCACCCGCCACGGCCGCAGCTCCGGCTCGTCCCGCACCGGCTCGGGGCCGAGCTCCACCGAGGGCAGCGGATGGTCGCCGTGCGTCGGCAGCGTCATCGCCAGCTCGACGCGGAACCCGGTGCGGACGAGCGGCTCGTACGACGTCCCGGTGAAATCGCAGGTCGCGAAGGGGTGCACGTCCGGTGACGGCTCGTACGGGCCGGTGCGCTCGGCCCACAGGCAGAGCGCACCGCCATGCCAGGTGGCGTGGGCGACGAGCATGGTCACCGAAGCTACCAGCAGCCTCTGACAGCACGACCCGTCACAACCGCCGCACCCGCCGCTGACTAGGCTCGGGGACGTTCACCGCCGGATGCACAGGAGGGTCGCCGTGGGCGAGTTCGTACGGGTCGAGGTCGAGGACGGGGTCGCGACGATCAGGCTGGACCGTCCCAAGATGAACGCCCTGAACGCCCAGATGCAGCGGGAGCTGATCGACGCGGCGCGCCAGGTGTCCGAGGACGCCGAGGTCGGCGCGGTCGTGCTGTACGGCGGGGAGAAGGTGTTCGCGGCCGGGGCGGACATCAAGGAGATGGCGCCCATGTCGTACGCGGAGATGTCGGGCGCGCCGTCCCGCCTCCTGCAGGACTTCACCAGGGAGCTGGCCGCGATCCCGAAGCCGGTCATCGCCGCGATCACCGGGTACGCGCTCGGCGGCGGGCTGGAGGTGGCGCTGACCGCCGACTTCCGCGTCGCGGGCGAGGGCGCCAAGGTGGGGCAGCCGGAGATCCAGCTCGGCATCATCCCCGGCGCGGGCGGCACGCAGCGGCTGTCCCGGCTGATCGGCCCGTCCCGCGCGAAGGACCTGATCTTCTCCGGACGGCACGTCAAGGCGGACGAGGCGCTCGCCCTCGGCCTCGTCGACCGGGTCGTCCCGGACGCCGACGTCTACACCGCCGCGAAGGAATGGGCGGCGACGTTCGCCGGCGGCCCGGCGATCGCGCTGCGCGCCGCCAAGCAGGCCATCGACCGGGGCCTGGAGGTCGACCTCGACACCGGCCTGGAGATCGAGCGGACGCAGTTCGCCGCCCTGTTCGCCACCGACGACCAGGCGAACGGCATGAAGAGCTTTATGGAGGAAGGCCCGGGCAAGGCGAAGTTCACCGGCCGCTGAGCGCGCGCTCCTGGGCGTCCAGTACCTCGTCGGCGTAGCGCTCGGTCCACCGGCCCAGGGCGGACAAGGGCTCGATCAGCCCCCGCCCAGGGCCGGTCAGCTCGTACTCCACACGCGGTGGTGCCTCGGCGTAGCGGCGCCGCACCACCAGGCCGTTCTGCTCCAGGCGCCGCAGTGTCTCGGTCAGGACCTTCTGGCTGATGCCGCCGATGCGCTCCCGCAGCTCGCCCGGACGGCGGGGGCCGTCGCGCAGCGACCAGAGCACCACGCCGGTCCAGGTCCCCGACAGCAGGTCGAGGCCGAGCCGCGTGCGGCAGTCGGCGATGAATTCGTCCATGGTCTCGTCGGCCATCCTGCCCCTCCCGATACGCACCAGATGGTGCCGAACGGACCGCTTAGCGTCCCGTCCGACGGTAATCGAGCGGGAGGTCATCATGCGGATCGGAGTGCTGGGCGCCGGGGACATGGCGGACGCGCTGGCGACGCAGTGGGCGCGTAAGGGGCATGAGGTGCGGATCGGGGCGCGCACGCCCGCGAAGGCGGTGGCGCTGGCGGAGCGGATCGGGAACGGCGCGGCCGGCGGCACCCTGCGGGAGGCGGCGGTGGACGCGGACGCGGTGCTGCTCGCCGTGTGGCACGAGGGCGTCCCCGACGTCCTGCGCGCGGCGGGCCCGCTGGACGGGCGGGTGCTGATCGACTGCACGAACCCGATGGAGCCGCCGTTCGAGCGGCTCAAGACGGCGGGCGGCCCCTCGGCGGCGCGGCGCGTCGCGGACGCCACCGGCGCGCGTGTCGTCAAGGCGTTCAATCTGTGCCACGAGAGCGTGTGGCGGATGGAGCCCCCGGAGTTCGGCGGGCGGCCGCTCGGCGTGCCGCTGTGCGGGGACGACGCGGAGGCGCTCGCCGCGGTCAGGACGCTCGTCGCGGATCTCGGCTGCGTCCCGATGGACGGCGGGAGCCTGGAGCGGGCCGGGCTGCTGGAGGCGGCGGCCGCGTTCGTGGTCGGGCTGTGGGTCGCGGGCGAGGACCCGTCCGCGATGCTGCCGCCGCCCGCGTTCGCCGGCGGCGACCCGCGGCGCACGTCGGTAAGTGAGGGTTAACCGTTACTTCTGTTTTCGAGTGTGCTGCCGGGGTCATTGCGGTTCCGTCGATAGCATCTGCCGCCATGCGACACGCGTACCGAACCGCGCTCGTGACGGGCGCGTCCAGCGGCATCGGGGAGAGCTTCGCGCGGCTGCTGGCCGGCCGCGGCGCCGACCTGGTGATCGTGGCGCGCCGCGCCGAGCTGCTGGACGGGCTGGCCCGCGAGCTGGTCGAGCGGTACCGGGTCGCGGTGGAGGTGGTGGCCGCCGACCTCACCGACCCCGCGCAGCGCGCCGAGGTCGAGGGGAGGCTGCGCGCCGACCCGGTCGAGCTGCTGGTGAACAACGCGGGGTACGGCGCTTTTGGAGCGTTCGCGGAGCTGCCGCTGGACGACCATCTGGCGCAGATCGAGCTGAACGTCACCGCGCTCGTCCGGCTCACGCACGCCGCGCTGCCGGGGATGGTCGAGCGCGGCCGGGGCGGGGTGCTGAACGTCGCCTCGATGTCGGGGTTCGCGCCGTCGCCCGGCAGCGCCACCTACGGGGCCTCCAAGGCGTACGTGGCGTCGTTCTCCGAGAGCCTGCACGCGGAGGTGTCGGGCAAGGGCGTGCACGTGACCGCGCTGTGCCCCGGCTTCACCCGCACCGAGGACGACGTCCCCGCCAACCTGCTGTGGCTGCGCCGGGACGACGTGGCGCGCGCGGGCCTGGACGCGGTGGCCGCCGGGCGCGCGCTGTGCGTCCCCGGCATGCAGTACAAGGCGGCCATGCCGGCGCTGAAGCTCGTGCCAAGACCGCTGCTCAGGGCGGCCGTGAACCGCATGTGGCAGCAGGCCGCCGACACGCGCTGACGCCGCGCCGCTTTGCTCAGGTCTACAAAACTTCCCGTGGGTTGATTGTGGCGGTGCTGACTTGACGGGGGTCACGGCCAATGGCGACGATCGAACCTACGCTTGAGTAGGTTGTGTACGGCCTGCTGGGCGCACCGATCGAGCCGCGGACGCGGCCCGCGTCCGGCAAGTCCACCTCGTCCCAGCGAAGGAACCGCATGTCCGTGACCCCCGCAGAGAAGTTCCAGACCGGCATCCTGCACGACCTCGAGCCGGTGGTCGAGAAGGAACTGAACCGGCACCTCTCGATGGCCAAGGAATGGTTCCCGCACCAGTACGTCCCGTGGGGCCAGGGCCGCGACTACGACGGGCCGCTCGACGGCGAGCCCTGGTCGCTGGAGCAGTCGAAGCTGAGCGTCGAGGCGCGCGAGTCGCTCATCGTCAACCTGCTCACCGAGGACAACCTCCCCGGCTACCACCGCGCCATCGCCACCGTCTACGGCCGCGAGGGCGCCTGGGGCACCTGGGTCAACCGCTGGACGGCCGAGGAGAACCGGCACGGCATCGTCCTGCGCGACTACCTCACCGTGACCCGCGCGGTCGACCCGGTCGCGCTGGAGCGCGCCCGCATGCACCACATGGAGGCCGGCTACGAGGCCGACCACGGCGACTCGTTCCTGCACGGCTCGGCGTACGTGTCGTTCCAGGAGCTGGCCACCCGCGTGTCGCACCGCAACACCGGCAAGGCGTCCGGCGACCCGATCTGCGAGCAGATGATGGCCCGCATCGCCGCGGACGAGAACCTCCACATGATCTTCTACCGGAACCTGATGGCCGCCGCGCTGGAGGCCGCCCCGAACGAGACGATGCGGGCGATCACCGACGTGGTGAAGGGCTTCCAGATGCCCGGCCACAGCATCGACGGCTTCCTCCGCAAGTCCGTGATCATCGCCAACGCCGGCATCTACGACCTGCGGCTGCACCACGACGACGTGCTCGTCCCCGTGCTGCGCAAGTGGGGCGTGTTCGACCGCACCGACCTGTCCGGCGACGGCGAGAAGGCCCGCGAGGAGCTGGGCGAGTTCCTGGAGCAGCTCGACGCCGCCGCCGTCAAGTTCGAGACCCGCCGCGAGGAGCGCCGCGCCCGCCAGGCCGCCCGCAAGGGCTGAGCCCCGGCCCCGGTTCCGACCGCGTTCCGACCGGGTCCCGCGGGAACGCGGCCCCCGTTCCCGGCGTCAAAGCATGCATGGGGACGCATCGGCGACTGGGCGGGTATCGGTTGCTGGGCGAGATCGGCCGGGGGAGCACGGCCGTGGTGTACCTCGCCATGGACTCCGAGGGCCGCGAGGTCGCGGTCAAGGAGCTGATACCCGAACTGACGGGGGTACAGGAGGCGATCGACCGGCTGGCACGGGAGATGCGGGCGCAGGCGCGGGTGCGCAGCGCCCACGTCGCCCGCCTGCTGGACGGGGCGATCACCGCGGAGCGGCCGCACGTGGTCATGGAGTACGTGCCGGGCTGCCCGCTGAACGACCTGATCGCGGCGTACGGGCCGCTGCGCGGCGACCGGCTCGCCCGGTTCGCGCGCCGGCTGGCGCTCGCGCTCGGCGACGTCCACGACGCGGGCGTGCTGCACCGCGACGTGTCGCCGGGCAACGTCATCGTGCTGGGCGACCGGCCCACGCTGATCGACTTCGGGATCGCGCACGAGGCCGGCGCCGAGCAGCTCACCAAGCGCGGGATGGTCGTGGGGACGCCCGCCTACCTGGCCCCGGAGCTGATCGAGGGGGAGCGCGCCACCACCGCGTCGGACGTGTTCTCCTGGGCGGCGACCGTCGCGTACGCGGCGACGGGCCGCCCGCCGTTCGGGCGCGGCTCGCTGCACGGGGTGTGCTTCCGGATCCTGCGCGGCCAGGCCGACCTGGACGGCGTCCCCGCCCCGGTGGCCGGGCTGCTGCGGGCGGCGCTGCGGCGCGATCCGTCCCGGCGCCCGTCCGCGCGCTGGTTCGCGGGCGCGCTCGCGGGGGAACCCGCCGGAAAGCCCGGCAGAGGGCCCGGCAGGGGGCCCGCCGGGCACCGCTCCCGGCGGGGCGGGCCGGTGACCGCCCGTGACGGGGTGGCCGCGTGACGTCGTCGGAAGCCGCCCGTCCGCGGCGTCGAGGGTAGGGTTTCGGAAACGATGAAGGGAGCCGTCACGTCCGGGGACCGAATCGGCCACTACAGCGTCCTGCAGACCCTCGGGGAAGGGGGCATGGGCGTCGTCTACCTCGGCGCCGACGCCGAGGGGCGCAACGTGGCCATCAAGGTGCTGCGGCCCGCGGTCGCGGGCGACGCCACGGCGCGCCGCCGGCTGGCCCGCGAGGTCGACTCGATGCGCAGGGTGCACAGCCCGCACGTCGCGGAGATCCTCGACGCCGACGTGACCGCCGACCAGCCCTACATCGTGACCCAGTACGTCCCCGGCCGGACGCTCGAAGAGGTCGTCGAGGACGCCGGGCCGATCTACGGGCCGGGGCTGCAGCGGCTCGGCGTCGGGCTGGCGGCGGCGCTGTCGGCGATCCACGGCGCCGGGATCGTGCACCGCGACATGAAGCCCGGCAACGTGATGCTCGTGGACGGCGAGCCCGTCGTCATCGACTTCGGCATCGCGCAGGCCGCCGACGCGACCCGGCTCACCGCGACCGGGATGGTCATCGGCACCCCCGGCTACCTCGCCCCGGAGATCATCGAGGGCGAGGACGCGGGCCCGCCGTCGGACGTGCACGCCTGGGCCGGGACCGTGGCCTACGCCGCCACCGGCCGGCCCCCCTTCGGCTCCGGCACCTTCGAATCGATCTTCTACAAGATCATGCAGGGCACGCCCGACCTGGACGGCGTGCCGGACGCGCTGCTCCCGGTGCTGCGGTCGGCGATGGCGCGGCACCCGGCCGAGCGCCCCACCGCCGTGAAGCTGGTGCAGCTCACCCGGCGGATCCACCTCGAAGCCACCATCACCGACCAGACCCGCGTCGACCGACACTACCCGGCTCCGGCCGTGCCGCCGGTCGCGCCGGCGGACGGCACGTCCGTGGACGAGCCGGCGCCCGACCACTCCCGGATGTTCTCGATGCCGGTGACGGGGTCGCCGCCGGACACCTCCCAGGACGTTCCGGCCCCGCCGCCGCCCGCGACGACCCCGGGCGGGAACGCGCTGCCCGCGCCCGCGCCGGCGCCCGTCCCGGCGCAGCCCCGCGACTTCGTCGGCCAGTTGCCGCCCGCCGCGCCGCCGCCACCGCCGCCGGGCCCGCCGCCCGCCCAGTTCAAGGC